>NZ_CP020038.1:3187689-3495284 GCF_002157225.2 Agarilytica rhodophyticola
ATTCCCATGGGGTCGTTATCGTCAGTCACGATATCCTTCTGCCATTTGTCAAGTGTTTTATATTTGACTTCACCAACGCCGGGCACATCTGTAGTGTAACTCTTGCAGGCATAGCGGTCATCATCTGATTGATAGAACCATGACCCAGGCTTTATTACTTCGCAGTAATTACTATTAAATGCATTAATAAAGTTACCCTCCGCATTATTAATGGCAACTGGATCTCTGTCAGATGGTAGCAGACCCATTGTCCGTAACCTATGATAAATAAGATTAAGGGGTGTCTTTAAGTAAAGATCGTAATTATTTTTACGCATCCATCCTTGATTAGCGGCGTTGTCATTTTGATATTTTTTTGTTCGGCTCGCCCAGTCAAGTTCAAACTCTACAAGCCCGTTAAGGGAATACACAAGTAGCATATAAAACCCTTTCACTTGCGGACTATCCCAGCGACTGGTTTTAGAGAATCGATCACGTGCAGCACTGTAAGACTTATAAGCTGCACCATCCTGATTAGAAAATAAAGTCTTTATAGGTTTAGCTTTGTTGCCAAAATGCTCTAAATTTAATTCAATGTTAACCTGGGTATTAGGTGCGCTGACAAAATTTTCATATGACACTGTATTAGTTTTGTAAAAACCCACTTTAGAGGGATTGTGTTTCTTGTTTGCGCCGCAGTGAGCCCCAGTTCGCGCATAGTCAGGTGTGATAGTATTTAATGCCTCCACAACATCTTTAGCGCTGACATAGCAGGTTCCATCAATAGGTTGAGCACCTAGGATAGGCGACTTACAGTAATGATCGTTATTGATAATATCCACAAAATGCTTGAGAAATAAAAATGCACTTTTCCACTTTTCCTTGTCGTCATGCCTAATGGGCGCGGTGACAAGCTCTAGTGTGCGAAGATGAAGCCTACCTCCACCACCTAAGTCATGTGTCATTTTCATCAATGGAAAATCACTACCGTTAACTTTAACCGTCTCAGTGGAGCAAAGTAGCTCCTGATCATTTTTGCTCGCTGGATCACTCCAGGTATCACCATCCAGGGCGGCAACTTTGGTGAAGTCGTTATTTTTTCCGACGCCCAGTTCCCACTCTATACCAATTCTTGGATCGCTTTGTGCGTAAGTATTAGAGCTTGTAAGTATTAAACCGAATACAGTTAGTATATATGCTGGCATACATAGTCTTTTGAAAAATGTTTTACTATAAGAGTAAGAAGATAGCCTTAGGTTTAAGACAGCGATTGTTCTATTAAATGTTCCGCACATAGATAATCCTTAGTAAGTCACCAATGAATTTATGACGGTTAATGATATAAATCTGTGTAGGGCATAACTCGTCGAAAACGCTGGAAGTAGTAGGGGGTTATGCTGGAGATAAGACTATTGATAAGAAGGTTGATAAAAAGGCAGGTTGATAAAAACGCAAAGCCCATGTATGAGTATTCTATGTATTCTCACCAATGGCGCTTGGCTCACACTTTGAAGCGCAGTTCAAAAAACAGGTCTATCATTACCGCAGAGGTATATTTATGACTGAAGTCTCACACAATCAACATATTGCTACCACGGCTCACAGCATTGGCGAAGATGGTCGAATTTGGCAAATCAATATTACCACCGGTGTTGCTGAGCCGGTGATGTATCTAAGCGAAATGAGACCAAGGGAGCGCAAAAAACTTATTAGCGCTATTAAAACAGTAATAGATAATGCTGACGAGGATTGTAAAGTGCCCGGTAGTAGCAGCTGAAAACGTCTAAAGCGAGAAGAATAAGCATGCCAGTTTAAAGAGATCTTTACCTCATTTAACTTTAGAATATTCTAACTCCAGAACATTCTAACTCCAGAATATTTTAGCTTTTGAACGCTGGTGCTTCTTGAACCTATGCCGAAAAGATAAGTAAGGGATAGATAAAATGCTGACTATCCCGATAGTATCTGTTGTGCTTTTTTTGTCTCATTTCCTGCCTCTTTTTTTCTGTTTTTTTGTAGCGTTCTCTGCAGCTTTATATTTCTCCCTCATAAGCATCTGTTATAAGTTGTTTTAAATTTATTCATCCTACAAATGTTTTTTATCAACCTTTGGTTTAATTTCTTCGCAAGTGTGAAGTCAATTCTTTTTACCCTATAAAAAGTACTGTAATTATTAAATAAATTTTTGATGTCATTTGGATGATAAAGGCGTCTGATTTTTATTTGGATAGAAGGTTAGGCATAATTTTATCGATAATAGTATTGCAAAGATTAATATAATGATTACATTAGTACCTGTGCTAATAATTTACCGTGCTAAAAACATAGTGTGCTAAAAATCTGTTGCACTAAAAATCTGTTGTATTAAAAAGCCGCTGTGTTAGAAATTGATTGGGAAGTATTAATACATGAGTGAGAAAAAATATTTAAGTGAAGAGAAATATAGTTTTTGCTTAGTGCAAGCGCTTATTCAAAATGTTTGGGTGCCTATGGGGATTGCGAGATCTAAAGGGTCTGAAAGTGATTTTGATTCGGCTGGCTCCTTATCCGATGAATTGCGCGAGAAGGGAAGAATTACCTGTATTGTACCAACAGAAAGCTGGTCTTTTGTTACTTTAGACACCAGTGCTTATGCCATCAAAATAACCCCCTTCACTAAGGGCTATAAAGATGTGGAATACATTGAGCATCAATTTAAAGCCTTAGAAAAACATTCATAACCAACAGCATTTTACTTGCTAAAAACCAATAGTTTTTAGCCGATCTACACAATTGATAACCGCAGTCTTAAACACTAAATAACAATAGTAGACTAAGGAAAGTTACAGCAATGAAAGACCTAGCGCCTTCAGATCTTAAGGCCATCCTGCACTCTAAACGCGCCAATATGTATTACCTTGAATATTGTCGAGTCATGCAAAAAGATGGGCGGGTATTGTATTTAACAGAAGCTAAAAAAGACCATCAATACTTTAATATTCCCATCGCCAATACCACAGTGTTATTACTGGGAAACGGCACTTCCATTACCCAGGCTGCGATGAGAATGCTGGCGCAAGCGGGTGTACTTATTGGTTTTTGTGGTGGCGGGGGAACGCCTTTATATATGGCGAATGATATTGAATGGATGACGCCCCAAAGTGAGTATCGCCCCACAGAATACTTACAAGGTTGGCTATCATTCTGGTTTGACGAAAGCCAGCGCCTAAATGCGGCCAAACAATTTCAACAGGCAAGAATTGAGTTCTTACTGCATGTATGGGGTAAAGATAGAGACTTAAAAAGTGAAGGCTTTGATATACAGAATAAAAGTATACAAGATGCACTGGATACTTTTGATAAACGAACAGGGGAGGCAAATAAATCCTCTGATCTACTTTTAACCGAGGCACAACTGACCAAAGTGCTCTATAAATTCGCCGCCAACAATACTCAGCTTGAAGGCTTTAAACGAGAGCATCAATCAACGGGCACTTCCCTTATAGATAAAGCCAATGACTTTCTTAATCATGGCAACTATTTAGCCTATGGTTTAGCCGCATGCACACTTTGGGTATTGGGTATTCCCCATGGTTTTGCGGTAATGCACGGTAAGACCAGAAGGGGTGCGCTTATTTTCGACATTGCTGACCTAATTAAAGACGCTATCGTACTGCCGTGGGCATTTATTAGCGCCAAAGAAGACGCCACAGAACAGGAATTTCGCCAACAACTCCTGCAAAAATTTACCGACCACAAAGCCCTAGACTTTATGTTCGCGCAAGTGAAACGAGTGGCTCTTCAGGGAGAGGAAGAAGGCGAGGTCAACGATCTATGATGGTCACATTTGTCTCCCAATGTGAGAAAAACGCCCTTAAGAAAACCCGTCGAGTGCTGGACGCCTTTGCCAATCGCATTGGCGATAATACCTGGCAAACGGTAATTACCGAAGAAGCTTTACTCACCGTTAAAAAAATGCTGCGCCAAACGGCCAGTAAAAACACCGCCGTCAGCTGCCACTGGATACGCAGCCGTGCTAGAAGTCAGTTGTTATGGGTGGTGGGTAAGAAGGATAAGTTTAACGCGCAAGGCTATGTGCCAGTGAATAGTACGCACAAAACTATTGAGCCATATATTGATAAGCATAGCTGGAAAACCTTAAATATTATTGAAGTGGCATCCTCAATCGCTGGTTTATTTCATGACTTTGGTAAAGCTAATAAATTATTTCAAGAAAAAATAGATCCTAATATTAAAACGGAAGCCTTTGAACCCTACCGCCATGAATGGATCTCCTTACGCTTGTTTCAGGCATTTGTTGGTAAGCGCCAAGACTTAGATTGGTTGGAGAGATTAGCAGAAGAAGAGTTTACTGAAATTGATCCATGTTTTAGAGACGGTATCGATAACGGCATTGGTGACCACCCAATAGAAAGTTTGCCGCCCTTTGCGAAGCTTATCGCCTGGATTATTGTATCCCATCATCGCTTGCCATTGGTGCCTGCCTGGCTGGAAAAAGTTAATACACCATCAATTGATTGCGTTGAAAAATGGTTGGGAAATTATTTTAATGCTCAATGGAATTCTTATCGGTGCAATGACAAAGAACAAAAGCCAAGAGTGACTGAAAACTGGCAGATTGGAGAGCAAGCCTTACCTTACAACAGCGCTAAATGGCGCTCACATGCTTCAAATATTGCTGCAGAAGCTATTACAAAATTGGCTTCACATGATATCGCAAATAAGGATTACATTAACAATCAATTATTTACAAGTCACCTTTCTCGACTAGCTATGATGTTGGCTGATCGATACTATTCTTCTCAATCTGAAGTCACACCCAAATGGCGTAGTCGCAATTATCAAATTTATGCGAATAGTTACAGTAAATACGATTCAAATTCGGGTTTTAAACAAAAGCTGGATGAACACTTAATTGGTGTAGCTTACCACAGTCAAAAGATTGTTCTGGCATTGTCTAAGCTGAATGATAGCCTCACAGAGCTTGATGATAACGAAATGCTATCTACTTCTGTGAAGAAAAATAAGGACAAATACGGCTGGCAAGATAGCGCGAGAAAATTAGCTAAACGATTAGGTAGGGATACACTTACATATGGTTTTTTTGGTATTAATATGGCATCTACTGGCCGTGGTAAAACTATTGCCAATGCGAAGATTATGTATGCACTTGGTGAACAAACCGGTAGGAAACGTTTTAGTGTTGCTATTGGTCTACGTACGTTAACACTCCAAACTGGACGGGAATTTCAGAATCTTGTTGGTATCAGTGATGAGCAACTAGCCATAGCTGTTGGCGGCAGTGCGGTAAAACAATTATTTGATAGCAACTGCGAAAGACACAAAGAAAATCAAGAGGATAAGACAGGTAGTGAGTCATCTGAAGAAGAGCTAGATAAAAGCATGTTCATCCATTTATCCGCAGATAATCTACATAGTTTGAGTAAATGGACTAGGCAAGATAAAAATATCAGTAAGTTGCTTGAAGCGCCTGCGCTAGTTTGTACTATTGACCATCTAATTAGTGCTACGGAAGGTGTAAAAGGAGGAAGACAAACAGCAGCGATGCTAAGGTTACTAACTTCAGATTTGATATTAGATGAACCTGATGACTTTAGTTTATCTGATCTTCCTGCATTGTGTCGTTTAGTCCACTGGGCAGGATTGCTTGGTAGTAAAGTTTTGCTTTCTACTGCCACCATGCCCCCGGCGCAAGCTTTTGCATTATTCGACGCGTATAGAGCGGGATGGCAGCAGTACGCTAAAGCAAATATAGCACACTGGAATGGTGATATATGTTGTGCTTGGTTCGATGAGTTTAATACTTCGCACTACGAAAAACGCTTCGTATCAGCTCTAAAACCCGATTACCAGAATAACCATCAGCAATTTGTAGATAAGCGTATAACTGAGCTTAGTAAGCTTGCGCAAGCTAAAGATGTTAAACAGCTAGGTGAAATTATCAAACTTGAATCTGGTGAAGAGTTATCTGCTATAGGCACTCTCGCACTAACAATATCTCATCATATACCTCGCTTGCATATTAACCATCATGTTAACCGCGATGGGAAGCAGATTTCTGTTGGATTAGTGCGTATGGCGAATATTAATCCTTTAGTTGCGGTTGCTAAAGCTTTACTTTCTATGGACGCGCCTTCAATAGAAAGTAGTCAGGATACTTGTATTCACTATTGTATTTATCATAGCGGTTATCCGCTAGCTATACGAAATTATATCGAAAATCAATTGGATAGCATATTAAATCGCAAAGACGAGGAAAAGTTTTGGGATGTAGATAATGTGATAGGAAAAGCAATTAATAATTGTGAACAAAAACATCATATTTTCGTTGTATTGGCGTCGCCAGTTGCAGAAGTTGGTCGAGACCATGACTATGACTGGGCAATTGTCGAGCCTAGTTCGATGCGTTCAATTATCCAACTAGCTGGTAGAGTGTTACGCCACCGAGATAAGAAAATTGCAGAGCCCAATATCCTATTACTAGATCAAAATGCAAGAGCTCTCAAAGGTAAGCAAGTGTGTTTTACCCGCCCAGGCTTTGAGATGAAAAACTTACTACTTTCATCTAAACATTTAAATAAGATTCTAAAGCCTGAGCAGTATCGAATAATCAATTCTACGCCAAGAATTAACCTTCCCACGGCATCAGAATATCATGCCAACAGATGTGGAAAATTTATTAACCTGAACGCATTAGAACATAAAGCATTAGCTTGGCAACTATTTTCAGGTGAGAAACAAGCGAAAGTTTGGTGGAACAATACACTAAAAAATACACCTCATTGGTGTGGCGAAGTGCAGCGGCAACAGCGGTTTAGAGACTCTCAAAAAGATGAAGCCTATTATCTTTGGCAAGATAATGAACACCAAGCTCCATATTGGCGATGGTTTAATGAAAATGTAAGCCCAGCTAAGTTTGGTGAAATCTCAGGAATCACGATAAATAGTGAGGAGGAGTCAATACTTGGAAATAACTGTCACTTTTGGTTTCAACAATCGCCAAGATTTGTTTACCAGCAATTAGCTGAACAATTTACTATACCTTTATCTGAGGTAAGTTGGAGATTTGGAGAATTACGTATTATCGATTATAACAGTGGTCGAGACACAGACTACTTTTATCACAATAATTTAGGGTTTTATCAGGAGGTAAAATGATTGAAAATCTAACAAAAGAATGGAAAAACATCATAGAAAATTATATAGATGGACTTAATGAAAAAGATAAGCTAGGTGAATATCGTGATGAATTAGTGTCAGTATTTCTCTCTAAAAAGCTGCTACAAGCTAAAGTCGATAATACTGAAAATGTTGAGCTTAAAAAGCGACTAATAAAAATTCAAGATAAACCAGCTACTTCCAACAATAGAAAAGAATTTGAGTCATGTTATCATGATATGCTGAATGAAAATGCTATTGGCTCTTTTAATAAACAGCTAGATAAAATTTACAAAAAAACTAATTTCTACAATATTTGGATTTGTCGAGCTATTGAATCTAGTGAAGGGATATTACCAGCCACACATTGTGCTAAGCTATCCCATTCTAGTAGTTCAGGATCATCAATTCTCGATCGAACAACTGAACAAGACAATTGTTATATTACAACAAGTAGCCTTAGAACGGAATTGTTGGATGGTACTTATTTGGACGCCAAATATTCTAAGCAGATTAAGTTTCTAATGTTGCAAAATGGTACGCGCTATCTTTTCGATGAACTAAGCAGTAAGTCTAAGGCGGGACTACGACATTTTGCGGATGACCAAGATGAATTAGACCGATGGATAAGTCGTTATCATAAGATATTAAATACTAGGCCATCAACAGATGCGTTATTAAAACAAATTTACTTTCCTGTTAGCGATAATTACCATTTACTCAGCATACTTAAATCATCTTCAATTGCCCAGTATCTGCATCAAAGCCACTTTTCAAAAGATGCAAGAAAGCAGCGCGATAAATACGATAAGGCCCTAAGAAATAAGAAATTTCTACCTGACACCTACAAACGAGCTTTAAATGTCAATAACTTGATGGTGACACAAAGCCAGCCTCAGAATGCGAGTATCCTTAACGGGAAGAGGGGGGGAGTCATGAAATTACTAAAAACAGCCCCACCTATTTGGAATACTCAACTTATTCCACCTATACATTGCAAATCGTGGTTTAGCCGAGGTATCCCTTATTCCTCCGTAAAAGATGACATTGAGTATTTAAGAGCTTTTCTCTTACGTAATGAGAAGTTAGCGCTTAGTACTAGGCATCCAGATCGGAGAAAATGGTTGATTAAATGGGGAATGGATATTATTGATACCGTCTTATACCATGCTCAAAATATTCAAAGCTTACCATCTGGTTGGTCTCAAGATAACGATATAAAGCTCAAGCAACATCAGCAGTATTTTCTAGACCCGAATAGAGATGACAAAGTGTTTCAGCGACAACGCAAAACCACCGATTGGCAAAAAAAAGTTTGTGATGATTTTGCTACATGGCTAAATGGTTTACTTAGAGGCCGTGATAAAAAATTTACACCACAAAAAGAACATCGCAAATTGTGGTCTTTACTTATGTCTCACGCACTAAGGAATTTAGCACCTGTTTTAGATATAAAAGAAAGCGGTAAAAAAGTGAGTGATGTATGAATCAAATAATTTTAATTAACCGAGTAAGAGTACAAAATGCTAATGCTGTCGCTGGTTTTACCTGGGGCTTTCCTGCAATTACTCATTTTCTCGGCTTTAGCCACAACCTTAGCCGTAAGTTGCCTAAATCTAACTACTGTCAGTTAAACATGTCTGGTTGTGCTGTTATTGCTCATGAATATCAAGTGCACACATATGGCACCTACCATGACCGTTTTATTCAAAGTAAGAATCCTGCATACCTTAGTAAAGATGTTACAAAAGTTGGTAGTGGCGGAGCGCCTTCAATTATCGAAGAAGGCAAAATGAATATGGTCGTATCTCTGCTGATTGGTTTGGATGGTGGTCTTGGTAAAACACAGGAATATTTTTTAGATTGGGTGCGAAGTCGTTGTTTAACCCAGCGTCTTGCTGGTGGAAGTATTTTATCCATTGGTGATGTCGCCGTGTTTGATCTAAACGACCAACAAGATTTTTATCGGCTTAAGCGTAAGTTATTACCTGGGTTTGCTCTAATGGATAGATCTTATTATCTGTCTGAGCACGTAAAGGAAACCAAAGAAAATAACCCAAGAGCTGAAAACATAGATGCATGGCTTGATTTTTCAGTCTTGGAACGCCGTGCAAGACCGGTATCAAATTTAATCACTAGTCACCTAAAAGACCTAGCTAAAAATAATGAATCTTTGCTTCCGCTTTTTGATGCTTGGCAAGCTCATCTTAGTCAGCCTTATGATGGACAAATACCAGTACTTCTGAATGATTATTTTTCATCGCTAGTGCCCGATAAAAATAATAAAAAACTATTTGCGCAATGGCAAGAGTATATTAATCCATCCGCCAAAACCAATGCTGATTGGGAATTTTTACCTAAACCGAAACCGGGGTATTTAGTGCCGATTATGATAGGTTACAAAGCGATCTCTCCTCTATATAAGAATGAGGAGATCGCCAATACTAGAGATAGTAAAACAGAAGTTTGTTTTGTTGAGTCAGTACATTCGGTTGGAGAGTGGCAAGGTGTAAATCGTTTCAGAAATAGCGAAGATATTACCGGCAGTTTATGGCATTACAGCTACACCAGTGGCTGGTATTTATGCACTCAAGAACAGCATAGTAGTGATACAGAATTAGAAACTGAAGTTGAAAACCTTTTTGAACCTTTAGATGAATTACAATAAGTACAAGGAATATAAAATGAAAGATAACATTGAACTACCGAATATGTTGGCATTTGAACGGAAAATAGAAGTCTCCGACGGCCTAATGATGTCAGGAAATTGGACATCAAGTTTATTGAGTGGAGCTGACGAAAATACCTGGCAAAATATCGCTATCACACAGCGCAAAAATCGCTCAACCCAGAGTGCTTATGGTATAAGTGACGAAGACAAGTCTAAGCCTAATCCTGTATCATCTGACAATGACGATGCTAATTTATACCCACAACATGATACGCTTAAAATCACCTTTACTGCCCGTATGATTGGTGACCTCGGTAATCCTTTTGGTTGCAATGATCCTGTGTTTTCTTCTGCTATTAAAGATAAAGTTAACACTTATAAAGAGGAAGGTTTACGAGAACTTGCTTATAGGTATGCCTATAATTTAGCTAGTGGACGATTTCTTTGGCGTAACCGCGTAGGAGCCGAATTTATCAGTATTCAAATTAGAGTTAATAATGGTGAAGTGATTGTTTTTGATGGCTATGACTTTTCGCTTAAAGATTTTTCGATGCAACGTGATAATCAAGATTTAGCTAAAGTATCGTCGGCTATTTTTGATGGTCTGAACAGTGACGATAGTTTTAGCTGTTTAAACGTTAACGCCTATGTAAAATTGGCCAAAGGCCAACATGTATTTCCATCTCAAGAAATGAATATGCAAGAAAAGAAAAAAGTACTTTTTAAGCTTAACGATTGTGCTGCTTTACATAGTGTTAAACTTGGTAACGCTATAAGAACTATTGATGATTGGTATGGCTCAGAGAAAGAGCCTGCTGAATTTCCAATTGCGGTCGAGCCTTTTGGCGCTGTTACCCAACGGGGGCAAGCATATAGAAAAACCAAAATTGATTTATACAGCCTAATGCTCAACTGGGTAAATGATAAAGACATTTCCAGCGATCAGCAAAACTTCGTTTTAGCTAATCTTATTCGAGGTGGTGTATTTGGTGGAAAAAATTAAAGGATTTACCATGAACTACTACCAAGACATTACCTTGCTCCCTGATGCCGAAGCGAACCTCGGTTTTTTATGGCACAAGGTGTATCAACAAATTCATCTTGCATTGGTGGAAAATAAAGTAGCCGAACACAGCTCAGCCATTGGATTATCAATTCCTGAATACAATAGCAAAGCCGATGCGAAGGCTTTTCCTTTAGGGCAAAAAATTAGGTTATTTGCTAAAGAGCAAGCTCAGTTGGAGCGGTTAAACCTCAATAGTTGGCTTAAACGTTTTCTGGACTATGCTCATATCACTTCGATTAAGGCTGTGCCAGACAAGGTGGATAAGTTCGTATGTTTTTCACGCAAACAGGTAAAAGGGAAAGCCCGCATTGAAAAAGACATTACACGATCAGCTCAACACCAATCGACAAAGTTTAACCTTCCTTATGAAGAATGTGTGAATACATTGCGAAAAAGGCCAAAAGCCAGCTTTCAAGAAGAGAAACTCCCGTTTATTACTGTTACGAGCTTATCATCAGGTGAGGGTGATAATGGCGCCAAAAACAAGTTTAGACTTTTTATTGTGATGAAAAAGGCGACAAAGGAAAGCACAGGCACCTTTAATTGCTATGGGCTAAGTTCTCAATCAGTGGAAGAAAACGCCAGCGTCCCTTGGTTTTAACCCTTTTTTTTCAAGCATCGCTGCAGCCCGCATTATACGCGGGCTTAAGATTGCAAAATAAAAAAGGGTATTTGGGCTAAAAAGCCCAAAAGTTCTTTAACAATCAGGCACTTAATGTTATTTTTGTATTGTTCACTGCCGCACAGGCAGTTTAGAAAATTCGCGTTTGTGGCCTCTGCTATCGTAATTAGTTCACTGCCGCACAGGCAGTTTAGAAACGGTAATGAATACCGGTAAATTTGCCACAGTCGGTTCACTGCCGCACAGGCAGTTTAGAAAACAGGGTTTAGCTCACAGACCTTATTAATTATGTTCACTGCCGCACAGGCAGTTTAGAAAATTAGTGGTCGTTGTAGTAGAAGAAACAGGTTGTTCACTGCCGCACAGGCAGTTTAGAAACGTGCAGGATGGAACGGCAAAGACATGTTCTTGTTCACTGCCGCACAGGCAGTTTAGAAAAGATATAAACACAGTTAATAAAACAAATAATAGTTCACTGCCGCACAGGCAGTTTAGAAAAGAGCTTCACGTGGTGGCGACGTACTGCAATCGTTCACTGCCGCACAGGCAGTTTAGAAAATTCGTTATTTTCACACCGCCAGTTAAGGTCAGTTCACTGCCGCACAGGCAGTTTAGAAATAATGGCCCTCCCGCGCCACCTATTTGTCAAAGTTCACTGCCGCACAGGCAGTTTAGAAAATGTGTAAAGAGCTTCTGTAGCCCCAACCACAGTTCACTGCCGCACAGGCAGTTTAGAAATTAAAAATAAAAGCTACGAACTTGTGTACAGCGTTCACTGCCGCACAGGCAGTTTAGAAAATTGAAAAAGTCCTGTAACTCTGTTTCATTATGTTCACTGCCGCACAGGCAGTTTAGAAAATTCAGAAACCGCAACAGAAAGTTAAGAAAAAGTTCACTGCCGCACAGGCAGTTTAGAAAGCCTCCATACCCGACAGCGTTTTTTTGTTACGGTTCACTGCCGCACAGGCAGTTTAGAAAAACAATGGAGCGTGAAACTTCAGGCGAAAAAAGTTCACTGCCGCACAGGCAGTTTAGAAATGGCGGTGATTTTAATAGAAGTACCCAAGATAGTTCACTGCCGCACAGGCAGTTTAGAAAAACATCATTTAGTTTCCGCGCAAGGCTTGAGAGTTCACTGCCGCACAGGCAGTTTAGAAATGCTGATCACTAACCCCATGCAGACGCTCACTGATCACTGCCGCACAGGCAGTTTAGAAATTTATCATTAACAGCTTCTAGTGATTCCAACAGTTCACTGCCGCACAGGCAGTTTAGAAAGCGCTGACTTGTGGCCTCGCCGCGAATATCCAGTTCACTGCCGCACAGGCAGTTTAGAAATGGAAACCTTTTACATCTTGATGTGCGTGTTGGTTCACTGCCGCACAGGCAGTTTAGAAAATGACGAAAATTGCTCCCAGCGTTGACTTACAGTTCACTGCCGCACAGGCAGTTTAGAAACGTATTCAAAGCAGATGTTTTTAATAGAACTTCGTTCACTGCCGCACAGGCAGTTTAGAAAAGTGGTAGGTGTTCAACGTACGGAAGATAAAGGTTCACTGCCGCACAGGCAGTTTAGAAAATTGACATAACCGTTAGGCACTCCGCGTGTTGGTTCACTGCCGCACAGGCAGTTTAGAAAATTAGAGCCTCTCAGCCTTGCTGTTGAGAAAGGTTCACTGCCGCACAGGCAGTTTAGAAATCTGAAGACTCTGGAGACAACTTTAATGTTTCGTTCACTGCCGCACAGGCAGTTTAGAAATTGATTGAATGCAATGCCTCCCATAGGCTTCCGTTCACTGCCGCACAGGCAGTTTAGAAAGCTCGAAGAGGAAGTTAGAGCGGGGCTTTTTGGTTCACTGCCGCACAGGCAGTTTAGAAATTTAGTTGTAATGTCAATTGCTTCATTCACCAGTTCACTGCCGCACAGGCAGTTTAGAAATTCGCTTCCGCATAGTCTTTTATCCGCGTATCGTTCACTGCCGCACAGGCAGTTTAGAAAGGCGTCTCTCTGAGAGCATTACGCGGCTGGGAGTTCACTGCCGCACAGGCAGTTTAGAAAAGCGGTAAATATTGTTGATGGTAACAGTTATCGTTCACTGCCGCACAGGCAGTTTAGAAATAATATAAGTATCAATATTTTTGCCGAGATAGGTTCACTGCCGCACAGGCAGTTTAGAAAATAAGAATGACTCGGCGTAAACGTTGCTTTTTGTTCACTGCCGCACAGGCAGTTTAGAAAATATCCAAATGTGCGCGATTCTTTTTGGTATGGTTCACTGCCGCACAGGCAGTTTAGAAATTCATATCAGGTAAGTAGGCACCGATTCCTGCGTTCACTGCCGCACAGGCAGTTTAGAAATTAACTGAACTCATTCTGAACATGGCGTTTAAGTTCACTGCCGCACAGGCAGTTTAGAAAACTGGGGCGATTAATGAGCGGTTCAATGAGTCGTTCACTGCCGCACAGGCAGTTTAGAAATCCACTATATTTCGATATGGATAAGGAGATGGGTTCACTGCCGCACAGACAGTTTAGAAATTAAACGTGGCGTTTGAAGTCCATAGATTTATGTTCACTGCCGCACAGGCAGTTTAGAAATAACTTTCCAGTGACAAATACAAAATCCATATGTTCACTGCCGCACAGGCAGTTTAGAAACTGCGTAAAACATTAGCATTAAATTGCGTCCCGTTCACTGCCGCACAGGCAGTTTAGAAACTTGAACACCACCTGGTGTCTTTTTGAAGTAGGTTCACTGCCGCACAGGCAGTTTAGAAATGGGACGGTTTTTGAGGGTAATCACGCAATTAGTTCACTGCCGCACAGGCAGTTTAGAAAATCCTTGTAGTTTCCTTATTCTTGCCATGCGTGTTCACTGCCGCACAGGCAGTTTAGAAACAACTCAGCATTTGATTTTTGAATTAGAGCTAGTTCACTGCCGCACAGGCAGTTTAGAAATGTACTTCAACACGCGCATCATTTCGTGCGAAGTTCACTGCCGCACAGGCAGTTTAGAAACGATTGTGCAGTTCGAACACCGGCATTTTGGAGTTCACTGCCGCACAGGCAGCATAAAAAAGATGCAGTCTTTATCTACTCGCTATTCCACTAGCATTGGCTGTGTATCGGTAAATAATATATTTTTTACGTGCCTAGGTTTTTAATGGGCAGAAGATAGGAGTATCACTTCCGTGTGATACAACGAGTATGTGTTTGTAAAAGAGCCTTTTAAAAAGGCTCTTTGTAAGAATATACCCGTTAAATAAAAAATGCGTCCTTGCAAGTGTACTAAGAGAATGTAAAAACGTTCTTAATTACGAGGGGATTGTGGTCTATTTGAATTGGTCGCAAATGCTTGGCTAACATTGTTGCTAGCGTTGCCTTCACGGAACATGACAAAACGATCGATACCGTGATCTTTTGAGCGACCAGAGATTTGCACATCGTAAACACCTGCACGATTAAATTGTGCAAAAATGCTGTGGGCGTCGTTATCACTGGTTGATGTGACCCAATTCCAATCCAGTGGCGAACCACCTGAACGGTATACTTTAAACCAGCCATTTGCGCTGGAGCCTTTAGGTCGTGAGCCAGAACAGGCATTGCCTGATAACTTGCCAACAGGGCACACGGTTGAAGAACCTTTTTTGCCGTAGAAATTGTTAGCAACAATGCGTAACCAGGAGTCATTGTGGTCTGTATTTGCCACATTCGCCTTACGAATTGAGTTGCGCCATAGGAAGCGGTAGGTGCCTGGGCTGGTAATATTAACTTTGACTGTCAGGGTGCCATTGCCTGGATTGCCGAAGGAGTCGTTGCCCTGCCAGTTAAGAAAGCCACCTATTGAGCCTGAACCCGATTGTGATGCCCATCCACCAGGAGCGTTTACAGATTCTAAATCAACCACGACTAATCCGTTTTGCTCTTGGAATGCGCCACTTGGGCTTGGGTTAGGTGTAGGTGCTGGAGTAGGGGTAGGTGCTGGAGCACCGCCACTATCTGCAACTAATGACGCTTGGTCGATAAACGCTACATCACCGGCACCGGCAAGAAAGAAATAAACTTGCGCGCTGGTGCTGTTTGCACCTGTGGTAAATCTTAGAGTGGTGCCTTGGTAAGAGGTGTTGGTAATAGTGTTAGCTTGTTCTGCTCGGCCGTGTTCTTTTACTCCGAAAAAGGCTCTATCACCTGCGTTAACTTTTACTTGTGCTGAATATACATAGGTTGTGTTTGCACGCAAACCCGATAAAACCTGAGAAAAAGCGCCAACGCCAGTTACGCGTCCGGCATTAGATCCTGATGCGGCATCATTGCTTATTACACGTGTGCCGTAGCCACCCCAACCATTAAGGTTGCCGCTCTCAAAGCCTGAGTTACTTAACAAGTTACGTGGTGCAGGTGTTGGTGTAGGGCTAGTACCAGGTAAATCACCGCAAGGCTCAGAACCACACATACAAATACTCATATCGCTGCGGCTATTGGCACAGTCAGTCGCACGGTTACCAAATATATTTTTACACTGTTGTGTTAAATCACATTGATCAACAGGCTCTGCTGGGAAAGGTGCAGGGGTTGGTGTGGGCGCAGGTGGTGCCGTCGGTGCAGGAGTAGGATTAGCAGTGTTAAGTGCTACTGGATTATCAAACTCGTTAAAGAAGTCATTAACATTTCTCAAACTATTAAACCCGGTGAAATAGGTAAATTCCACCACGTCTGAGAAGTCAAAACCACCGGCTTCGATAGAAGGGTTCTCGTAGTGGCCGTTGCCACCGAAGTTATTCGCATTAGCTACACGACGAGCTTCTCGCCAACAGGCGCCAGCACCAGCACCTAAAGAAATGGCTTTATTAAACTGAGCGCCTGATCTGCTTGTTAATTGTGGGCTGCCATTACCACCAGAATTACCGTTAGGTACGCGAGTATAATCGGTGTTATTCATCACGTAATTAAGGTCTGCTTCTCGTGTTTGACGCTCATTAAACGCAGGAAGGGTACTGTGTTGGTAGATATGAACACGTTGTTTGGTGTTAATGCTACCGTTGCGCTGCTTAATTCTGCGTACAAGGTCTGCTGAAAAGTCAGATTGACCAGCTTCAACAATAAAAATATCACCACCGCCGTTTAATACAGATAGTGCACGCGATTGTGTTTGGTTAAGGGCGTTGTTCCACTGTGATGTGCCACGTGGACTGCCTGTTGGGCCTGAAGTGATAGGGTGGGAAAGTACCCAGTTGCCAGCACCAAGACACAGATCCATAACGGTGTTTGAATTGAGGAAGGCGCTTCTTTGTTGGCCTGTAGTACCGAGTACACCCCAGTAATTAAGCCCTCTAAAACGTGGATCTCTAAGCATGGTACCTACACCTGCTTGAGACTGAATATCGTCGGCATCGGGCTTGTTATCGAAAAAGAAAAATACCGCATCTTTCGACTTATCTACTTGCCCTAGCATGTTTGAGCCACCAGGGCTAGGCGTAGGCGCAGGGTTTGAGCCCGCGTCACAACGCTCGGAACCACACATACATACACTATTATTGCTTTGGCTATTAAGGCAGTCGGTCGCTCTATTGCCAAAGGTGGTTCTACATTGTTGGGTAGTATTACACTGATCCATCGCGTAGACGTTACTCATGTTAAACATGCCCAACGTCAATAATAAAGGCGAAACAATGCCTTTGATTATCTTATTAGTTTTTTTGAGGTGCATTAGTTGTGTTCTCCATATGGATTTTAATTATTTCTCTAGTTGTGTTGTGTGTATAAAAGTGTGTTAAAAAAGTGATAGCAAAGCCTATTTCTAAAAATAGACTTTGCTGCTGTTACTCTTGCTATTGTTACTAAGGTGTAAACCTAGGGCAAATCACCACAAGGTGAAGAACCACACATACAAACGCTCATATTGCTACGGCTATTGGCACAGTCGGTAGCGCGATTGCCGAATATGTTTTTACATTGTTGTGTAAAATCACACTGATCAACATTGCCTGGGAAAGGATCGGGCGTCGCGGTAGGAGCAGGTGTAGGTGCTGGAGTAGGGTTAGAGTTATTAAGTGCTACTGGATTATCAAACTCGTTAAAGAAATCGTTAACATTTCTCAAACTGTTAAACCCGGTGAAATAGGTAAATTCCACCACGTCTGAGAAGTCAAAACCACCGGCTTCGATGGAAGGGTTCTCGTAGTGGCCGTTGCCACCGAAGTTATTCGCATTAGCAACACGACGAGCTTCTCGCCAACAGGCACCAGCGCCGGCACCTAATGAAATAGCTTTATTAAATTGTGCGCCTGAGTTGCTTTTTAACTGCGGGCTGCCATTACCACCAGAATTACCGTTAGGTACGCGAGTATAATCGGTGTTATTCATCACATAAGTGAGATCTGCCTGCCGTGTTTGACGCTCATTAAACTGAGGCAGTGTGCTGTGTTGGTAGATATGAATACGTTGTTTGGTGTTAATGCTACCGTTGCGCTGCTTAATTCTGCGCACAAGGTCTGCTGAAAAGTCAGATTGGCCAGCTTCAACAATAAAAATATCACCACCGCCGTTTAATACAGATAGTGCACGCGATTGTGTTTGGTTAAGGGCGTTGTTCCACTGTGATGTGCCACGTGGGCTGCCTGTTGGGCCTGAAGTGATAGGGTGGGAAAGTACCCAATTACCAGCACCAAGACACAGATCCATAACGGTGTTTGAATTGAGGAAGGCGCTTCTTTGTTGGCCTGTAGTACCGAGTACGCCCCAATAATTAAGCCCTCTGAAACGTGGATCTCTAAGCATGGTACCTACACCTGCTTGAGAGTGAATATCGTCAGCATCGGGTTTATTATCGAAAAAGAAAAATACCGCATCTTTAGATTTGTCCACTTGACCTATTCTGCCTGAACCGCCAGGATTAGGAGTTGGAGTCGGGTTGGAGCCGGCGTCGCAACGCTGGGAGCCACACATACATACGCTATTATTACTTTGGCTATTAAGACAATCGGTCGCCCTATTGCCGAAGGTAGTCCTACATTGCTGGGTAGTATTACACTGATCCATCGCGTAGACGTTACTCATATTAAACATGCCCAACAATAATACCAAAGGCGAAACAAGGCCTTTAATCGTCTTAAACTTTATCTTTGAATGCATTATTTCTGTTCTCCAAAAATTAGCAATATCTATAGAATGAGTGATTTAAAAGGTAAGGCACGATATAACTGTGTCATCAACTTAGTTGATAACAAGCGTAATAACGTAAGAAAAATAAATGAGCTTCCATCCAAGGCCAGAGCCAATTGATGGAAAAAACCACATTCGGTTACAGTTTGCTACAATAAAAATAAACGAAATAAATTATTCGATATAATCGCAGACAAAGGCCGTCATTATTTATCTAGCTATTGCGCTAATGTTAATGTGTATTACCAAAAAACCGCTTGTGGCAAAGCCAAAATAAATACTGGCTTCATTTTTACTACCGAGAAGATATTCCTTATCCTTCGCCCCCTGATGCCGGTTTCAATTCTCTGCACCAGCCAACCACGCAGGAAGATAACAAAAACAAAAAAAGAAAAAAATAAGGTAAATGTAATTATATGAAGTAATCAGCTTTATTATGTGCCGCTTTATCATGATTATTGCGATAGCTCACACATTTCTAACTGAAAACATGATTCTATCTATGCCATATTTTTTAATATATATCGATAGTGTCTAAATCTAACATGAAAAAACCGTGCTAAAATTAACACTCTAATGCTGAGTGTCTGTTCCTGTTTTTTTTTTATTATTCAGAGATAATGTCTAGCATTGGCGGCGAATATAATTAACGATCAACATTAAAAAATATGAAAACACGATATATCATCCCAGTTATTGTTTTCAGCGGCATTGCACTATTTCTTAAACTTAATCGGCCGGTTAGTTATACCGGTCAAAGTGATCCTATCTCTGATATTCAAGTGCCTGATGAACCCTCACAAATAGGCGCTGCCGTTACCGCTAATGTTAACCAATCACACAGAAAAAAGTCGCTAAATTTAAGTTCTTCATGTAATTCGTTAATTTCCTATCGTACTCCAAAAGAAAAGGCATATAGCGTAGAGCAAATACGTCACTGTATAGACAGTGTTATTAAAAAAGAAAAAGCAGAAATCGATGCACTTAAAAAACTTATTTTACTCTGGGCTCATATCAATATATCGGATGCGCTTAGCTTTGCCAAAAACTTGAGTGAACAGTTAAAACCTTATGTGTTACCTGCTACTGTACAAATAGCAACAACGATAGATTCTCACACTGTTTTACGATGGATACAAAGTGAAAATTTAGAGCAAGTATTTGATATAAAACAAGCATATTTTCGCGGTTTAGTGGATATTGGCCCGCAATCGGCATTAGAAGATATTATAGCGATTAGCAGTATGGAGGCTTCTGAGCGTGATGTGATACTTGCTTCGACTCTTGAACACTGGGCCGAGCAAGATGCTAACCAAGCTATCCAATGGATTGAAGATAAACAAATACAAAATCCGCAGATGGCTGATAAGCTAATGCAGATTAAAGTGACTTTGTTAATGAAGTTAATTAAGCAAAATGATTCGGTGGCAGAAAATAAAATATTGGCACTCGAGCCTAGTGCAGATAAAACGTTGTTATTACAAAGTTTAACAAAGCATCTCGCTAATATGGATAAAGAACTTGCCATTGAATGGGCACAAGCATTGGTAGACCCAGGTAATCGTCAGCTTACCATAAGTGCAGCATTTAAATATTGGGCAACAGATGATGTCAGCACAGATAAAATTATCGATTTAATCCTTTCTGAGTCGGATGAAAATGTAAGACAAGCCATTACTAATGAGGCTGTACAATTATTGGCTAATCGAGACAGTCAAGAACTGGCCGATAGCTTGTTTGCTTTCCCTGAAGAGGAGCATCCCAAAATCGTGGGTAAAATAGCAAATGCCTGGATTAGTTCTGATTATCAAGAAGCTAAAGAGTGGGTCAATGGGTTACCTTCTGGCAGCACAAAAGATTCTGCCATTTATCGCATAGTGACCGAAGGCTTATATAATTTTGACCAACCTGAAGAAGCTTTGGCGATGATCGAAGACATTTCACAATCACAAGTGCAATTTCATGCGCGTAGAAAAGTGTTTATGGAAGTCGCTCGTAGCGATATAGATAAAGCTCACGAGATGCTCGCTGAAGTCAACTTGTCTGATAATGAAACAAGAAGCATCGCCCGCGCATTTACAACACAGCATTAGTAGCGATTATCAAAAAGACCATTAACCTGATGGTTAAATATATCGTCCCTTAAAACACAGCGCCATTGTGTGAAACCACTTGATGTTAAGCAACTTGCGGCGGTGCATCCATGTACCGCGTTTAACCGGATACATACTGCCCCAGGTAAAATAATATGGCTTATATGAGTAATGGCTAATAGCAATATTTTTGTTTTTGAAAGTTTCCTTACAATTTTACATGTTGGCTTATAAAATCTATAAACGCTCTAATTCTGGTGGGTAGTACGGTTGTGTTGTAGTAAACCGCTTGTATTCGTTCTCGGTCGTTGGGTTCCCTTGTAAGATTCTGCAACAATGGCACCAGTCGACCTTGCTCTAGATCTTGATAAATCATAAAGTGAGATAAATAGGCGATACCATTGCCCGCAAGACAAAGTTGTCGCAGCACTTCGCCATTGCTTGCGAGAATATAGGGTGTGAGTGTTGGCGCTTTGTCAAAGCGCAAAATATTTAAATGTGCGGCATTTTGAAAACCTAAGTAGCAGTGTTGTAACAAGTCTTCTGCTGTTTGCGGCATACCGTAATTGCTCAGGTACTCAGGGCTGGCAACAAGGGATAGGGGACTTCGACCAATAAGTTTAGACTTTAAGCTTGAATCTTCTAATGTGCCAATGCGAATAGCCACATCTGATTTTTTTTCCAGTAAATCAACAACCGTATCATCAGCGGTTAATTCTATCTCAATATGTGGGTAGGTATCTAAAAACGGTTTAACTAATGGACTTAGGGCATGGAGAATAAATGAGCTAGCTGCATTTACTCGTAGCTTACCATGAGGTGTGTCTTTTAAATTATTTATTTTCTCTCTAGCGTCAGACAGTGTTTGCAAACTTTTTTGCACATCGCTAGCAAAAATTTTTCCTTCTGGTGTGAGTTCAACTTTGCGTGTTGTACGCCTAAAAAGGCTACAGTTAAGCTCCGCTTCTAAACGGGCAATCGCTCTGGATAAGGTTGCCACGTCAACGTTACTTACCTTACTGGCTGCCGAAAAACCGCCGTGTTTTGCCACTAGCATAAAATAGTTCAAATCTTCAGTTTTCAGCATAGCTTATTGTACTTTTGTCAAAAGTTATTTGTTGATTATTGTATTTTTAACAGATATCGCCCTGCTTATCATTTAAATATTATTTTTGATAACGCTAAGGTGAAAACTATGAAACTAGAACTGACAGGTAAAACCGCATTGGTCACAGCATCATCCAATGGTATTGGTTTAGAAATAGCGCGTTCACTTGCCCTTGAAGGAACGAAAGTGATCGTCAATGGTCGTTCTCTTAGCAGTGTCGACAAGGCGATTGATGCGTTAAGTGAAAGTGTCTCACCAGAGCTTCTAACGCCACTTGTTGCTGATATTGGTACTCGGGCAGGATGTAATAAAGCGATTGAGCAAATACCAAGTGTGGATATTTTAGTCAACAATTTGGGTATATATGAGGCGCTAGGTTTTTTTGATGAGACAGATGAGCATTGGCAAAATGTGATCGAAGTTAATATTATGTCTGGTGTGAGGTTGGCACGTCACTATTTACAAATCATGCTCGCTAACAAAGCTAAAGCTGGACGTGTTGTCTTTATATCCAGCGAATCTGGTATATCGCCCGCGCCTGAAATGACGCACTACAGTGCCACTAAGACAATGCAGCTGGGTATTTCTCGTGCGCTAGCATGCCTGACAAAAGGCACGGAAGTTACCGTTAATGCTGTGCTTCCTGGGCCTACATTAACCGCTAGCGTGAAGGCTTTTATTGCCGATATATATCCCAATATTCCGGCTACACAAGCAGAAAAAATGTTTATGGCACAAAATCGTCCAGGATCGTTAATTGGTCGTTTTATTCACCCAAAAGAAATTGGTGACATTGTGGCTTTTATCTGTAGCCAACGAGCGAGTGTTATCAATGGCTCGAATATTCGCGCCGAAGGTGGTTTGGTTAATAGTGTTTTTTGATAAGTAAGTTAATTAAAATGGAAATAAGTTAAGTAAAAATAAATACTTTTAAATGCTCGTTTGTATCTAATATAAAAACACACGACAAAATTTAATCTAATGTTTGTCTGTCATTTTGTCTTAATATCTTTGCAACATATTTTTATTATGTTTTTCCTCGGCTACGCCAATGGTGGGGCATCTTTTCCCTACGTCATTAACCCAGAAAAGACTAAGAGGTTTTACTGGGTTATATATGAAAAATTAGATATTTGTAAGGTTATATATTCGTAAAGTTGTACGTTTAAAAGGTTACGCATTTATACAGTTACATACTTAAAAAGTTACATACTTAAAAAGTTACATACTTAAAAAGTTACATGCTTAAGAAATTAGTAGCTATTATGTTTGTAATTTAGTTTTTGTCTTAATACTTTTGCAACACTTAAACCCTTAACATCAAAGGAATAACCCATGAAAAAAATAGCCTGTGTTTTATCTTTGATCTTTGTTAGTGCATTTGCTTCAGCAAGTTCTGTAAGAACTTACAACCTCCCTCAAGCGTCGATCCCTGGCTCTGGCAATGAGTATATCTTTGTCACTGCAACTAATGGTAGCGGCTTTTGTGTAGCACAAACAGGTAACACTCGCGATCGTATTGTTGATGGCCAAATGATGTGTGGTGAAGATGAGTCCTCTTATGCTGCTTATGATTTTTCAAGCAGAACATTCTTCCGTCAGTCAACGGGTAGCAAGAATCAGTGCTATCCCATCTTCCGTTCGATCACCTGCCGTCATTTTTAATTAGTTTATTGCCTCATTTTGTCGCCGAGCCTTACACATATAGGCTCGGTATTATCTTCATATTTTTCCACATGCACTTCCTTGTAATGTGTTGTAATAGTTTTTTACCTATAAGGTTTTACACTACGAAGTGTTGTTGCCTTTGGTTTTTTTATTATTAGGCACAGTGTTATGTCAGATATTTATTTGTTTAATAAATTTTAGTATTTATAGACTTTTTTATGGCAGAGTAATACATTGGAGATGAACATGGGGATATATTGCGTAAGTAAAATGAGGCTTGCATGGACTGCAAAAAATACAAGTAGTACAAAATATGGTAGTGCAAAATATGTAAGGAGGAATGTAAGAAACCCCTATAGAAATATAACACATTTTTTGAGGGGGGCAGATCAAGATAAAAAATATATGCCAGAAAGTGTACTAAACCGCTTGAGTAGGTCGACACTAGAGTTCTTTATTCATAAACATGGGGCTAAAATTTCTTCTCCTTTTTATTTCAAAAATATTACCAACAGACGTGATATTTTTGAAATAGCATACCCAAATAAAATTGACCTTAATAATTCTGAACAGTGTAGGAGTATGCTTGAAGAAATATATCATGGGGATATAACTAATTCTATTCTTGGCAGTATTGAAGGAAAATCATACCGACCGTTTGATGAGCCGCTCGACTATTTAAATACACCTGCTGTGAAATTTTTAAATGAAATCTTAGCTAAGATGGCTTCTAAAGCCTATACTGAAAATTTTCACATTCCTCAAAAAAACCATCTACAATGGGGAATCAATCAGATGAAGAAATACACTAGCCATAAAAAATACGGTGCAGTATCGAAAAAAAGCATACTAAAAGTTATTGATAATGGGTATTTTGATACATCTATTGATAACCTTGGTTGGAAAAAAAATGATTTAAAAACTGCAATAGAGTTGTTATGGGTGTAATATAAGACTTTTAAATAGGCGATGTTTGCACTAATTTATTTATGCCTGTGAGTAAGTGTTACCTAGGGCCTATTTCTATTAGTATCAACAGGCTTTAGCTTAAAATCGGTAGGTTGCAAAAACACCAACACCTATACTACTTTTGATACTCAAGCCATTACCCTTATAAAGATAGCCCCTTATAAAGATAGCCTCCTAGGCCATCAAAAAAAGGAAATAGAAAAATATCCAGTTCATCTGAGCCTTGAACTTCCGCCATGCTATACATACCAAAGCTTGCATTGATCTGCCACCTATTTTCTTCTGGTTTTTTATTGTTTTAAGCAAGGCTTGTATTCGTTAATAGTGATAACAGTAAAGCATTGCAAGTAAGGTATAGAACATAAGTAGATCAAGCACACAACCTGCGGTAAGCTTGTTGGTCGCAGGTTGTGCGCTTCACTTTCACCACCAATGTTAAAATTTTAAATAATACCCGCAATGCTGTTAATTAAAATATTGTTGAAGCTGGTGTGCAATATAGCCCGATATACTGCCTAGAATAATGGTTAAAACTACTAAAGTAACAGAGTAGGGCGTCGGTTGTGTATGTATCGCAAAGTATGTGATTAATCCTAAAAACCACGCAACAATATTACCTACCCACCGTAACCCTCGCATGGAAACCACAAATATAGCGACAAAAAAAACCACTATTGCAAATGCCATTACGCCGGCCTTTACAATAAGTAACTTCACACAACTTGCAGCAATAATTCCTAATAGCACACCCAGGCATGTACATAAGGCACTAGAAATAGTGCCCTTAATGGTTCCGGGATTGGTAAAATACGCTACCCAGCCAATAAACATGACCCATGGGGTCATGGAGAAATAAGCGCTAATTGTTGCAGCAATAGCTGCTATAAGTGCGGCAATAAACGTGTGTTGGTGGTATCTTGAGGAGAAATTAACCATTGAAGAATGCGCTGACATAAGCTTTTCCTTAAATTATTCCACCATTGGCTCGGATCACTTGGCCATTAATCCAATCACCGTCTTGGCTTGCCAAAAATGCCACCACTTCAGCAATATCCTCCACCTTACCAAGCCGTTCTAGCGGGCTCATAGCAGCAAGTTTTTCCACTACTTCTTTGGGTTTATCGTTTAAAAAAAGCTGTGTTGCTGTCGGTCCAGGCGCAACACAATTGACCGTTATCGACTTACCGCGCAATTCTTTTGAAAGTATTGTAGACATAGTTTCAACAGCAGATTTAGTAGCAGCGTAGACACCATAGCCTTCCAGTTTTAATCCCACAACGCTGCTGGAAATACTGATGATTCTGCCGTTTCTCTGAGTTCTTTCTGAGGCCATACGCAAAACATTGAATGCGCCTTTAAAATTAATTGCCACCTGACGATCAAACAATTCATCGCTGCTCTGTGTGACAGCGGCTAACTTCATAATACCGGCATTATTGATAACTACGTCAATAGCGCCCAATTCACTCTCAGCGGTTTCAAACATATGTGCAACGTCTTCGAGTTGTGATACATCGCATCGAATAGCAATCGCTTTTCCACCATTGGCCTGTATGGTGTTGGCTAGTGTCTGCGCTTCTTGTTTCCCTGAAACATAGTTGATGGCGACAGCAAACGATTGATCGGCTAGTTTCTTCACGATGCCTGCGCCTATTCCTTTGGAACCACCGGTTACCAGAGCCACTTTTTGAATAGTCATATAGAACCCCTTAACAGTTGTTTAAATAAGGTGTTTAAGTATAGTGTTAATGTTTGCATTAATAATTGCTATATTTTAAACATCATTGTTCCATTTAGATTAACAATGCAGTAAAGAAAGTAGACAGGCTTATGGATAGATTTAAAGAGTTACAGGTCTTCATTCGTGTGGCGCAAAGACGCAGTTTCCTGTTAGCGTCGGAGGATTTACTGATACCCAGAAGTACTGTAACTAATCTGGTTAAACGTATGGAGGCGAGGTTAGGTGTAAGATTACTGGAGCGCACCACCCGTAAGGTGGGTTTGACCCATGAGGGTGAGGCCTATTACCAACGAGCAATTAATATTCTTAGTGACCTTGAGGAAATGGATACGGCTTTTTCCGATACTTCGCCTAAAGGTATATTGCGGGCAAATCTACAGGGCACGTTAGCGAAGCATTTTGTTGTACCAAAACTCAATGATTTTTTGGTTCGCTATCCGGATGTAACCCTTCAACTGGCGGAAGACGACAGGCTGGTTGATCTAGTGGGGGAAGGCTTTGATTGTGCCTTACGAGCCGGCAATTTGCAGGATTCAAGCCTCATTGCCAAACCTATTGCACTGATGCCACAGGTGACTGTGGCGAGTCCCCAATACCTAAAACAATTAGGATCTATAGACTCATTAGAAGTACTCAAAAGTCACTTTGCCGTTGGCTATAGTTTAGATGCCGCGGCTAAACCGAATACCCTGGAATTTCGCCACAAGGAGCAGTATCGTGAAGTCGTACTGCCCGCGAGAATTTATGTTGCCGGTGCAGATTTGTACACCGGTGCTGCACTGGCGGGCTTAGGAATAATACAGGTTCCTAAATATCGTATTGCCGAACAATTGAGTAAGAAACAACTTGTTGAAATACTCCCTGATCATCCACCACCACCCATGCCTGTATCGGTGATTTATCCGCAAAAAGCACATCTTTCTCCTCGTACACGAGTTTTTGTGCAATGGCTAAATGAAATTTTTCACGCACAAATCTAGCTGTCGGCACTTTGGTTAATAATGCCATTAATTTCAGGCTCAAGTTGCAGAGCTAAGTCAGTTGCCACCATACCTCTGCCTGAAGTAGAGGCGACTAAGAGAGGATTGTTAAAGATTTCCCGCAGGCCAGAGAGCCTGCCAGATAATGCAGATTGTGACAGTGAGAGAGCTTTGGCAATATGAGTGACATTTTTTTCGCGCAGCAAAATTTGCAGTGTTACGAGCAAGCTAACATCGAGTTCTTGAATTTTTTCAGTAGACATAAGTAATTATCGTCAGGCTCTTACCTCCAGCCGTTTATTTTTTCTCCGCCGCCAATTGGCCTTCTAAAAACTCAATAACCTTCTGAATTTGCGTGGCGCGTTCTTTTAGCTCGGCAATTTTTTCCTCTACCACCTTGCGACCATGGACTTCATCGCAGCCATTGCCAATAGCCGACATTAAGCTTTTAAGGTCGGCCACAGACATACCTGCCTCTCGGGCCTTTGTGAGGAACTGTAGCAATAAGATATTTTCTTCTGGATATTGCCGGTAGTTGTTGGTTTCGCTCTCACTGGGAATAGAACTGATCAAGCCGTTTCTTTCATAGAATCTGATTGTGGATAGGCTGACGCCTGTTCTCTCTGCTAAATCGCCAATACGCATTATCTCACCTCGAAACTATAAACCATGAACCATTGTGTATTGTTTTTTCTTTTCATGTATCTTAATATGCCATCTACGTTGGTGTTAAACAAACGTTGAAAAGCATAAGCTAGGAACAAACAAATGACAAAACGTATTGCAATAGTTGGCGGCGGTTATGCTGGAGCTCAGCTGGCTAAAGGCTTGGAGTCTGAAGCTCGCATCACATTGATTGAGGAACGCAGCCATTTTGTTCATGCCTCCGCCTTGATCCGTGCACTTGTTGACCCATCCATTCTGGACGAAGCATTGATTCCCTACGATAAACTCCTCAAACAGGGCAAAGTAGTGCGAGGAAGCGCTGTTTCTGTGAGAGAAGATAGTATTTTGCTTGCCGATGGCAGGTGTATCCACGCCGACTATATTGTAGTGGCCACAGGTTCTGAAAATGCTA
Organism: Agarilytica rhodophyticola; assembly: GCF_002157225.2. Classification (NCBI taxonomy): domain Bacteria; kingdom Pseudomonadati; phylum Pseudomonadota; class Gammaproteobacteria; order Cellvibrionales; family Cellvibrionaceae; genus Agarilytica; species Agarilytica rhodophyticola. The sequence goes on from NZ_CP020038.1 coordinate 3,216,006, forward strand.
TGCCATTTAAAGCAAAGGGCGCTGATATTGAAGGCCTACGGCGCGCCAACGCCCATATTCATAGCCACTTAAAGCAAGCTCGAACTATTGCTATTGTCGGTGCGGGGGCTGTTGGAGTTGAACTCGCTGGTGAGATTAAACACTTTATGCCAAACAAACAGGTGACCTTAATTTCTAACCGGCAAGCACTTTTCCCAAGTCAGCCGGATAAGCTTGGCCTCCAACTTATAGATAAGTTAAAAGCTCTAGGAGTGGAAATCTTGTTGGGAGTAAGAGCTGAAAATCTTGAAAGTACGACAATGCCTTATCAAGGAGAGCTTGCTTTATCAAATGGTCAGAGGATTGGCGCTGATTTAATTTTTCCAAGTATCGGTTCACGTGCATGTCCAAGTTTACTTGAAAACCTTCCTGGTGCCCAAAAAAGCACGGCCAATAGAATAAAAGTAGATCAATGGATGCGTCCTTCGTCGTATCACGAGGTATTCGCCGTGGGCGATGTTGCAGATAGTGGTGATGCCATGACAATTGCAGCCATCACTCGTCAGGTACCCTGGTTAAAGAAGACACTACTGGCTCTTACAAGGGGAGAATCATTAGAAAAGTTAAGACCTTATCGTCCGTGGGGCGAGAAAGCTCCCATTGTAGTCACCCTTGGGCCTACCAGGGGTAATTCGTACTTGGGAGTGTTTACTGCCGGTAATTTTTTAACGCGTATGCTAAAAGGTAAAGACCTTACTACTAGATACAATAGGATTTTTGGTCGCCAGTGAATTTAGTACTTATTTTTATGTTATGTGCAAAAACCTCTTTATGATATGGCTATTTTTCTGCGAAGTTTTACCTTGGCTGTAAAGGGTTTTATCGAAACTTTCAAGCATTTTGTATTGTGATTAATTATTGTTTTAGTTTCGCTATAGAAATAAAATAACAGTAGCCCAATCAAGTTGTAATAGCTTCGAAAAAGGCTAAGAAAGGTAAAGTAATAATGATATGTTTCAAACGAAAGTTGACATAATACCGATGTAACAAAAACTCTAAAAAGAGAATAGTATGAAAAAAAGAGAAAATGCCAGTATAAAACTGAATGCAGTTAAACTTAAAGCTTTGAGAAAAAAAAGGCTTAACCCAAGATACTCTTGCACAACAGTTATTTGATGAAAAAATAGCTGTATCCATTGCATCTATAAAAAGGGCTGAAACCGGTCATAAGGTACTGTACCGAGTGGCAACAGCCATATCTCGTTTTTACGGCGTGACAGTCGAATATCTAAGTGATATGTCTTATCCAGATGATCATCATAGTGTTGCTAGTGATCGTAGCATTGATGTTCATAATACCTATAATCCCCACGTTACTCAAAACACCTCTATACTTGCAACTGCAAAGTTAGAGAAGAAAGCTGATCTAAACTCACTCGAAAAAAAAACAGAGAACTGGAAGAAAATAACCTCATCAGCCAATTGCAGCACTTTAATAAAAATACATATTTTGGAATATCTATTATTTTAATTGCCAATGAGCCGCATGTATTCTCACGAGTGAAAAAAATACTAGACCAATCTGAGATCTATTATTGCAAAAAACGTACATACTTTCACTTGTTAATTTGTGGGACGGAAACGAATCTTAATAGCTTTGATATATTCAAGATAATTTGTTTACATCTGCAAAGAATTTTTGGTGACAAAATATGTATTATCGCGAATTTGCTTTCGAGCGAAGTTAATGCCGAGCAGTATTTCTCTAATCAAAGCCATGAGCTGGCAAAATTAGTACTAAACAATGATAAAAACACCTTACATAGAGTAAAGAAGAACCTTCCATCCATACCGTGGGGAAGTTTGATAGTGTGTCTCGACATAGCCACTTCTGGTTATTGCTATCATTTAAATAAGATATTTGTGGATAATGGAAAGCATTGGTTTCTCGCATCTATAACCGCCAATGATAATAGTCTTGTTTGTCGTGAAGACGAACTTGACTATATGAAATACTTGCTAGGCTATTTCTTACGTCACAAGGATAGTCCGCAACCCGGACTCACATTACATATTAATGGTGTAAGAGGTATCGGTAAAACACATATAATCGATAGTTTTATAGAGATAATTGTAAACGACTATAAAAAATCCAGCAGCGGTAAAAATAGACAATCAATAAAATCTGATAGCATTCAGGTAATAAAAATTAATGCGAAAGAAAATAGTATATTCAGTAAGCTATCCTTAGTGCGAAAATTGATGTCCTGTTTACTAGGGTTACCTGAAGACTTCGAAGATAATGACTTTAGAACAGCATTACACAACATACTTATACCGGTAGAACTTCACCTTCCAGTCCTATATTTATCAAGCGTAGAATTGAAAGATAGCGAGAAGGATATATACCGTGAATTACCCGAAGCATATAGAGAAAAAGTAGAAACATCTGCGATAAAAAAAATAATTTCCTTACTAACGAGTGGTGTGGCACTAGTTCTAGCGATAGACGATATAGAGTCTGTTGAGCAGATGGAGAATAAAAATAGATACCGAAAACAGTTAAATATGTTAATAAATGCGACGTATAACCAGAAAGTGTTTTTACTGACCAGTTCGAAAAGTAAAAATATATTTCAAGTAGTCCCGCAGCCCAATAGGAAAATTCATTTTTTAGAATTATGTTATTTTGACCTAGATCAAACAATAGCTGTTGGTAATAGTGTCGCGCTTAGAGAATCCACATTACGAACAGATAAAACACCTTCAATTAGAGCCTTTAGTGCTAAAACAGCTATGGGGCTCCCTGGAGTTATTGTAGAGAGTGTGTTATGTGGACTGTTAAATCAGGATTTATCTACCGCGCTAAAAGATAAAATGAATCTCATACTCCAGCAATTCTCTCCCAATGTAAGAGTAGCTATTAAGCTTGCTGCCGTATTTGGCAACAGCGTTAACGCTGAGCAGGTGAAATCTATACAAGCACTTAGTCTGAAATTAAGTGGGGAAGCATCCAAAAGTGGATGGTTGGATATACAACAATTTCCTGATAACTGTGGGTTTTTTATCAAATCAAAAGAGGTATACCATTTCTATCATAGTTCAGTTAGGACTGCTATTGTCAATACCTTATCAGATCTGGAAACAACATATCTAAATCAATATTGTGCACAATGGTTTAAGGGTATTGATTTTACTACAGAACTGGTGTTTAAAATACGAACCGGAGATCTTTCATCCATCATTCTTGCCTTAGAAGAAGCGAGTAAGCTCAATAATACTTATCAGTTTAATGCCGCTTCAACGTTGATAAACGAAATACTAGATATAAAACCTGATATTAAACATCAAGATTTAATACATAAAAGCTTGTTAATTCAAGCACAATGTTTCGTTGCAAAATACTCTATTCAAGAAGCTATTGGTATTTATAACAAAATAATAGAACAATCTAAAATAAAAGAAATGTTAGCCACCTGTTACATCGGTCTTGTGAAATTATACCGCCTAATTGGATCAAGAAATAGAGTGAGTGAATACTTATATCTGGCAGAGCATTATGGAGAAAAATGTCGGAAATGGCATGTTTTATCAGAAATTTTTCAACAAAAAGGAGATTATTTAATCTCTATTGGGAAATTGCAAGAAGCAGAAGACTCTTTAAAAAAATCCATTGTTAATAGTGGTAAAATAAGAAATAAAATGTTAGCAAATAAAGCTAAAATTAGTGTTAGCCATATTGCACATCTGAAAAATGATATTACATATGCGACAAAAGTAGCTCAGGAACTCACCGTAGATATTAAGGTTAACAGTGCTCTTTCACTAAGCAGTGAAGTTTTATACTTGCAGGCCATACTAGAGATAGAAACACTTAATTTTAAAAATATCAGTAAGTATGCTCTTCAAGCGCTACATGCGGCAATGGCGACAGGTGAAGTAAAGGTTGAGCTTGATACGCGTTTATTAATATGTGACATTTTTTTAGAGAATCTATCTCTAAAAAAGGTAAGAGATGAAATTCTATATGCTTTAGACTTGGCTAAAAAAGTAGAAACGCCTTACTATGAGTCGCTATTTTTAGGGAAGTATGCTCAGCTTCATTATTTCGAAGGAAATCGAGATGAAGCTAAAAATAACATATTAAAATCCGTCAAACTAATGAAAATTAATAATCTTGATTGGTTTATAGGCGGCAGTATATATACTATTCAGGCACTTGTGCTGAGTGATGAAAGTTATGCTAGAAGAGCTCTCAGAAAAGCTGAAAGAATTAACAAGATGATGGAATCTAAAAGTCATTCTATCGTGTTTTATCAGCGAGCAATGCAATTTTGTTGGCAAAAAAAAGATGTTGATATGTTAGTTGAATACTATTATGAGTTGTCAAAAATTCACGATAAAAACCCATCATTAAAAAGTGAGTTTTACCTTCAACGAGGGAATTTAATGATCGATATATTAAACGGAGTTGCGACCGTTAAGGAGCTAACAAACTTCAATAGTAGGGCGACTGAACTTGGTAAGATGTCATCACGTTTGAGTGTATACATTAATAAATAATTTGTTGAATTGCGCCGGCAAAAATAGTATTGCTGGCGCTTCGTGTTTCATTTGCTTGTGATTCACTTACTACGTCATATGTCTATTAAATTAACTCCCTACCTTGTTGAGTGCTTAATCAAAATATAAAAGATAATTCCTGTTAGGTCTGTAGTACACTAAAATATCCCATAATGATTGTATAGGTGACAATTTTATTATTGTTAATTTTCACTAAATCGCAATCTGTTCAATATTTCTTAACGCGAAAAATTAATGTTTTAAATGACTGGGGTGGTGAAAAACAAGGACGCATGAGCCCTTTTGGCTTTTTATTAATAAGACAAAAGGTATCACTTTAGTAGCAGATTGTTGTATCTAGGTAATATTTTGTCATTTGTTAGAAGTTAATTTATTTGTCGATCTCACACTGATACCAAACTAATACGGTCGTATTTCTCTGTAGTTGTATATTTTACTTATCAAAAAAATCATATTTTCATTAATAAAAATTGAGCAATTTTTAAAAGATAAGATTTAAAAAATACAAGAAGGAATGCGATAAATGGTAAATAAGCCAAAAGAAGTTATGCAGTGGGCCGATAGAGTAAAAGCTTCTACAAGGTCGCTATGTGATCTAAATGTCGATGATCTTCATTCGATTCTTTCGAAGGAAAAAATAAAAAAGTATATAAATTATGCTGTCTTTAATACCGAGCCTTCTGTGTTAATAGAAATTGTGGATAATTTTATTGGGGAAGGACTTGGAAAAAAAGAGAAGAATATTTTAGAAAATTTTTTCTTGGTAATAGAAAGAATTATATGGTCATTAGGAAACTCAATCCCTGGGCCAGACAAAATACAGAGAATAGATTTAGACCAAGGGTATTCTAATTTTGAGAGACCTCTCGCTCTTGAAAGTGCTTACGGATATGCCAAAAACATTGAGTCTTCCTTAATAGCATTGGAAGAAAGCCAAAGTTTCCAAAACTGGATGAATCTTGTCAATTTAACGAATCCCTTATCTCCAGAAAACATAGCAGCACAGGAAGATATCATCCAATGGGCTGATGCTTGGGCAACCGATGAAAAATACAGAATTTATATAAGGTTAAGTAAGGATGAAACCCTAGAAGCACGAAAAACAGGCCAGCTACTCGAGTGTGGCGCATGGGTGTTTAATCAACATCCTCGTCTACTAAAAGTAGTAGACCAGCTTGATTCTTGGAGTGTCAAGATCAATCACAGCAATGGTAATGACTTAATTTATGTCGTAGAAAAAATGCGTAAAGAGATGAACTGCGATCACTCTGAAAAATGGCTCAATAGACATAATAAAAACTAAATTAAGTGTGAAAACACAAATTTTACCTACTATATGCTGGAAAATAACTATGCCTGTTCCATCTATTCGCTATCAAAAACATCCGGAATTAAATAATAAAAAAAAACCCGTCACAGAAAATTTTACAATAGAAAAAGAGAGTGCAAATGTATCCGAAGATGAATTTCACTTACTAAAATTACAAGAAAACACAAATCACTTCTGGGATTTATGGAAAATTTATGAAAAAAAAGTATTTTCCTATTGTTTGTACAGACTGTCGTCAAATTATCATGATGCGGAAGATCTGTGTAGTGAAACCATGCTGCGTGCTTACCTTAAATTACCTCATGTCAGTACAAAGACTATCATCTATCCTTGGCTTATAAAGGTATGTAGGAATATATATTTTGACCTACTGCGCAGGAAAAAGATTTTTAATAAGATAGTGGAAGAGCTCGAAGAAGAGGTGGTTATAGTAGAGCTGAGTCACTTTTTTCAAAAAGAAAAGAGTATCGCAACAATTTGTTATATTAAAAAAGTAATAGACTTACTTCCTGAGAAGGCCAGCTACATTAGTCGACAATATTTTTTTGAAGAGAGAAGTTATTGTGAAATAAGTCGAGAATTAGGTTGCACAGAAGCTTATGTAAGAAAACAGATTTTCAAAGTTAGGGGGTATTTGATACCGGCATGCAGACGGTACATGAATGATTACTAATATTTTTTGGCGCGCAAAGCGCCTCGCATCGTGCCTGTTTACATCGCATCCTGAAATACAAAATAAATAGGAACAAAGAAATAACCGATACGTATATATCAGTACTATAAGGTGATAAATAAATACTAGTGGTTTAGATATTAATCGGAAAGATTGAAGTTATGTAATCGAACTCATAAGGTCTAATTAAAAAGGAACAAAAAAACCTGTTGTGCGTTAATAAAGTATGTTGGAAACATTTAATCGAATAAAAATATAGAAAGTGCTAAGATAAATGAGCAAAATATGCAAAAAGAAAGTGTTAGCTTACTCCATGCAGATGCAAAACAATATCAACATAATCTGACACAAAGTTTATTTGATCTTGGATATGCTATACAAAAAGGTGAAGAAAAAGAAAAAATCCTTAATTGTCTCAACACTCTTAATGATTGCTTAGATCAGTTTTTATTAATTAATAATGTTCAAGATATTAAAGAATGGTTTGATTTAAACGATTTAGAAGTTAAGCTGCTGTCGCTGTGCTATATTAGCCAACTCGAACCAGATGTGATTTCAAACTTTTTTCAACTAAGTTGGTATGAGCAGGGGCCAATGCTTAGTTTAGAAAGAATGCTGCTCTTATGCCACAATAATATTGATTCAAAAGAAGCTAGTATAAGATTTCTATTGTCAGAGTCCAAGTTGTTTCGTTGGCAGTTAATTCAAAGAAATGACGATAAAAGTTCAATATCTCTCATTCATTCGTACTCTCTAGTAAAAGAGGTTTTTTATCATTTTCTACCTTCGCCAAAGAGAGAAAAAGAGACACCATTTAGAGAAAAAGGGGCCAATGTTAGCCCCCACTACATCATCGCTATAAATACTGAAAGTAACAGTGTTGTTTCCCATTGTTATTCCCATTTGTTAAAAAAAGAACCAAAAAAACTTAATATAGTTGAAGGAGATAACAAGCAAGATCGGCATTGCTTTGTCTCGGAGGTTGCTGTAGGAAAAGTTGAGCGATGGTATAAAATAGTAGAGCCGGAAAATGAAATAATTTCACCAGAACAATTAATTACTGTATTTCGTTATATGCTAATAACACAAGAAGGTGATGTTTGCTATTTGTATTGGCCGAATATGGTAAATTACCTTGAGCGTTTTGGTGTGTACAAAAATGTTATTGAGTTGATCTTTTCAAAGAAAAATATTGTTATTTTTTGTGACAGTAGAAAGACTGAGCCATATGACCAAGAGTGTATGGTTCGTGTTAGTAATACTTTCGATACCGTTTTGTTTTATAGCCTATGTTTGGGTAATGATGATAAATACACTTATACTTTAACAAGCCCTAATTTTGATCAAATTGTTTATGCTTGGTTATCAATATCTCGAGATCTTGAAAATCAACATAAAAATAAAGTTATAGGTTTGAATGATGAAAAAGCCCGTTTGTTAGCCACATTGTATCCTCTTTTCCCCTCTGCAATAGTTGAAATAGCAGAAAGTACCAAAAGGGTAATATATGATTTACTCGTTAAAGAGGCTCAGATAGATATATTTACAACATTTCAAAAATTGTGTTTACGCTTTAATAGTCAAACCGTGGGTGAAATTGCGTTACTTTGTAAACCTCGTTATAGCTTAAGAGATATGGTATTGTCTGAAAATACTCTTGATCAATTAAAGGAATTGATTGAACGGGTTCGCTATGGAGAACCTTTGCGAAGGTTAATTCCCAATGTGTTACCCGGAATACAGGCATTATTATGGGGTAAACCAGGAACGGGTAAGTCTATGGCTGGAGAAGCCATTGCGGGCGAACTTCAATTGCCGCTTTACAAAGTAAATTTATCTAATGTTGCCAGTAAATGGATAGGTGAAACTGAAAAGCATTTAGCAAAACTGTTTGATGATGCTGAGAGTAAAAATGCTGTATTACTCTTTGATGAGGCGGATGCCATATTTGCCAAACGTAGTGAAGTAGAATCAAGTCATGATAAAAATGCAAATCTAGGAGTAAGCTTTTTGCTTCAAAGAATGGAGCGTTACACCGGCATACTTTTGTTGAGTACAAACTTCAAAACCAACATAGATGATGCTTTTCTGAGACGTTTTCATAATGTTATTGAGTTTCCTTTACCCGATGTGGTTGAGCGGAAAAAATTATGGAGTAATGCCTGGCTTGGAGATATTAAACTCGAATATTCTATCGATATCGAAGCTCTTGGTCAAAAATTTGAATTTAGCCCATCACAAATTAATAATATTATACATAGAGCAACTCTTTATGCTGTTTCCTCAAATAATACGCTTATCAGTAAAGTCCAGCTGGCCAAATCTATTCGCCGTGAACTTGAAAAGCAAAACGCAGGCTATCTTGCAGATAAAAAACTTAACGACTGGCTAAATACTATTGTTTGAAAGTAGATTAACTAAACAAGTTGCCTAAACGGCGAATAAATTAGCAGGTGCTGTATGGATCCTCTTATTTTGCAAAAGCTACAGCAAGCCTTAAAAGCATTTGTTATGGAAAAAATATTTGCATTTAATGTAAGTGGAAATTCTATTGGAATAGAGATAAATTTCTTGGCGCCTAATAGTGAATTTGTTACTGAACTTGGTAATAATCCAGTGGTTAACTGTTATCTTATCGGTGTTATGGAAGATAAAGTTCGGCGCAAAAGCGAGTCTCATCGCAGCATTATTAACGCACAAAAAACCCAGAGAGTGGTTTACCGTGAACCACGTTTTATCGATCTCAATTATATGATAACTATTTGGTGTAAAGATAAACAGGGAAGTGCAGAGATTGAACATTTAGTTTTAGGATATTTATTGAGTGGTTTGGGTTCGTTTGATTTTATGCCGGAAGAAATGCTGGAGAGATTCAATATTAACATCAGTCCCTTTGGCGTGCGTTTTACACTATTTGGTACTGAACACAGTGATAAAATTAGTGGACAAATATGGCAAGCAATGGGGTCTACACCAAAACCTTGTTTAATGTTATCTCTTTCTGTACCTATTGATGTACACGAGCCCACACATGTACCGATTGTGCAAGAAATTGAAAGGCTTTTAGGGAAAAAGTAAATGCCATATAAGCTATACGGCATTTATTTATAAACAGTGTCGAAAAAGTATAGAAAGGGTACCTAAACATTTCAAAAAGGAAAAAAAGGTATAGTCCATTATGCTTTTAATCTCACACACAACCACTGTCGTTGCCAACATTCCAGTAAAGCCACCGATGCCAATAAATATTGTGATAGAAGTTAATAGTAAAGGTTTACTGGTAATGGGTAAAGAAGTGGCAACGCAAGATGATATAGAAAATTCATTAACAAAGACCTTTGCCGCAGTTCCTTATGTGAGTGAGTCATACGCTAATGGTGTTCTTAAGTTTTCGCAACTAGATAAAGTCTCACTTTCTGAAAAGTGTAAGAAAAAGAGCAAACCACTAGTAACAGAAGGAACTATGGAGTTTACTCTTATTCCATCCCCTCCGGCTATAGATCCCGTATCAAAGGCTGCTGATCCCAATAGTGAATATAAAGTAACCATAGAACTTAAGGCAATCCAGGCAAAGTCTGGATCAAAGTAAGTGTTTAAATAATACTGATCGCGAGTTTCCTATGTCTCAATTCAAAACCCCTGATATATATTATCAGGAGAATTCACAGTCATCGAAAAATTACACTGAAATTGCATCAGCAATACCTGCATTTATCGGGTTTACGGAGAAAACGAGAGGAGAGCAGGGAGTGTCTCTTTTACTAAGGCCTATAAAAATTAGCAATATAGAGGAATACCAATCTAACTTTGGGTACGCGCAAACAGAGTCTTTTACCGTCACTTATGACTCTATAAGACAAGTGTATGATATTGAAGACATAGACAAATTACAAAACACTGAAAATAGGCCATTCACATTTTATTTGCATCAAGCTATCGAACACTTTTTTGAAAATGGTGGTAGCAGTTGTTATGTAGTAAGTATTGGCGGCCATGATATCTTAAAGCAAGATATAACATCCACAATGTTTCTTGAAGCGATTGACCTTCTTCAAGAGATCGAAGAGATTAGTCTATTGAGCCTACCGGAATGTGCATTGTTAGATACGACACCGTATTATGTGGTTCAAAATTATGCATTACAGCATTGTAAGTATATGAAGAACCGAATTGCTTTAGTCGATGTCTTACAGGTAAATGGTTTTTATAAAGGTGATGTTCACATAGATTGTAACACTATGAGAGAAGAGTTATCACAAGGGTTAAATTATGGTGCGACGTATTATCCTTATTTGTATAGCACTAGTGCAAGAAGCTATAGAGATTCAGAGATCACAGTTAACTATGAATTATCATTGAGAAAACTACACCCTAATTATAGTGAAAATTTTTTTTCATTGGATGGAAGAAAGCTGGATCAATACGGCTTTCTCTTGTCAGACGATCTAAAACAAGATGTTTACACTGTATATATTGCGTTGGATCAGACAACTTTAGTAGATACTATGGGCTATGCCATTGAAAAGGACGGGCAACGTAAACAAGAAACCCCACCGTATGGGATATTTACTGATGAAGAAGAGAGTAGTTACATTAATATTGATGGTTTCGTGACATCTGGAATACACTCAAATTCTATCGATACGGTAAATGGCAGAGTTAAAAAAGAGATTCTGTACCAAAATTTAAAATTACGACAAAATCTAGAATATCTATCGAATACCAAAGGCCATTTAGCTTCATTAAAAATTTACAATGATGTTAAGCTGCGACTGTCTAATAATCCCCTTATTCTTCCTCCGAGCGCCGTGGTGGCAGGGATGATAGCAAAGCTTGATGAAACTATTGGTGTCTGGAAAGCCCCTGCAAATATAGCCTTAGAAAAAGTAATGGCACCGGTTATAGATATAGACAGTGGCGAACAAGAATACCTCAATTACGACCCAAAAGCAGGCAAATCCATTAATGCTATTCGGCGTTTTATTGGTAAGGGAACCAGGGTTTGGGGTTCACGAACGTTAACTGGCAATGATAATGAATGGCGTTATATCAACGTTAGACGTCTATTTAATATGATAGAGCAAACTTTAAGGAAAACCACGCAATTTGCTGTGTTTGATAGTAATACTCCATTTACCTGGTTAAAAATAAAAGTCACTATCGAAAATTACTTAGAAGGTCTTTGGCAACAAGGTGCCTTACTTGGGACAACACCAGACAGCGCTTTTTTTGTTAATGTGGGACTTGGCCAAACCATGACACAGGAAGACATTAATAATGGGTTAATACATGTAGAAGTTGGACTCGCTGCTGTTCGCCCCGCAGAATTTATCATCTTGACCTTTTCTCACAACAGCCTATAAGGGCAGTGCTGTTAATTGGATATCGATTTCTAAATTGGAAGTCAAAACCGATTACTGGAGATGCTCCCAGGCTAATCTTTCATCCCTTTGAGGAATTATTATGGCTCAATATAAAACTCCTGATGTTTATGTACGGGAAAAATCCACACTACCTCCTTCTGTTGCTGAAGTGCCAACGGCAATACCGGTTTTTGTTGGCTATACAGAAAAAGTCGAAAATGCAAAACAACAATCTATTTTGCTAAAACCGACAAAAATAACAAATATGGCGGAATACCAAACGGTTTTCGGTGGTAAAGCGGCAGAATCTTTTACCGTTAATGTCGCCGAAGGACGGGAACCCCATATCCTCAGCACTGGCGATAGCGCTGCAGACGGTGCTAAGAAGATGCCGACATTTATGTTAGCCCATGCGATAGAGCATTTCTTTGCTAACGGTGGAGGGGCTTGTTATATAGTCAGTGTCGGTGCTTATATGGATGCGAGTGGCAGTGGTATGACAATGCCTGCAAAAGCAGATTTTGATGCTGGCTTAAAAGTGGTTGAAGAAGTCGATGAAATCACTTTGATCTGTCTGGTTGATGCCCATAGCTTGACGATGGATAACTACTACAATCTACAAAATGACGCGTTGGCCCAGTGCAGTAAATTACAAGATAGATTTACCTTAATGGACGTGATTGAAGCAGATACAAGTACACTTGTTTCTGCTCAAATAGCAGCAGATGCGGCAAGCTTGCGCGCTGCCGTCACCGGTGATCTAAAATACGGTGCCGCTTATTATCCAAATGTCCTTACCTCTTATCCTCGCCACTATATTGACACATCGATCAGTGTTATTGAAATCGATAGCAGCGGCAATGAAGGCCCTGCAACAACATTGGATCAAATGGAAAGTGCCAATACAGCTACCTACAATGCAGTTAAGAAAGCACTGGCGAAAAACTTTTTACTACTTCCTCCCTCGCCAGCGGTAGCCGGAGTAATAGCACGAGTCGATGGTTCTCGTGGAGTATGGAAGGCACCAGCTAATGAAGCATTAGCGATGGTAAAACAGCCCAGCAAAATGATTAAAAGTAGTGACCAAGACGATTTAAACGTTGATAGCGGCAGTGGAAAATCTATTAACGCGATTCGCCAGTTTACCGGTAAGGGAAACCTTATTTGGGGAGCGCGAACCCTTGCTGGTAATGATAATGAATGGCGCTATATTTCAGTTCGTCGTCTATTCAATATGGTAGAAGAGTCGGTACAAAAAGCAACTGGTTTTGCTGTTTTTGAACCCAACACTCCCTTTACATGGTTAAAATTAAAAACCATGATTGAAAGTTACTTAGAGAATCTATGGAAGCAGGGTGCACTTTTTGGTGAATCAGCCGCCCAAGCGTTTTTTGTTAATGTTGGCCTAGGTCAAACGATGACGGAGGATGACATTAACAATGGCATTATGCATATAGAGATTGGTTTAGCTGCGGTACGTCCCGCGGAATTTATTGTATTAACCTTTTCTCATAAATCCCTTGAAGGCTAATTAACTACTTTACATTTATCCCTATAGAATCTCTGGAGAATAGTACCTATGGCTACTACAGCACAAGATATTGCCAATGAATATCCCATTCCCGTCTATCGTTTTGTGGTGAGTTACGGTGAAGAAAGTATTCCATTTTCTGAAGTATCGGGCTTGGATATTGGTGTTGAAACAATTACCTATAAAGACGGCCTTAGTAAAAAGCATATGCCCGGCCAAAAAACCGATGTAAATATCACTTTGAAAAGAGGTCTAGTGCGTAAGAAAAGTCAATTCTATGACTGGATTTCCACTATTAGTTTAAATCTCGTGGATAAAAAAGATATTACGGTATCCTTGACCAATGAAACAGGAGATGAACCTTTAGTCACATGGAAGGTAACTAATGCTTTTCCTAAGAAGCTAACTGCCCCTTCGATTAATGGCTCCTCCAATGAAGCGAGTGTAGAATCGTTAGAACTACTAGCCGATGATGTGAAGATGGAATTTCATTAGTTTTTATCTATTATTTATACATTCCAATACCCCTAGGGCTTGGTATTGATTTACCAGCTCTAGGTCTGCTCTATTTATTCTTATCCTTACGGCTCAAAACTATGTTTATAGATAGTGGACTCCCGTTAGTGGGCTATCGTTTTGTTGTTGTTATCTTTAGCGCTGGTATCCCTAATCCTGTTGATATGCAATTTAGGGAAGTGAGTGGGCTAAAAATGGCGCGAGGTATTAGTCGCAATGCCACTATGACAACATTGGATAATCAATTACCTACTCAAACTTTAACTTTAAAGCGTGGTGTTTTTACCTCTCCAAGCCCTTTAATGATAGCTAATGTTGTGGAGTCTTTTTTTTGGGATACAAGGCTTCTACGTAAAGATATTATGATTAACGTATTAAGTGAAAACGACATACCCGTTAACGCTTGGTTAGTAACTAATGCCTATCTAGAATCTTGGGATTGGGATGGGTTAAATGCCTCTAGCAGTGATGTTTTGGTTGAAAGTATGAGCTTTAAATATTCGGGAATAAAGTACATACCCCTAAAATTTGTTAAAACCGGCTCCAGTTAAAAGAGGGTGTATTTATGGATATTAGCTGCGCACAAGTAAAAGTTAAAACACATATCACAGATCAACAAGAAGGTGTGGAACACTCTGAATCCACACCTAGAGAATTGGTGGGGGACAATAAGCCTCTTTTACCGAATAGTTACGAAACAAAAATATATAAAGATATCGACGCCCTAAAAAAACAAATTAGTGTAATGAATAAAAGACTGGATAGATTGTTACATTTTGATGGAGACAACCTGACTCATGCAATTCATAGCGCACTAACTCGTGAAACCTTAAGAAAAAGGCCTTAGTCCATGTCGATCATTAACGATCCCACCCGCGCTTTCTTGCCGATTATGAAAGTTACTGCATTTAGCGACGTACAGAGAACTAAGAAGGAGGGCAGTATATATTTACCCTATGATACCTCGGCCTTAGACTCTACTTATACCAATACACTACTTGAAGATGATCCAAAAGAAGGTGTGAGTGGTAGTAATCGTTATAAAGGTTCACCTTCATCTGACTTAAACATTAACTTCTTACTTGATGATACAACTTATAGTAATTTGATTGCTTATGCACTACCTAACATGCTTATACCTGATAGTGTAGATAAACTTGTTAAGAAGTTAATAACTCTATGCTATACACACAATAGTTCTACTAAAGAGCCTAATTATGTATTGCTTCAGGCGCTTAATATGCCTTTGGTTAATAGCGTTGGCGGTGGTTTTAAAGGGCGCTTGTTAAATATGAGTGTAAAAAATGAAATTATTAATTTATTAGGAAACCGAGTTAAAGCAAAGGTGGAGTGCTCATTTAAAGAAAGCTTGCCTCCTGAAGAGCTAAAAAAATATATACAAGCAACTGTCAAGTAATACATTTAACCTGGGTATCTGAATATGAGTGACTTTGATATATCCGTATCTGATGATGGCAGTGCTGGCAGTAAGGTAAAAGCCCATATCCAGATTTTGTCCCTCAATATATGTTATAGAGTCAATGATATCCCGACTCTGGAATTAAAGCTTGTAGATAGATATATCCCAGATAAAGACACATTCGAACTTGCGGATAAAAAAATATTTGAAATTGGCAAGATTATTAGTGTTACAAGTGTTGATAAGAAGGTAGCGTTATTTAAAGGTATTATCACCGGTGTTGGTATAGGTGTTGGTGCTGATGGCGAAGTCTTTCATCATATTACAGCACATGGTGATATAGTAAAAATGACGGAAGGTAAGATAACTACCTTATTTAAAGCCGAAACTACGGATGAGGATATTATTAAAAAATTGATGACAGATGCCGGAGTTAAATTGGGTAAAATAGCGGCAGGAAAATTTCCTCATCATCAGTACTTTTGTTTTCAGCAAAGTCCTTGGCGAGTAATGATGGCCAGAACCATTGCAAACGGGGCCGTTTTTTCGCCCGAGGTAGAAGCAAATAACATTGTGGATTTACAAACTTTTAAAGCTGAAAAAGTAACATTAAATCTAAATCGTAGTGAAGTTCGACATTTTTATTTGCATACAGATGCTAGGTCACAAATTAAAAAAGTAAGTGCCAGTACATGGAGTATAGAGAAACAAGAATTAGACAAAGATGTAACAGGTGATCTTGCTGGTTATAAGACGATTAAAGATGTTGATAAAGTGATGGCGACACCTGATCTGACTTTGTTTGCAAACATCCCAAAGTCTCCAGATGAGCTAAAAGCCGAGGCAACGGCACAGAATAATTACCGGGCAATCGATCTATACTCTGGCGAAATAAGCTTAGTGATACAGCCACAAAGTAGTGCACCGACTATTGCTCTTATGAATCAAATAAGCCTAGCCGGTGCAGGTAAGGAGTTTGCCGGTGATTATATGGTAACAGCTATTACTCATCGAACTTACCAAGGACAGTGGATGATGGATATTACTTTGGGTCTATCATTACGTCAAACCTTACAATCTGATTACGCCAACCTATCTCCATTACCTATCGTCGTTGGCAAAGTTATGAAATATGAAGAAGATAAAAGCGAAAATTTACAGCGTATCCCGGTAAAATTACCGGCTATAACCGGGGAGGAAAAAATATGGGCGCGGTTGTTGTCTCCTTTTGCCAGCAATGAAGAAGGTGTGTTTTTTCCCCCAAATGAAGACGACGAAGTGATGGTGGGTTTTATCGATGGAGATTGCCGCTATCCGGTAATATTAGGCTCCACACACAATAGTAAACAAAAACCACCAGGGAAATTTGGTCCCGATGAAGTTAATCAAGGTATTTTCATCAAAAATGAGGATAAATTGATAAACTTGAGTTTTGATAAAAAAAATACCAGTATGTCTCTAATTGCAGGTGAGGAAACAAAAGCAATATTAAGTGATGAGGCTGGTGTGAGTGTCGAAAAAGGTGAGTCTAATATAGCAATTAGCAAAGCTATAAACATTATAAGTGCCGACCCTCTTGCCCTAGAATGTGAAAGAGATATAGCACTCACTTCAAAAGCAAAGTTCATTATTTCTGCAACTTCAACGGAGATTGAATAGTGATTGAAGAAGATATTATCGGTATTGGTTGGTCTTTTCCTCCAAAAAGAAAGTCAGCAGAATCAGGCCCTATAATGGCTACACAAAATGCACTTATTAGACAATCGGTTTATATTCTCATGCATACCTTATTTGGCGAACGTGCACTTCATTCAACTTTCGGTAGCCGTTTAGGTGATTTTAATTTTGACAGTGTTGATCCGTTTGTTTTAGCGGAAATGAAAGAAGAGATTGCCAACGCACTTATGTTGAATGAACCTAGAGTTGAGTTGCAAGATGTACAGTTTGATAGCACTGAAGTTTATGATGGCATACTAAAAATTTCTCTTCATTATACGATTTTAGAAACTAATACCAGTTCAAATATGGTGTTTCCCTATTACCTAAATTAGTATTGAAAGCAAAAAAACATCTGTATTACATGCATTACGCTATCCATTACCCCTATTACTGGATATCACTATGGCGCAATCTGACCAAAGTTTAATACTCTTGACCCAGCATACCAATGGTACCACCCAAACATCCCGTAATTTACCGCAGCTTACCCATCAATATTTTTCTGCTCAAGAGCGTAGTTTAGCTGAATGGTTTCATTACATGTACTTATTTTCGAAAAACATTGGTTTTTTTGATTATACCAAACAGCAACAAAATGGCAGCTGGCAAGGTGCGTTGGCAAATATTGAACAAGCGAGACTATTTACCCATCTTATTGAAGGTACAGAGGTTGATGAAGATACTAGGAACTTGATTTCGCGACCAGATATGGGCTTGTTGTTGGCTTTTTTTGAGATGTTAAATACTCCACAGCAGCAATTTGATGGCTTCACAGCCAGGCACAAAGAGTTTTATTATCGCCAGGTGCTAGGTTTTAAGGAAAAGCCAGCCTTAGCTGATAAAGTTCACGTGGTGATTACACTTAGCGATTCCACTTCATCAAAAACGCTTATCCGAGGTACTCAGTTTGATGGTGGAGAGGATCAAGATGGCCGTAAGTTAATATATCAGAGCCTTAATAATGCTGTACTTAATCATAGCCAAGTTAATAAGTTATTTACCTTATCGAAGAAGCCGATAGATCCAAATAACCAGAAAAACCGTTTGCTTTTAACCCAAGCGTATAACCGAGAACAAGGTTTAGAATTTTCTCCCGAAGGCATACTTAGTTTTGGCGAAGCGGATATCAATGATGGTGAAAGACAATTATCACCATCATTGGGGTTTACACTTGCCTCACCTGAATTGTATTTGTCCAGTGGTGAACGTCGTATAATGTTAGCTTTTCGGCTTAAGGAAAATCATAGCTGGATCGGAGGTAGTATCAGTGATTATTTTGATGTGAGTATTTCTACTGAACAGGAACTGATAACTCTAGATATTGAACTTACGGAAGAGTTTGTCACTTACTTAGATAGTAATAATACGCTACAGGAAAGCCTTAATATTACGATTACGATCGATAGGTTCTTCCCTGTAATTGCTCCTTTACTAGATGAAAATCAACCACTAATCCCTATATTACCTTATTTATCTTTCACACTAAAAGAACAGCACCACGATAAATTAGAGCTTTTATCTCGTGGAAATTTTATAAATATTGATATGACCATACAGGTTTCAGGTTTAAGTGGCGCTATTGCTAGTAACGACATTGGTGCTATTGATACCAGTAAGCCTTTTGAGCCTTTTACTTTTTCTCCAAGTATAAGTTCTTCTTTTAACTTTACCCATCCGGAATTGCTAATTAAAAACATAACACAAGCCTCATTGGATTTTCACTGGCTTGGACGTCCCAGCAACTTGCGAGAACACTATGACAGTTACGCAGAATATAGAGATCCAGACAAAAACGAAAGTGCTATCTGGGCGCCTAATTTGGCGCAGGTATGTTATTCTGATAAACCCGATTGTATCGAAAATTTAACACTTTTTAGTGACAACGAACCTGTTAACAATATTGATAGAATGGCAATGGGTTTTATTAGCCAAGAAACAAACTATCAAAAACTACGACAGGAATATTTCCAATTACCTTTTACTTCAAATTCTGCAGTAGAGTGGCCAAGATGGTTTTCTATAACACTTTCCAATAACGACTTTGGGCACGGTGATTATTCCCAGGTTGCACAATACATCGCATATAAAAATATTAACAATCCGGATGCAGAAAACACATTAGTACCACCACCTTATACACCCGTGCTTAATCAGTTGTTGATTAACTATGAGAGTCATACCCAGCTTACATTAACTGATACGCTTCTAGAATCTCCTGAGAGTAAAAAGTACAGACGTGCTTTGCAACATATTCATCCGTTAGGTCGGCCCAATATGAGTGCAACTAACAGCAAACATATTGCTTTAGTTCCAAATTTTACTAAGCAAGGTTATTTGTATATAGGTGTTGCAAATGTTAAAACACCTGGGCAATTTCGACTTTATTTTCAACTCGACCCAGTGGATGGCAGCAATATATCTAATGACCCTATCTTAGAATGGAGTTATCTTGATTCTTCAGGGTGGACTGCTTTTTCCCGTAGTCAAGGGGGGAGAGTTGCTCAGCGCGGGCGCATCATTGAGGATTCTACTTTCAATTTACTCGATAGTGGAATTGTGGCATTTGAACTCCCTAAGCTGGATTTGTCGTCTAATTTTACCGGTGACGACTTACTATGGATACGCGTATCCATAAGCGATGATGATGCAGCGGCAGATAATGTTGCGAAATATTCACAAATAAAAAATGTATTGGCTCAGGGCATTATGCTTGAATTAATGCACTTACCTATTGACCAAGCTTTGTTAGACGAACAAGCAAGCGTATCTTCCAATGTTCCTAAATATTATCATCCTAGTCATTATGCTGAACCATTATCGCAAGAAAGCATTAGCAGTTTGTTGCAGCCAGACTCACAAATTGCCGCCATTTCGCAACCTTATGGATCTTTTTCGGGAAAGCAATCGGAGACATCAGATACTTTGGAAATCCGCGCCAGTGAAAGACTCAGACACAAAAATAGGGCGTTAACTGCATGGGACTTTGAACACTTAGTACTTGCTGAATTTCCTGAGTTGTTTATGGCGAGATGCTATCGTAACAATACACAAGATAGTGTCGATCTTGTAGTTGTGCCGGTCAATTATGATCCCACTATACTACAACCCAAAGTGCCATTATTTTTAAAGCGCCGTATTCAGCGTTTTTTAAATACTATTTCACCTCCTGGTGTTAACGTTCAAGTAATTGATCCAGAATACGAGGAGGTCGCCTTTGATGTCACCCTCAATATTGCTCAAGACTATGATTTAGATAGTACTGTTCTTGATGTTAATCAAATTCTTATTGATTTTATGACGCCTTGGAATCGGCGAGCAGAAAACAATACGGAACAAAAGAACCAGAGCTTTGTAAAAACCATATACCTAACAGAAGTTGCCGCCGCTTTAGAGCGCCATCCTGGAGTTAAAGTCATCTATACTTTACGGGCTCAAGTTAAAAAAGTCTTTCAAGATATTTCACTTATTCCTTCATCCAATGCTGCAATTTTAGTTCCTGTCGCTGATCACAAGATAAGCCTACTCAATAAAGAAGTGGAGATCTTTGAAGGTATTGGCAAATGGAAAATTGAAGATGATTTCGAAATTCCTAATAAGACACCATAAAATAAAGGCATTTCGCACAATGCCGCCAAATTTTATGGGGCGACGTTAAAATAGATTAGGATGATCTATTTTACCACTAGGTTAACACGCGATGCATGGATGCATCGCCATTGGGTGTAAGTCAATGCGAGCCCCATAAAATAAAGGTATTTCGCACAATGCCGCCAAATTTTATGGGGCGACGGTAAAATAGATCAGGATGATCTATTTTACCACTAGGTTAACACGCGATACATGGATGCATCGCCATTGGGTGTAAGCCAATGCGAGCCCCATAAAATAAAGGCATTTCGTACAATGCCGCCAAATTTTATGGGGCGACGGTAAAATAGATCAGGATGATCTATTTTACCACTAGGTTAATAGTTTTGTTAATTATCGTGGTATAACTATGACACAGGTTATCGAACCCCTCACCAAAAACTATAGTGTTGCCGATATTGAGCAGGCTGAGTATCTTAAAAATAAAGGCATAGCACTTATTCAAAAAATTTGTAGCCAAACATGGACGGATCACAACAGCAGTGATCCAGGCATCACCATATTAGAAGTATTAGCCTTTATTATTCAAGAGTTAAGTTCTCGTTTAGCGTTGCCTGTAGAACAGCTATTACTACCAAATCCCGAACTTTCATCCGAAATACAACAATTCTTTTTACCACAAGATGTATTGCCATCGAACCCGGTAACGCTGGCTGATCATCGTCGCTCATTAATCGATATTCCTGGAATTAAAAATGCTGATGTAGCGCCTTGCTCTTTGTTAAGAGATCCAAACGACCCCAACAGTAAAATTAGAACGGGCTTGTTTGATATCAGAATTGATCTTGATGATCATTTACTCTTAGAGCAAGATGAGGTGGCTTTAAACGCTAAAAAAGAAGCCTTACTCAAGCAGGTGCAGCAAGTTTTTGTTAGCCAACGCAATGTTAATGAAGATATTGCCTCAATTAGTATTATTCCCAAGCAGAAGCTTTCCATTGCTATGCATGTATCCATTGACAAGTCTGTTGACCCGATGCTGCTCATATCTAAGCTATTCAGTCAAATAAATGAGAGTATCGCACCGGCAGTTACAAAATATCATTATAGCGATATGGTGGCTCAAGGCCTAAGCGGCAATGAAACATTCGACGGCCCTCTACTTTATGAAGGTTTTATTAGGGCTAAGGATGTGGAACAATTATCCTTGCCCGCTACTCTGTATGCCTCAGATATTCTTGCCAATATAAATAGCCTTACAGATATTAATCATGTTAAAAGTTTTCACTTTTTACCTCTAGATGTAGATTCTAATAATACGGATGTCGAGGAAGAGGAGAGCTTATACTGGCGTATTGATATCCCCTCAGGGTTTATTGCCAGTTTTGATGTAATTAATTCTTATTCTTTACTAAGCCTGGATATTGATGGACAAGCGTTTCAGTTACCTAGCTTGAGCCAACAACAATGTATGTCGCTGCTCACCAATGATACTATTAGCCAGGGTAGTGGTATACCCAATAGGATGACAGCATATATTGAAGGCAAGTATCAGCAGCTACAACACTATACTTCCTTACAACATGATTTGCCAAAACTCTATCGCCTTACTGATAAGCGCTTAAATGATCCTGTTACTGATGAAGAGATAGCATCAATTTTGCAATTTAAAGGCTATTTAAGTCTATTTGATCAAGTGCTAGCCGATCAATTTGCTCAATTGGAGATGTTGAAAACGCTACTTGCCTTACCAGATCACCATGTCTTTACGCGTCTGGCAAACACTTTTTCTCAAATGTTGGCAAGTGAGTCTCTTACCCCGCGTGACGTAACACAGTTTTGGCAAGATATTCGCTCGCTACCAAAAACACAAATCAGTCAAGCCGTTGAAGGAATAAGCGGTATGGCGCCTTTATTAGGTGATTATTTTGAGCAGTACCGTGTTCATGCATTTCAAGAATACGCGGAGCCCATCTTTAGTCAGCAGCAACTAGACCGATTAAAAAGAAGTGTCGAACACCTACTCAGCCGATTTTCTGAAACAGGATTAGACGTTAGTTTGCTAAAGTATCAAGATGTCTTTAACCACTACTTACCTATTATTCAAAAAACAAAAAATGCCTTATCTATAGATATTAAGAAGTTAGTGGCGGTCAAACAAATTGTCGATTTGGTAATGCTTATTAACAATTATCCTACTATCAGTACTTTTCGTACTGGAGGGGTTAATTATTTAGCGAAGGAGCCCAAACACAATCATTTAGGTGGCTTAAGCCAAAGGATTCTACGTTTCCTTGGTGTCTCAACACCAGGTCAAATACCTTTGGCAGTTAATAATAAAGAAGGCATTTACCTAGTAGAAAGCGAGCTTATTCGTTTTGGCGCGTATTTAAATGCACCTGATAGCATGGATCAATATCAACCTAATCAGTTATATTTTGTTGCACCAGCGTGGCCTGCACGTTTTGCCAATGCGGAATTTCGATCTTTATTAGAGCAGCAAATTAGTTGTGACAGTCCGGTATATCAGCAAAGCCATATTATCTATTTGTGTCGAGAAGAAATGAGCTTGTTTGAACGTTTATATTATGCTTGGCTAAATGCGCTAACACAATTAACTTATGATTATGAATCTATAAAAAATGTCGATAGTAATCCAAGTAATGACACACAGATAGGCACAGAGCAATCGGAATTAATAATAGTATTAGCCACCTTGTTGAGGCAATTCTTCGCTAAACCAGAAAGTGTTCTTAATATTATCTTACAAAGTTTTAATTATGAAAACTTGCGAGAAAAAATAACGTTGTGGTTACGCAACGAGTCCGAAATAAACGAGTTGAGCAAGGATATAACGGATGTTGCAGACGCTAATATCGCGGACATAATATCTGTGCTACGAGAAAACTTATATGACATCTTATATGCTCGCTATCAAGATCTTGACGCTTGCGAGCATACACAAGGTAGCTTTACACGTCCGAATAACGCCAGTAGTAGCAACACAATCGACGATTGGCAAACATTAGAAGAAAAGTCAGAGTTTTATGCCAAAAATCTAAGCTATCAAATACTCTTTACTATTTGTCAGCAACAACTGGATATTATTGCGCGGCCTAACGCTATACGACGGGGTGTCATCGGTAGCAGCTTTAGAGTGGGTTATCAGCCGTTACAGTATCTAAAACCTTCCTATCCCATTTGCAGCGCTGAAATAAACGCGCAACAACCCGATAGCTCTGCCTTTTCCCTCGGTATTAAGCAGCCTTTAGTGATCTAAGGCCTCTGGAGTCAGTCCGCTCTATAAGGCCTTGGAATGTTCGAATAAAAATATTGTAAATAATTTATTACGGGTATAAAAAGCATGACCAATTCATCTGCTCCAGCTAATGCCTCTGCAACACAAGGCGATACGTCTGATACGAAAAGAAAAACACTGACTGAATATTTTGCCGACAACGAAACACCATCAGGTGATGAGTTTCGCGAGTTTATAGAATCCGCTGTAATACAGGGTGATGATGGCATTACCATAGAAGGTGATACCACGATTATCAATAATCAATTGCAGGTAGCTAACAGCCTAAGGGTAGGAGAAGGCACGGAACTCAGTGCTACGGCACTAAGCCTTGATAATGATGATGCTTTGCTCTCTGGACAAGAACTAAAAGTAGGAGAGGATCTCAGCTTTAGCCCAACTCAAGGCTTAAGTATTAATGGTGGTATACATGTTAATGACTCTGCTGTTATACAGGGCGCGGCCGTAATTAATGGTACGGAGCTTGACCCCAGTGTTAATTTAAAAGTTAATGGTGATGCTCTAATCGACGGTAATCTCGATGTTAATGACAATGTCTCGATGCTTGCAAACCTGGATGTGCAAGGCGATCAAAATATAGAAGGGGGCCTTAGCCTTAAGCAAGCGCTCTTGCTGGGTTCAGATGTGGATAACCTGGGTGATGCTGGGAAGTTACAGATTAATCATCAAGGAGACGATGCAAGCCTGGTAGTAAATCATCTAAATGAAGGGATGCATTCCAATACACAGCTATGCTTAGATCAACAAGGGCGTCTCTCGCTGGGCTTGGATGAGGGGTTGGCACAAGCGCAATTACATATTTACCATCGGGGCAGTAACTCCGAAGCCATTATTAAAGTGGATGATAGTGCCGATGATGCACGTCCTTTTATTATAAAAGGTGATGGGCGTGTTGGGATCGCTACCGCTGCACCTGAAAATGAATTAGATATTGCCGGATCCGTACGAATTGGACGTACAGTTGCAGCCGTGCATGAAGATAATAGTTTGTCGGTGGAAAATAAAGTTGGTATCGGTACCGAAAATCCGGAAGCAAGATTAGAAGTGCGGGCAGAGGGTGAAGAAACCCTCGCCAGTTTTCACTACGGGGAGCAAGCACCTCTGACTATTAGTCGTGGCAGAGTGACCAGTGATGAAGATACTCAATTAATCAGTGGTGGCCCGGCCAGCTTTGAGCAAACGGTTCATGTCAGTGGAGAAAGTGATTTTAGCGGCGTTGTCACGGTGAACGCCGCGTTTAATTCTAGGCAGGTGGCCACTTTTTATGATTCTGCTAATTTTAATCGCGACCTCAGTGTTCACGGAGCAACGGTTCTCCATCAACTTACAACGGCCAACAATGCAAGGTTTAGGCAACAAATTATTGTCGAAGGTGATGCCAAGTATGCCCAGTCGGTGGGTATTGGCTTAGGTATCGACGATAACCACAATGCCAGCGCAGCGTTGCATATTAAACAGAGCAATGCGCCCGCCTTACGGGTGGATAGTGCCGACGGTGACAAGGCCTTCATTGTTAATGATCGCACTATTGAGATGGGCACAAGCGATGCGCCTGCCCATCTCACAGTAAAGGGTCAGACAACCGTTGAACAATCATTGAGGGTAAAGCAAGAAGGGGTATTTTCGGCTGGCGCCGATGTTGCCCATCATTTGAATATTCAGCAAAACACAATAAATAATACTGGCGAAAATATACCGCCGGCGTTAAATATTACGACTAACGGTGATAGCGCCACACCCTTAACCATTAATCACGAAAGCGATGTAGGTATACAACAGAGGCTGCTTACCGTTCAACATGATAAAGTTGGGATTCTTTGTACGCAGCCTGAATATGATTTTCATATTGCTGGCGAAACCAAAGTTGATGGTGCAACCTTGTTAGGTGCTGATCTCGATATTAACGGCAATATGCGAGCCCACGATCACGTACTTTTTGATCGCAGCTTAGCCTTAGGGATAGTGAGTACAATTGCAACCGGCGAAACCACACAAAGCGCCCAATTTAGCGATTATCGACTACATATTGCCCTGGGGGATATGGGTAAAACCTTACAGGTGGAAGGCAGCCAAGCCGAAGATCCAGTGTTAACTATTGATGGTGATAGTATTGGCATTCATACAAGTTCGCCTACATCTGCATTGGATGTAGTAGGAGATGTAAGTATCGCAGGTACCGCATCTATTAATGCCTTATTAACCATAAGCGATGAAACATTAAACTTACAGCAGCAGGGTGAACATCCCGCGATTAATATTCAGGGAGAGAATGCCGATCACAGCATTCAGCTTCGTCCCAATAAACTCAGCATTAATACGGGCAATATTCCATCTGACCCTGAAGTCAATTTTCATTTGATCGGCAACGCTGATCTTGCCGGGGATGTTTCAATTAACGCATTAAATGTTAGTCAGTCTATGGCTGTTAATGCGCCTTCAATGTTTAATGGCCATATTGATGTACAAAATACTGTGGGATTTAATACTTTAGATCATGATCCTGCCGTCGATTTTCATCTACGCCAATCCCTCGCCACGCAAACCGCTATGAGGGTTGATCCCCCCGAAGGAGAAACGCCGGTGTTGCTGGTTAAGTCGGGCATGCAGTCAGGCAAGCTTGGCATTAATACCAATGCCCCTGAATACGAGATGGATGTTATTGGTTCAGCAAGGATTTCTCAAGCGTTAAGTGTGCAAAGCAGCTTCAATGTCGACGGGGAAAGTGTATTCAACGATACCACTTTTATTCGTAAAAACCTTGGCTTTTCTATTGATGCGCCTCAAGCGAGAATTCATATTCATGACAGCGGCGAGCAGGATGCTTTGCGTATCGACAGTCATTTTAATAGCGCAGAATCTCCCTTAATTTTTAAGCAGGGTATGCTCGGTGTTGGATTAAATAATCCGAGAGTTCCATTAGATGTTAAAGGTGATACACATATTTCTGATGAATTAACTGTGATGGGGCAAACCAAACTTGAACACACGCTGTATGTGGATAAAGACGCGCTGTTTAAGTCGGACTTCACCGTACACAAGGATAGTGAATTAGTTGGCCAAACGCTGTTGGGGCAAGTGAGTGAGATCGATCCAGAATTAACCCCCAATGCACAATTATATATTGCCGACACCCGTTACAAAGAAGCCTTTCGTATTGATTCAAAAGATTATGCCAGTTTAGTCTTTAGCCAAGGCAAATTAGGCCTAGGTAAAGCAGACCCAAGAGTTGCTTTAGATGTATCAGGGGAAGTAAGGGTTTCACAGCAAGCCACCTTTGCCGCTGATGTGCAAGTGGATGGTGTTGTTAACGTGCGCGATAATATTGAAGGTGAAGGCAGTTTGCATATCGCACAAAAAGCCACCTTCGGTAGTGATATGTTAATTAAAGGAGATTTACGCGTTGAAGATAAAACGGATATTGACGAAGAATTAAGTGTTACTGGAAACACTCTTTTAAAAGCTGATCTTGAAGTAGAAAATAATACGACCTTAGGGGCCAAACTGGAAGTAGCTGGCGATGCGCTTTTTATGCATAAATTGGCGGTAGCCAATACCTTAGATGTGGCTGGCGACGTACATTTAGAAAACGATCTTAGCGTTGATCATAACCTACGGGTTGAGCAGAACCTTCATGTTCAACAGGATTTATACGTTGCTGGTGCTATCCATTCTGGAGTAGAAGAGCCACAAGCTTTTTTGCATTTACAAAGCCCAGCGCAAGAAGCTGCGTTTATTATCGATACCAAGCTAAACTCAGGCATGGCGCAACGTTTATTAACCCTTAGCGATAAAGGTTATTTAGGGCTTGGTAAAAATGAACCCACGGAGGCCTTGGATGTGTCTGGTTCTTGTCAGATCAGCGAGCAATTACGTGCTAAGTCTGGCATATTTGATTCAACACTTAATACTCGTGATATCACCATTGATAATAGTTTTAGCCTTGGCCATAGCCCCAAAATTACTGCCATTTCTGATGATTACACCATGGGCGGTGACGATGCCTTACACAGTGTCTTGCCCACCCAAGCAGCAGTAAAAGCCTATGTAGAAAGCGTGGCGGTGCCTTTTGGTCGCGGTGGCAGAACCTATACTATTAGTTCCCAGCGGGATTTTGATGCAATATTTAATGTCTCATCCCATACCAGCATTGCAGAAGATACCACCATTATTTTGCTGCCCTTAAGTCATCAAGGGGTAGGGGAATACCAACTGCGTAATTCGGTCAGCTTACGTTCAGGCGTTTCTATTATTGGCTTTAATACCGATAGTACTCGCGTTGTTAAACAAAACCCTAATACCCGCTTCGAAATTATCGGCACTACTAAAAAAGCGATAGAAAATGTCCATCTTGAAGGTTTTACCTTCGACGGAAAAAATATGGAATCGGCCAAAGACGGTGGTGCTTTTTACTTAGAACATGCACTTAACTGCCGGTTAAATTGCGTTATTAAAAATCATATTACTTGGGGGGATGGTGGCGCTATTTACGCAGCGCTAGGGCAAAGCGACGTTTACAATGTGAGTATGATTGAAGCCCTGCATGTTTATAATTGTAGTGCTCTAGACCAAGGCTCCGGCTCTGATACGCAACTTAATGAAGGGGGCGCGGCCTATGGTTTATATCGCTCGACAATTCATGCCTATAACTGCAGAGCTGAGCGGGGTGGTGCGGTAGCTAAATGTAAAGAGTGTGTGGTGCAGGCTCATGGCTGCACTGCGACCCGCAGTGGCGGTGGCGCTTATCGTTGCAAACTGTTACGTTTACTTGCCTGTGATTGCAAATCAGATATGCGTCACGGTAAAGGCGGCGGTGCCTATTTTTGCAGCGACCTTATCTGCGAAGGTGTATGGGTTGGTAATAATGCGGCTGAAGCACCTCACATATATGCCTCTAATCACTTAACAGGTGAAGCAGAAGAAAGACACTACTGGAAAGGTGATTATATTGGTCGTCGTATTGATGATGACAGCAGTGTTTGGCGTAGTCATAACGAATAGATCATTAACACTTAAAATCCCCATTACTTCTGTGATCACTCTTGCCAGTTATTTATTTTAAGGTCTCTTTTTATGAGCCTCAATATCGATACTTTATTATTAGATATAGATTATCATTGCAAAACTAATGGCATATCACCACAAACTTCTCGCGCTCGTATCGCCGAGTGTGAGCAAAGATTACAAGAGCTGATTTACAATGCTATAAATGCGGAACAATTGCCTAACTTTGCTCCAGAATATGAGAATGTCAGATTATTACATATTCCTGATATTGAAATAGTTTTGCCTAATATAGATGCTCAAGCCTTTTTAAATGATACTAAGCGCTATTTTGAACAGCAACTTTTACCCGCACTGCTTGCATCGTTTTCTAATACCTTATCCAAAATAGCCTTAACACGTGCTTCTAGCAATCTACTGGCTAATAAAGCATGGGGGGAGTCAAGTGATAGCGTGGCACAAAAAAAGGAGTATTACTTAGTTCAGCAACTAGTAAAAGAGCGTGAGTATTGTATTGATAATGTGGTCTCTCCTAGAGAGTACACAAAGTTTTTTAATACGCTTGTTAACAACGGCGTTCTTGATTTTAGCTCTGTAAAAAAGCAGCTCCAGCTGTTTCTGCCTAGTAAAGACCACAGCTTTTTAATGTCCTATTTGGCAGATGAAAAATTTACACTTTTACAAAAAAAACACATACTGGGTGCGTATATTCAGCTTTTTAACTTAGGCAAAAAAGGGGATAATAATAGTGCGCTTAAGTTATCATCAAAACTATTGCTAAGGGCTCACACATTAGTTAAGCCTAGTGAAATGGCACAGCCGAATTTTAGCTATTATGTAAAGTGTGTGCAGGAAGCTTTGCTTATGGATCAATCCGTTTATTGGCTAAAGGCTTGTGAAAACTGGTTTAATATTGTTACCCATAAAACGCTCAAGGTGTCAGATTTTTTAGGTTTAGATGCCATACTCAAACGGGCTAATGGAAATTCGTGGTTTAATATAAATCAACCAAGGAAAGACGAACTAAAGAAAGATAACAGTCGTGTGCTTATATCAGATGCCACATTTAGTTTTGCCAAAGAAATTTCTGCTTTTAAAGCATTAATTCAATTGTTAGAGCCATTCTGTCAAGCTCATTTTTATTATGCTAAAGAGGCTGATCGATTTCAGCAGATAACGAAATTAAAGCAATTATTATACGCTGAGAAAGCCTTGCCAATAACGACTACTATCCCCATCAAACAGGCGCTTTTCCCTCAGTTTTTTACAATTAGAGCACAAAATATTATAACTTTTGATGTGAATACACGGTTAGCGAAACTGTCAAAAGCATTACGTACCCATAAAAAGAAAGTGGCTATAGCAGAGCTTGCCAATAAGAGTTCTACTAAAGATTTTCATAGAACTTTCAGTAGAAAGCCTGAGGCCGAAAGTAAGGCAGCTATAAATAATAAGCATGATTATGCTTATTCAAATTTTTATAACCACTCTCATAGCCATCCTCATAGTAGTAAAGAAGGCGATACTTCTAATAACGAAATACAGCATATATTCGACCACAGATTTAAGGATATATTGAGTCACCTCAATGCATTGATAGCGTTTTCCTGGCTACCCATAACACTAACAAAGCAATTAGAATCACTCGCGAATAGTCTTGTTGCTAAGAAATCATCAGAGCCTGAAGTCTTAGAAACAATGTTCGAACACAACAATACCCATGGGCTTCATCAGCGCTTACTAGCGTGGGGTGATTTCTTAGTGCAGTTCACTCATCAACAGCAACTAAACAGTGTGCGTAGATTATCACCACAGGAATATAGTATATTTAAACAGCTAACGGATCTGCTTAACCAATTTGTTGGTATAAGTGGGCATAATAAGGATAAAAACTATCTGTTAGTTGAAAAAGATATACATATTCAACAACAGACACTTTATCATCTTATTGCCTCCAAATTAATTCGTATTTGCGACGTTGTTTCTTTCGATATGAAGCCTGCAATACACCATTTTATTCACCAAAGTGATGCATTCGCGGCAGATAATTTAAAAAATCAAATACTTACCTGGTTGCCAAAAAATACAGGCCAACAAGATTATCAAGTTTCTGTAAAAGACAGTCCTTATTACAAGTGCTTTCAAAGAGAATTCGACTTGCAAAAAGAGGTGAATAATATATTATTAGAATTTGAGTCTAATTTTGAATTATTCTATCGTGATTCATCTCTTTCCAGGTCTATTTCCATTTCTTCTTTAGAATTAAATAAACAAGAAGTCTACACTCAAGTGGTACAGCTGTTGGTGTTATTCCATGCATGGTTACACTCTGATACTACAGCACAAGAAAATAAGCAGAGTAGTGAGGCACTAGAAACCGCAATTAGAAAATTAACGCAAGTAAAAAATCAGATGTTACAAGAAGATAAAACACTAAAATCATCTAAAACAATGAGTGAATATTGGTGGTTACCTATTGTTGAGGATGAAGTGGAGTATATTCGACGAGAACAGCATGATATTTATTTGCGACAGTTAATAGAGCGTATTACTAATTCAGAAGCGAAAATTAAGACGACTCTTATCGAGACAGATAGTGTGGGGCATAGTGCGAACGTAAGTGCAAGTAATATTAACGATAAAGGCAATAGCCGTATTAATAAAAAGAATATAGACAGTGATAACTCTTCCGATAAAGCTATTTCACCCATAAAAACATCGACTATTTTATTGGTGATGGAAGTATACAGATGCCTCACTGATATAGATCTCACAATAGATAGCATTGAAGATAATATTATAGATAAAGCATCATCAATGCCTATCAATAATGATGTTAAGAGTGCTTTGTATTCTTGGACAGCGTGTCTTTTACTATACTGGGATAGGTTTTTTGATAAAGAGAGTAAAAGCGATAATAATGGTAAGCGCAATCACTACCTATTGAAGGGGATTAGGAAAATTAATGCAATCACTAAGGTCTCTACCTGGCAAAAAAACCACCTCGATAACTTAAAGGCTAGTATTCAATCTTTAGCAAAAACACACATGGACTGGCCCGAAATATCCTTATATAAAGCTGAAAAAAAACGGCCGATGGACTCAAAGTATCAACATTTTATTACCTCATACCCTAAAATACGACATATTTCAGATATGCATTCCCATCGACTTATATGGCACTCAGATCTTAAAGAAGTAAGCGATAGACTTAGTAGAAGATTAATTCACAGTGGGGGAAAAACACACAGTATATCTATTAATCCTTTAGCGATTAAAAAAAGTCTTAATTTATTGAAAAATTATGAGAAAGGTCTTGAGCGCAAAGATGATATAGAAAAAATAAGCACCATATCACAGCAATTAAACAACGACCTAAAGAACTTGGTAGTAAGACAACAGCGGATACACGAAGGCTTTTACTGTGGCGATGCTGGTATAATTTTACTCTGGCCTTATTTAAAAATATTTTTTATTAAAAATAATTTGTTAGAAGGCAATAAAAGCCTCAGCTTTATTGACGAGGTAGCACAACTTACTGCTCACGCTTTATTACATTACATAACAGGCAATGTATTGGGTGAAAATGACGACAACAACACGGGTTCAGTGGCCAATATCCTTGTAGGGCTGGCACCCGAAGCTGTTGTTGAACAGACAGTTGTACTAAGCAAAGAGCAGTGTGCCAGTGCCGATCAACTTGTCCACACCCTTATCAGTAATTGGCCCGCGCTAAAAAATATGGCCCCCAACAGCTTTAAATCAATGTTTTTACTGCGCAATGCTCGCTGCTCTATGAACGATAGTGGTTTTTTCATAGAAGTAGAACCCCGTGCTGAAGATATTTTATTGACCAAATATCCCTGGGGACTGGGTTATATTTCCTTGCCCTGGTTGGGTAAAACATTAATCGAAGTAATATGGAAGTATGGTGAGTTTTAGTGTGCATACGTGTTAACACAAGGAGTACACATTTATTGCTGATAGGGAAGTGCAGTTTTTACATACTCAACCACATCTTATCACTTCAATAGCAAAGGTGGTTCTTATGACACAAGATAACCCTCACGAAAGCTCTCAAGCGCACGCTCAAAACTACTCCCAAGATCATCCTCAGTACTCGAAAACAAATTATCTGAGTGATAAAAATACGGCTACTAATTATTCTAGCTCTCAATACCCCAAGCCACCACACTCGCACAATTATTATCGTGATCATGACAACCACTATGGTAAAAAGCCACGAGGCTATTATCAGCATTTTTCTGAAAATATAAGTCAATCACTGGAAAATAACCAACAACGTTACAATTTTTATCAAAGCTACCAAGCTCACGTTGAACAACACCAACGTAATGAACGTCTACATTTATTAAACTGTATTGATTACTTTTTAGATAACATTGTGCGCAGTGTATTGGAGTGCAGCCAATCATCCCTCTATCATTACGGTTATAACACAGGTATATACGAAGAACGCAGCACTGCTGCTAACGTAATAGATGCTAATGAAAGCTTCGTTGATACCATAAGCCTTCACCTTAATGACGTACCGGTGAGCGGTGACACACCTCCGAGTAAAAATTCCAAAGCAAACAATCAAATACGCTTTACTAAAATGGAGAATGGCAGAGAGATAGAATGTCAATTTACCACCAGTAAAACTCGCAGTAAATTATTCTACCTTACCTTAGACGAAAGGGATGAAAACTACACCATCGCCAATACGGAAGCTCTGGTATTTGATTTTATTAATATTGTATTAATGAATCGACGCTTGGGTGTAGTGAATGTAGTTTAATGTTCTATTAAATATTATTTAAACCAATATCATAATGTTAAAAGGTAAAAATACCATGTACATATCCCGAGAAAAACAACAAGAAACAACGCCTCTTCAACGTAAGAATAACACCGGCATCCCCGACCATATAAAAGCTGGCGCCGAACACCTATCCGGCATCAGCCTCGATCATGTAAAAGTCCACTACAACTCAGACAAACCCGCACAACTCAACGCCCACGCCTACGCCCAGGGAAGCGATATTCATATGGCCCCAGGACAAAGCCAACATATCGCCCATGAAACCTGGCATATTGTGCAGCAGGCCCAAGGTCGAGTAGCACCAACAACACAATTTGCCGGGCAAGCGATAAATGATAATGCACAACTGGAGAGGGAAGCAGATGTAATGGGGGCGAGGGCGGAGAGTTTGGGGCGGGGGTTGGTTTAAATGCCTTGACTACTAAAATTTATAGTCACGAGACGGCCAAAGGATTCGAGGGGATATGTTCGCCTTTGGATCAATTTAAATTGTAGATAGCCGATAAATTATTGTGGACTATTCACAGCTTGTTGATGTGTTCATGGCTCGATTACAAAAGCGCGATCGCTAAATTAAAATCTGTTGTTGGCTGTAGAGTTTTTGTTATAGGAGAAAATTATATAGATTAATCTAAATTTTGATTTATGTATATCGGTATTGTAAGGGTAGAGATGGCTATTTAAAACCTAATATATTTGTTAAAGTTCATATAAGAAAATGGATATATCTGAAGTAAAGTCCAGTAGGTGTTTATAACCATGTTATAGACAATAGGTGAAAGCCTATAATATCCACTAAGTGCTAATTAAAAAGAATTGAGATATGTATGTGCAAAAAGAGAAACAGAAAGAAAATAAAAGTAAAATGCGTATTAATTCTGTCACTCATGAGAGAAGGGTTAAAATGCAAGGTTTTAGTGTTGTGGATAATCGTGAGAAAATAATGCAAATGGCTGAAATAAAAACTAAAAAAGGAATTTTTAAAAACACCAAGTACAAACCTGTAGTTGATGAGTGTTTAATTGGGGCTGATGTTAAAATTGAATTCAAAACAAGATGGGATGAGGCAAAAGACATAAATGCAAAGAAAATTGCTTTAATTCAGGTGGTTAAACAGACAAAAGGTAGTCTGCAGGAAAATCTAGAACCACAACATGAGCAAACTACTGATGAAAACACTGGATATAGAGTTGATCGCGTTGGCGGTGCTGCAAATCCTATATTCGGGGCGGATGATCCAATCGATGGAGATATTTTGAAAACTGAGTCATACGAATACAAGGATCAGGGAAAATATAAAATTGGAAAGGATATTACTGACAGCAATAAATACCCTCCTAGACATATCGAATTTGCGGAGCTTTATGATATGCCTCGTCTCCCTAGGTTTCCTACCACCATCAGGCGGAGTATGGAATTCGAAGTAGCTGCTATTGTGATTGAGGGAGCAGACAAAGATGAATACCTTGGAAGTATTAAATGGGGTTTTACTAGGGAAGAAGGTCAAAAAGTGAAAATGAATAAGTTTGAAATATCAACAGACTCTACACCTTCCCTTAATTATACAGCTGCCGCTGAGAAGTGGAATGAGCAAGATAAAACGCTAGGTAGGGAATTTGTCCTAAACAAAGATGTGACTATTGAAATGAAAAAAAAATGGATAAACTCAACCTTTACATGGGTCGATGATAGTCGTGAGGTAGACCTCAGAGAGGGGACTATTGTAAAACGTTTTCGTCTTAGTACATCTCTCTCAGGCGATAAATATGAAATACCGGTTGAATGGTCAGATGGTCTGAATGCAGCATGGGGATATGTAAAGTTAGAGGATTTAAATACTAAAATAGACTCTCTGTCATCTCCGAAAGCCGGAAAGGTTCCGCTTTAAGAAGGATGAAATATCTAGGATACACACTCAACTATTGACAACCTATCAGGACTCCAATAGAAGGGAAAAAGATGATAAGTAGAAGACCTAGATAAGTAGAGATAAGTAGGACAGGCACCGAGAGAAATATTTAAGACACACACGAGAAATATTTAAGACACACACTCAACCATTGACAACCCGTCAGAACTTCAATAGCATAAAAAATAAACATCAGGTGAAAGGAATTCACTGTGCCAAGACCAAGAAAGGAACTTGTCTGTATTGACGATACTCCCTATTACCATATTACGTCTCGTTGCGTGCGTCGGGCATTTTTGTGTGGGTTTGATCGAAAAAGTGGTCGCTCGTATGAGCATCGCCGTCATTGGATTGAAGCTAGAATTCGTATTTTAAGCTCTATTTTTGCTATTGATATTTGCGCCTATAGCGTGATGAGTAATCATTATCATTTGGTACTTAAACTTAATCCTGATGAAACGCTTACGTGGTCTGATAAGGAAGTACTAGAGCGTTGGTGTAGTGTATTTAAAGGCCCGCTACTCGTTCAAAAATGTTTACGTGACACTAGCTTAACTCAAGCAGAACAGGATGTTGTGGGCGAGTGTATCACCTGTTACCGAAAACGCCTCGGTTGTTTGGGGTGGTTTATGAAATGCCTAAATGAACCCATCGCTCGCCAAGCGAATAAAGAAGATGAGTGCCGAGGCCACTTCTGGGAAGCGCGTTATACCTCTCAAGCATTGCTGACAGAAGAAGCATTGCTATCTGCTATGGCTTACAAAGATCTAAACCCTGTTAGGGCGAAGATGGCTAAGACGCCTGAAACCTCCGAATATACAAGTATCAAACAACGCCTTGTAAAAGAGATCAATTTATCTCAAATGATTAAAGAGCAAATTAGCCAAGGTGCTCTCATGACATTTAACCTGCCTGTTAAAGCACTTTGTCAGTTTGAAGGCAATATAGTCAACCAAAACCAGATAGGTATTCTATTTAGTTTGAAGGAGTATCTAAATTTAGTGGATTATACTGGTCGTATTATTCGCCACAATAAACGCGGTAAAATTTCTGCGTTGCTACCACCGATATTGGAAAGACTAAATTTAAGCCAGAAAGAATGGTTAAGAAATGTTACATATTTTGAAAATATTTATTATTCCCGTTTCTATCGGTCACCTAGAAGTTTAAAAACAGCTTCTTAATCCTTATGTTAAACATCGTTTAAAAATTAAACTGAACTTTTATGTTCAGGGTTTTCATTCGATTAAAATAGCGATTTAACTATTTTATTCTATAAGTTTATTTTAACTTATCCTAATTTCAAAGTTCGGAGCTTGGATTGGGAGAAAATAGACTTTGTTTTTTTAGAGAGTGTGTGTCCTATGTTTCCTTTCCGTTTCTATCGGTCATCTAGAAGCTTGAAAACGGCTTCTTAATCCTTATGTTAAACATCGTTTAAAAATTAAACTGAGTTTTTATGTTCAGGGTTTTCATTCGATTAAAATAGCGATTTAACTGTTTTATTCTATAACCTTATTTTAATTTACCCTAATTTCAAAGTTCGGAGCTTGGGTTGGGAGAAAATAGACTTTGTTTTTTAGAGAGTGTGGGTCTTATACGTTAGTTTTTTGTGTCTTATACGTTATTTTTAATATGAGAGCGGTTTTATGTATACTCAAAAACAGGCTAGAGATGAAGTTTCAATGAAAACAGAGAATGTTATTAAGAAACATCGCGAATTTTCTTCTAACAATCTTCTTAATACATCCGTTTCCAAAAGAGATGTAGTTATCAATGCTTGGCGAGATCATGCATCTCTTAATCTTGAATCATGGGATAAATTGAATTTTCTTGCACTAGAGCCATGGCAGGGTTACCTAGGGTTTGTCGTCAACGGTGAAAGAAGCAATGATCTGGAAAAACAAAAAGTTACTCCTGGGAACGAAGCGAGGATTAAACGGGTTGTTAACAATTTAGACCGTTGGAGTAATATAGTGTATGGCGTAGGAGAACAGCATGGCACTAAAAACCCTAAATGGTTGGGTATGAAATCTATCTATTTAAATAAAAAACAACCCTGGGTTAAAAGCGAAGCAAAAAAATACGTCAAGGACTATTTGCCTTTGGCTTTGAATTACCATGATGATCTTAAAAATAACTTACCTCCGATTGCAGAGGAGTTTTCTGGTCGAAAAATAAAATATGAAGCTGATGATGAAACAGAAAAATTGAATTCGGATAAGGTTGTCAATATATTAAGAAATAAATTTCAAGCCTTTAATTATTACGACAATCTGTCTGATATTGTCAAGGAGATTGATATTGTTAGTGATTTCCGTACTAAAGAATTAATGAATGAGGTCGAAAAGTTTAGTGAAGCAGAAAAAGATAAGGTTTTTGGGGGGGCATATTTGGAACAAAATATGATCGAGAAAACACTAATTGATGTCCAAAGAGAATCTTTGTCAAAGCAGGAGGATGCTATTCGTGAAGCTATGGAGAATCTAAAGTCAGAGCTTGCCGGAAAGTCGGAATTGACTCCTGAAAAGATAATTACCATTGATAAATTTAAGGAAGGAAATAAGAAGTTTTCCGAAATTGGTGAAACTTTAAAAAGAATTAAACCGGATTTTTACGGGGGTAGCCAAACTATTGAAGATGATAATGGAAAAGAAGTTCTTAAGACAGCATCATCTTTAGAATCAGCAAAATCTAACTTTATAAAAGGTGGCCTAATAACTCTTGCCGGTTTGGGTGGAATGATAAGTATTGCAGCCCCCTATATCGGTCTAGGCATATTTGCTCTATCTGTTGTTTATGGCTTCTATAGTTATTTTAAGGAAAAAAGCACAGGTGATGTCGCCAGGAATAAACGATTAAAAGATGCTGTTGAGAGTTTACATGGACTTTTAGAAGAAAGAAAGTCTTCGTTAGATGGAAGTATAAATATGACTTTAGGTGCTATTCGAAACCGTAAAGATGGTATACATGCCAGGATGAATTTTTTTAAAAAATAAACTGCATTATTTCTTTTTAAAGACTATGTTCCTAATTAATTACTAATACCCAGGATACACGCTAAACCACTACACACTAACCATTGGTCAACACAAGCACAAAGGATAAGTAGATGTATAAGTAGGACAGACACAGCGAAGAATACGAAGCTCTCATAAGTCCCGATCAGCTTACTACGCCTTAGCTTTTATACAACGAGTGGGCTGACGATAGGTAATATCCTCAAGAGTAGCGGTTATGATATTTCCCACCACCAAAAAAATCGGAACAAAACCCTTCTACAATCGTTAGAACTTTAGCAAGTATAAAAAAGCGCTAACTTTGTTAAAGATGCTCTAAAGTCACCTATCTTCTAAGCATTTCTTTAACGCTATTTGCATATAACCCAGGAGTGCATCACCATGCCTGACAGTAATAAAAAGCAAACGCTGAAAACCAAGTTTGACCCTGGGGATATTCCTACATCTCAGGATTTTGACGACTTAATTGATATGGCAACTAATGCCACGGATATTGATGCTGGTACAATCAGTGCCAACTATTTACCGCAGGATTTAGTTTTAGCGAGCTTTAGCGGTGATGGTAGTTTGTTAACTAATTTAAGTGCGGAAAATATAACTACGGGAAGTTTGAGTAATGATAGGTTGCCACAGAATATTACCGCCTTATCTTTTAGCGGTGATGGTCGGGCATTAACCCATCTTAATGCCGATAATGTTGTGGCGGGAACCCTAGGTAATGAACAGTTGCCTGAGGATATTATTGCTACGTCATTTAGTGGAAATGGTAGTGCGTTAACACAGTTGGATGGGGGTAATATATATTCGGGAACTATTGCCTCTGAGCGTCTCCCACAAAACCTTAGCTTGATAAGTTTTAGCGGTGACGGTAGTTCAATTACCAATATCAATGCAGATTCGATAGCTACAGGAACCTTAGCTACAGAGCGCTTGCCAACATCTACAGAACAGCTAGCTGGTGTAATACGTCTCGCTACTGCTACTGAACTGCAACAAGCAACACACAATAGTATTGCTGTAAGTCCTTCAGGTGTCGCTTCTATGTTGAATACTGAGCATTCTGCTATTCAGCTAAAGCTTGATGAGAAGGCGGCTATAGCTGATGTTGATGAAAGAATTAATCGCTTAAGGGCAATGATTAAGTTTAAAATGGATGTTGCTGCGGTAGCGCAAAGCCCTATTGATACCAGCACGCCTCAAGTTACTTTGACTGTAGTGGATGGCTATCAACTGCAGGAAGGGGACCGAGTATTGCTAACTCAGCAAGCAGATTCGAATGATAATCGAATCTGGATTGCCAGAGAAAATGCTCCATGGCAGTTAGCAACAGATTTTAATGATAGTGCGATAAGTAACCTTTATATTGGTATTACTGTGGAAGCTAAATATGGTGAATACAATAAAAATACCTATTGGCGGCTTACTTCGTTGAATGATGGTCTTGTATGGAAGAAACGCAATGATCTTAACCAATATAGCGCCGGTACCGGTGTGCTAATTAATGGCCTGGAAATTTCATTAGATACGGTTTGGCTTACTAACACGATACAGAATATTGTGGCGAATATACTTGCTCAGCAAACATCACCAGAAATATCACCAGAAATACCACCAGAAATACCACCAGAGGATCCAATAGTAAAAATATAATGAGTTTTACACTGATCCTTATACTTAACAATACGTATTTGCAATAAGGGATGTGAATGAAAAAAAGAAATAATCTATTGGTCGTATTAATCTGTATTTTTATTTCAGGGACGCTAGTCTCGTCTTTCTTAAGACTAACATGGTTCAACGATTCCAATGATAAAATGTTATATGTAGGGGTTAGCGGTCGAGGTGATCAAACAGATGTTGTACCTATTTCTTTATTACAAGGCGCGAATTTGTACTTTGAAGAACTTAAACGCTCCCGAGCTTTGCAAGGTTATACATTAAAAGCGATACCCGTTGTGACGAGTGAGGATAATAACCCTAACAATACGGAATATGGGAATAAGAAAGCTAAAAAGTCTTTATTAGCTATTATCGGTGACATAACCGCTAGCGATATACCTGTTATTAATATTTATCCCTTTAAACAGGAAGGTGTGGGCTATAAAAAGCTGGAAATGATGTTTTCTTTTCAAGAGCAGGCGAAGTTTGTAGCAAATTATGTACGCAATGTTATTGGCAAAAAGCTTGTCACTATCATCCATGAAGATTCACCTGATGGATTATTAGCTGCTGATGAGTTTACTAAGGTATATAAACGTTTTGGTACTAAAATACATTTAAGTCGTGAGCTATCCAAGCTTAATATTAATCAATCTATTATCGAAACAGTGGCGGCCTTTAAGGTACGTCGTGATCTTGGTACAATTTTTATCGCAGGCGATGCTACATTTTGTGCGCAGTTTATTTTCTATGCTCGCAATGCAGGTATAACTAATGACATTGTTGGGCTCGATACCTTGGCTACCCGCGGTTTTTCTGAGTCTTTACGTGTAATGATCGATAATAAATCCTCTTCTGCCTCTTATATAGGGGGTAGCAAACATAGCCATAAAAATACGATACGCACAAAACAACTTGCTGATTATACCCATAATATTTTGCTTTCCACACCCTTGCTTTTTGATACTGAGGGTGAGGCCGCGCAAGATTTTCGGGATCGCTATATAAAGCGATATCAGTCAAAGCCCGATTGGTTGGCTATTTATGCCTATGAGTCTGCAAAAATATTGGGCACCGCATTGTTGAAGAATAATAAGCGCTATACTAAATTTTTAGAAAATAGTACTGTAGATAATACAGGTGTAGCTCAGCATGTCCTATCTGAAGGAAAAAATAGCTTTTTTGATACAATGCGATCGTCCATTAATAAACTTTTTAGTGATGCTAGAAAAGGCAATTTAGAAGTTGATGGAGTCCTTGGTTTAAATATGTTTAACGATCAAAGCCAAGCGTTACGCCCAGTTAAAATGGGCGAATACAATGGCGAACAATTGATTGCTGCACCAACACAACTTGAACCGCTCAAACCTGGCGTTGAGGTAGATTATCTTAATGAGATTAAGAGCGGCAAAATGCTTTATGTCAATAATCGCTTTATGTATAAAACAAATGTTATATATACCGGCATTGATTTACTTGATGTAGTGGATATTGATTGGCAACAAAGTACAGCATTATTAGATTTTTATATCTGGTTTCGCTATAACGGCAGCTTTCAGCCACAAGATATCACTTTTTTAAATGCGGTTGACCCGCTTGTCCTGAAAGACCCTATTGTAGAAGAGGGTAACAATTATCGTCTTTATCGTGTAGAGGGGAAGTTTTACTTAAATTTTCTTGATATTAAACGCCTCTACGGTAGCCATCTATTAGGGCTTAGCTTTCATCATAAGAAACTCAATAAAAATAACGCGATGTATGTCGTGGATGAAATTGGTTTTGGTTTTAATGAACAAAGTAACTTAAAAGGCCAACTTAAGAGGATTTATTCTCTGGAACAAATTCACAATCACCGTATTGAGCGTGCTTGGATCGGCCAAGATATTATTCACGCGTCTCTTTTGGGGCGGCCACTTTATACAGGACATGGAACGGTTGAGCCTGAGTTTTCTCGTATTGACTATGGCGTTGTTATCCATGAGAACCGTTTTAAAATATACCATTTGGTGCCATTACAATTTTTATATTTTATAGGTATTTTTGGGCTAGTTGGTAGCTTCGCTGCTCGTTGGGTAGATAAACATTGGCGTGGTAGGTTTTGGTCCGTTTCCTCATGGTTTCTGCGTTTGGTTTTTTGGCCATTATTATTGCTTGCCGGTGGTAATATCGTGATAGATCTCGCTATTCGTTACGCTATACCAATTAAAACCATTGATCACTTAGTGGTTTCTTATGATGTATTATGGTGGTTGTTGATGGCAACGCTCTTGGTTATTTTCTGTGAGCGCTTTTGTTGGCAGGTATTAGAAAATAAGAGTGGTAAGAAAATTCCTAATATCATTCGCCTGTCTTCATTTTTTGTTATTTACCTGCTGGCATTTTTTGGTGTTGTAGCATTTATATTAAAACAGCCGCTAACCAGTTTCTTAGCCACTGGCGGACTGTTTGCTATGATTGTTGGTTTGGCTATCCAAAGTAATATTTCTAATGTTTTCTCTGGTATTGTTATCAATTTAGCCAAACCTTTTGTAATCGGAGAATATTTAAACGTTCGCGACTTAGGTGTTGTCTCGGTTATGGATATTACTTGGCGAACCGTGAGAGTTAAAGATATCGATAATAATCTCATTAGTATTCCTAATGGTTTGTTATCTGATTCTATTATCGTCAACTTGTCTCGAGATAGTAGCCGCACTAATTTTACTTTGAAAGTACCAATAGAGTATTCTGCTGAAGTAGTCGCAGAGGTAATGCAAACAGCATTGGATAGTGTGCAAGGGATATCGGATGTGCAACCGCCACATCATAGTTTTATTGGCTCCTCTCTTTATCGATCTACTTGGCTAGCCGAATATGAGGTCGTATTCTTTTTGCGAGAAT
Organism: Agarilytica rhodophyticola; assembly: GCF_002157225.2. Classification (NCBI taxonomy): domain Bacteria; kingdom Pseudomonadati; phylum Pseudomonadota; class Gammaproteobacteria; order Cellvibrionales; family Cellvibrionaceae; genus Agarilytica; species Agarilytica rhodophyticola. Next base: position 3,259,322 of record NZ_CP020038.1, read on the forward strand.
TTGATCCTAAGAACACTGTTAAAGAAGAGTTGTTTGCCAGCATACAGCGTCACTTTCATGTTAAGGAAATTCCTTTTTCATTAAATTTATAATGTAGATATAAATGTAATTTTAGATACTTACGCATTGTTAATAACGGTGCATGGATGCGCCACCGCGTGTCGATAGACACGTGCGGGCCCCTTAAAATCAAGTCGTTTCGCACAACGACTTTGTATATTAAGGGACGATGGTTAAATATATCAGGGTGATATATTTAGTCACCAGCTTAATAGGGAGGGGGGATGGCTCTAATAAAAAGGTCGGCCGCAGCCATTACTATAGTTTTCTGTTTATTTCATCACTTGACTGTAGCTAGCGATGGTGTAAGAGATGAAGCTAAATTTAACGCTTTACTCCATGCCCTTTTAGAAAAAAATGAAAGGGTTTTGGGTGCCAAAGCTCAGCTATCTATTGCTTATCAGCAATTAAAAATTGCCAGAAGTGTGTGGTATCCAGAACTAGATATTAGTGTTGCTAAAGGCCACCACAATAATTATAACAGCGGCAGCAAAATAGGATTTAAACAAGGGCGAGGGCGCATTTCACAATTGCTCTGGGATTTTGGTGCTAGTAATGCTGAATTAAGAAAAGCTTATTTACAGTTGGAAATTAACCGGCTTAACTTACAGCAGACCAGGCAAACTTTACTATTAGAAGCTGTTTCTGTATATATCAACCTTATACGCGCCAAGGAAATTTTAAAGTATGCTAGCGCTTCAGAAGATAATATACGTCGGCAAACGGGTTTGGAGCAAATTCGGGTGGCACGAGGTTCTGGTTATTCTAGCGACGTTCTACAATCGAAAGCACAGCTTGCCGGTGCTATATCTCGCCGTATTCAGAGCGAGGGCGCGCTTAGGCGTGCTGAGAATAGCTTTTGGCAAGTGTTTGGTGTTGTGGGCGATACCCCTGAAACAGCTCATATGTTAGCGCAGGAGGAATGGCAAAAGTTAAGTAATATTTCGATAACAGATATCATTGTCATTTCGTCAAAAGCATTGCGCTTGGCACCATTGCCGCAGAATATTAAGCAAGCAACAAAACTGGCAAATAACAATAATACCGTGCTTAGAAGGGCTGTATTAGAAGGTGACATTGCTCGACAAACTCGACGCTCGATAAAAGCAAAAACCTTATATCCACAAATTAAATTGACTTTTGAACGTACTTTTGATGAAAACTTGCGCGGTAACCTTGGTATTAATAATGAGCTGACTTCACAAGTAGAAATCAGTATGCCCATTAACCTTGGCCTGGCAGGTGTTAACCGTCTCCGAGTTCAAACCTTGGAAGTGAACCGTCAGAACTTCGATTTGCGCACTCAGCGACGCAGTATTGAAAAGCAAGTGCGTGATCGCTGGCAAGATTTACAAACATCACAACAACAAGTCAGTTTCCTTAACCAGCAAGCGGAAATTTCCTTGGCATTTTTAGAGTTAGCTAGAAAAGAAAGGAAGCTAGGGCAACGTTCTTTAATAGATTTACTTGGCTCGGAAACAGCTCTCGTCAACGCCCGTAGCGATAGTGTATCTGCACAGGCTGATAATTTAATCGCTACCATCGCACTGTTGGAGATTATTGGCCAACTAACGCTGAAGACTGAAAAATAACCATCTGTATAAGTCCGAATAAAATTGAACCGATAACACATCTATGCACGAGCTACTCTTTAGATTTAAGCACAACCCTCTGGTTTTTAGTGAGCTTCTATTATCTTCATTCTTTATTAATTTACTTGGCCTTGCTTCGTCATTATATGTAATACAAGTGCTTAACCGTTATCTTAGCTATGGCGTACATGATACCCTAGTTACTTTAACTCTCGGTGTGCTCGCCGCTGTCGCGTTAGAGTTTGGTTTTCGACTTGTACGCTTACGTTTGGCAAAAAATCTTACCGTCGAGCGAAATAAGCAACTGATGCTTGCAACTTTCGAAAACTTACTTACTACGAAAGTTGATACATTATACGGCAATGAGAATACCATTGGTAAACAGCTTATGTATTGGCTGGATTGTGTGGAGCGTGCTTATACCCCTATTAATCTTGCGATGTGTTTTGACATTCCTTTTGCTTTTTTATTTGTGTTAACACTATTTTTTATATCGCCGGTTTTGGGCGGAGTAACCCTTTTATTTCTTATATTCACTTGTGCTATCTCTATTGTTCATCGCTATCGAGATTCCACTCTTATTCACCAGGTATCTCAAGAAAATCAAAAGGGGCAGGGTGTCTTAAATGATAGTATTGTTAATGTTGAAACTCTAAGGCTTTTTTCTTATCAGCAAAAATTAATGGCTGATTGGTGTGCTGTTGTCGACAACATATTGACTAAAAAAGATGCTATGGTACAAAGCCATGGTGTTTTACAGTCAAGTACACAAAGTTTGCAGGCTTTGTTAACGGTAGCCGTTTATGCAGTGGGGGCTTTTTTAGTATTACAAGATACTCTAAGTGTGGGCAACTTGATAGGTGCCAATATCCTCGCTAACCGATCATTAGGGCCTATCACCAGGGTGAGTCACTTAAGTATTGCCTTTGTTCATGCAAATCAAGCGTTAAAGGGCTTAAAACAATTTTCACAGTTAAGTAAAGAGAACACATCAGGCATACGAATAGGTAAGTATTCAGGTCGCATTGCATTTAAAAACCTGTCTTTTGGTTATGCCACTCAGTGTTTACCTAATAATATTAATGAGGTAAAAAATGTAACCGTACCACTATTTGAATCATTGAATTTTGCGCTTCCGAGTGGGGCAATGTTGTGCGTTATCGGTGACGATGGAACGGGCAAAACCACACTAACACGCCTTATTACAGGTTTGTTAGAGCCTCAACGAGGACAAGTTTTAGTCGATGGTGTTGATTTACAACAGTTGGCACTACCGTGGTGGCGACGCCAGCTTATTTATCTTCCCCAAGAACCCAGTTTTTTTAATGATACATTATATAATAATATTATTGCTGACGATGTTCATCGACAACAGGCAAGTACAGTAAGCCACGTTATTAATGCGGTAGGTTTGGATAATTTTATTGACCAGACTTCAGAAGGTTTAGAAACTTTAATAAATAATAACGGAATGTCGATTTCTTTGGGCTATCGTAAGCGCCTTGCGGTTGCTCGTGGTTTAGTGACACATGGCAATTTGGTGATTGCCGATGACCCTGCGGAAGGTTTAGATGACATTGCAAAAAATAATATTGTGCAATTATTATTAGATCTCTCAAAACAAAGAAAAACGGTGATTGTTATGTCCCAAGAGCCGAAACTAGTGAATGCTGCACACTATATTCTTGATCTCAATACAAAGCCCTCACCTAGGTTTTATAAAAACCTGCGCTAGAGCAACGGATAATAGTAAAATTAACATGTAATAGGTTGTTGAGTTATGAGTATTCTCTGTAAGAACTCTATCATTGAGAAAAAAATATTTATACATCGACTTATTGATCAAGGTATTGGTTATTTCTCTTGTGCTTCTCGCACTTTACTTATGTTATTTATTTTAACGGTGATTATTTTTTATCTTTGGGCATCTTTTCGATCCTTGTCTATTGTTGCCTTAGCTGATGGCGAAATTGTGCCGGCGAGCGACGTTAAGTTGGTGCAACACAGGGAAGGGGGTATTATTCGTAGTATAGATGTTAAAGAAGGAGACTTTGTTAAGCAAGGCCAAGTATTGCTGCGTTTAGACCCCACTATTCAAAATGCTGATGTTGCTGAGTTAGAACAAAGGCTTTACTCATTGTATATTAAGGAAACTCGCCTTTTGGCGGAGCTCGAACAATATGAAACCTTCGATTTTATTGAGCACTATCACAAGCTTATTCATACGGATAATAAGGGTAGTCCACGCCAGTCTTTATTAATAGAGAATTTTCCTGCTACTCGGCTACAACAGGAACAAAATATCTTCTACTCTCGACGTAAACAACTACAGCGGCAGCAGGCTGTTCAACAGCAACTTGTTGCACAACATCTCTTTCACAATGAGGAAATAGCTGCTCGCTTGTCTAAAAATATCGCGAGTATTACGCTTATTCAAGAACAAGTTAATATTAGTGACCATCTACTTCAAGAGAGTCTGTCAAACCGTATGAGTCACATTGACTTATTGCGCCGTTTAGCAGAAATAAAAGGTGAAATCGCTGAAGATAAGGCAGCCTTAAAACGCACCGAAGCAATGGCAGAAGAATCAAAGAAGCGTTTAGCCTTACTCAGCGACGTGTTTTTATTGGGGGTTCGCGAAGCTCTACAAGAAACGCAGGAAACATTGCATGTACTGGAACAACGCCTTTTAAAAAACACCGACAGCCTACAACGGACTACAGTAACCGCGCCGGTAACAGGTGTTATTAAATCTCTCTATGTTAGCACTTTAGGTGGTGTTATTAGCGCAGGTGCTGTTATTGCTGATATCGTTCCTTTGAATGATGAGCTAGTGGTTGAAGCGAGGCTCGCCATCGCAGATGTTGGTTATGTATTTCCACAACAGAAGGTTTTATTAAGGCTCGCCTCTGCTGAAGGCTTAAGGTTTAAAGCCGTTGACGGTATTGTGGAACAATTAAGTCCCGATACTTTAGTCACAGAAGAAGGTAAAGCATATTTTCGGGTACGTATTCGCGCTCCTCAATCATATTTTGTTAATAATAGCGGTGAGGCATTTAGATGGGTTCCCGGATTGCTGGTTCAATGTCAAATTTTGATTGGTGAAAGAACTATCATGGACTATATTCTACAACCTTTTATTAGGCCATTTCACTTGGCAATGCGTGAACGCTAATGCTTATTAATATACTCAAGGCATATTCATTAAATAAACAATCACTACACAGATACTAACGGTACAGGAATGAAGAGTACATATCACCATCAAACCATGGAAGGTAGGATCTTGATATCGCTTGACGGTAGTTCGATGTAGCGTGTGCAGGGGCGTATTCATAGCACACCTCGTATTGATGTATATTCTCTCCAAATGCATTGGTAGTGTGTCTATTTTAAATTTTTAATTGTGTATGAAGAGGTAGAAATATGGCGAGTTTAACAGAAAATAATGTGGCGAGTATTATCCGTTACCTCGCCTCTGGTGATTTTACTTCTTCCGAATTAAATGCCACTTGTGCCACCCTTAACAAAACCCCAGAAGCTTGTAGCCAACTACTCGAAAGACTGTTTGAACATATAGCGCAGGGTGAGCCGGCTTCTGAATTACTAACAAATACCAAGCAACTGCTAACATTATTATCCGACCATGATGTAGTAGGGGAAGGTGGTATAGGAGTCAATGGTAAAGAAATTAAAAAAGTTGAAAAAAATGAAGAAAATAGTAGCGAAAATATTTTGCAAGCCTTAGCGTCAGGAAGAAATATTGATAAGTTAGAGGATGATTTTTTTTCTCATATATTACCCAACGAACAGCACTTTTCTATAGAGGAGATACAGCAGCAAATTTTTAATTTGTTAGCGGATACGAACAACTTTGAAGAAGCCTTTTCTATGGCTGTTTCACAGTATCAGACAGCATCCGACAGTATCCTGGCCGATACTAGTATAAGTGCAAAAGAATATATGCTTACGGCGCTGGCTAATGGCGAAAGTATTTCGCATCTGTTCGGTGGTTTTAATTCATCTATAGAGGCTAAATTAGCCAATCATACCCCTCAATACCTTAACCAAGGTTCGTCGACATTAAGCGATGAGTTAATAACATCTCTTGGTAATGGACAGTCGATCGATAGTGCACTGACTGATGCATTAACCGCTACTCAACAAATAAATGAGGCCTACAATAGCACTTCTCTCGACCGTAGCTTTCAATCTGGGAGTATCTATCAAACATTACTCCATGCCTTATCTTCAGGCCGAAATCTTACCGACTCTCTTGCTGATCTAAATATTGACGGAAAATTACAAAGTATTTTATTGCAGGCTATGTCGAATGCTGAAGTAAACGCAGTAACGTTAGAAGATATGTTAAATAATATCCAAACAGAAACTGACGTTTTGGCTGGTAAAATTATTGGCGACAGTATTAGGCAAAGCAGCAAAAACAGTAAAAATAAAAGCGGAGACGAAGGAAGTAATGAAGATGAAAATAGGGTATATGAAGGAATAAATGAAGAGACAAATGAAAAGGAAAATAAAAGTACAGAAGTGTCGGTTACCGATATTTTACAAGTACTTTCTTCGTCTTCTGATATTTCTTTAGATGCTGTTGACGAAAAACAATTAATTACGATTTTAGCCAAGGGGCATGAGCTGGAAACAAGTCTTAAAGAGGTACAGAAGCAAACAATTGAGCTTGCGAAAATTTCAGACAAAATACAGCTTGGTATAGGGGATAAGTCTTTGTTAAGTACATTGGCTTCGGGAAAAGAGCTGGATATAGCTGTACAAAACGCACTAGATGATACACTTTCTGCGGGAGATTCTCTGCAATCGAATTCTGCGGGGACGAGCAAGTCTGCTCCTCAATTGTTACTAAAGAATTTGGCAGCGGGAGCTGCATTAGAGACGTCCATTAGTAATACTCGCGCGGCGATACTAGCTGAGCCTGATGTACAGGTTACAACAGATCGAACAATATTCTTAGCTTCAGCGCTAGCTTCAGGCGATGGTGTCGCGCCTGTACTGTATACTTTAGATGATACAGATGTGGTTCCATCTACGACTTTATTTCAAACGCCGTTAGAATCCTCGCAATCGGCGGCATATATCAACGAATCCTTGCAGGCATTTTATAGTTCTTTGCTATCCTCTTTGGCACAGGGACAATCGATAACTGCTAGCATTGCAGCGGCTAATGAGGCATATGCTATTAATGTCGCCGCAGTTGCAGCGGTGCAAATGTCCCATAACCACACAACGCATTACGTTAATAATCATGATGCTTCAGCTAAGAGGCTGATAGAAAATAGCGTTCAGCTAATAAGTGAAAATTCAGTAGATACTGGCGAAATAATACATAGTCAAGAAATTATAACGGATAATATAGACACTACAACTTTACTTACTCAAAACCTCGTAGTAGACATTAATGTTAATTCATCTCAGTATTATATCCCGCCAGTATCGGTAGATGTGTTTTCATCTTTGGTGATGAACAATCAAAATACCCATAATACAAAACTATTTCAACAAACTACCTTTGCTCCGCCAGAAAATACCCCACCTTTATTTGATAATATCGACCGCGTTTTCGCTAATAGGCAGCCGAGTATTGATGACTTAATTTTTTATGTATCAGAAGATAGCGGGTTTATCAATGCTCAACTCAGCGTTGAGGATAGTGATATCTCTGATAACCACGAATTTATATTTTCAAATTTACCTACGGTGGGAATATTTAATAGTGATTTCAGCGGTATTTTTAACTTTCGTTTTGACTTTGCCTATCAGATGCTGAATGATGGACAAGAAGAGATTATGCGCTTTTCATATCGTGTGCTTGATGATTCCGGTGAAGTTAATGCAAGTAGCCGACAAGGGCAAGTGACTGTTATTATTACTGGGGAAGATGATGTGCCTTTTATCGAGGGTGATGATAGTGCGTCTTTGCAAGAAGATATGGCTGCTGTTTTACAAGCACAAGGTCAACTTATTATTCGCGGTGGCGATGCAGGAGAACAAGAGTTTATTGCTCAAAACATAAATGGACATTATGGTGTTTTAAGTATCGCGGCGGATGGCACATGGCTTTATCGTGCCGATAATAATCAGGAAGATCTGCAAACATTATTGCCTGGAGATATTTTATCTGAAACTTTTACCGTCACTAATACCGATGGTGTCACCGAACAGTCTATTTTAATAACTATTAATGGCCGAGACGATACCCCCATTATTTCCGGAAATATCAGTGCCCGTTTGCATGATGGGGTATCGAGGTTATTGCTTACCAGTGGCGAACTAACGGCGCAAGGTGGTGACCGAGGAGAGGAGCAATTTATAGCCACCTCTTTGATAGGAGAGTACGGTGAATTTTCTATTAATGTAAATGGCCAGTGGCATTATAGCGCCGATAGTTCACAAACAGCTATCCAGCAGCTTCCTGAAAATGCAGTGCTGATCGATCGTTTTACTGTGACTAATAGTGATGGTGTTACCACCGAGGACATTAGTATCACCATTGAAGGCCGTGATAATGTGCCTGTTATTGTTGGCAGTGTTGCAGGTTCGATAAGGGAAGATGATGCCTCAATCTTAAGTTCGCGCGGAGACTTGAATGCTCTTGGTGGTGATGTAGGAGAAGATCAATTTGTGGCTGCCACTTACAATGGTAGTTACGGTCAACTGTCTATTGATGTGGATGGCCAGTGGCATTATCGAGCGGACAGTCTACAAACCGCTATTCAGCAGCTTCCTGAAAATGCAGTGCTGATCGATCTTTTTACCGTGACTAATAGTGATGGGGTTACCACCGAGGACATTAGTATCACCATTGAAGGCCGTAATGATGTGCCTGTTATTGCAGGTACTATTGCAGGTTCAGTCACAGAAGATGATGCCGCAATTTTAAGTGTCGGTGGCCAGTTATATGCGTTGGATGGCGATTTAGGAGAAGACCAATTTATCGCAACGACGCTCGTAGGAAACTACGGTCAGCTCTCCATTTACGGCAGCGGAGAATGGATATATGGTGCTGCTAACTCCCAGGCAGCTATTCAAGCCTTAAGTGATGGCCAAACGTTAACTGAAATATTTACCGTCACCAATATGGATGGGGTGACCACGCAAGCAATTACAATCACGATTAATGGTAATAATAATATTCCTGTTATTACCGGGGATACATCGGCTTTGGTGATGGAAGATGATGGGCCAACCTTGATCACCTCTGGTAACTTAATTTCGCTTGGTGGTGATGCGGGTGAAGGTGAATTTATTTCTGATACCAATAGAGGCGCTTATGGTGAGTTTTCTATTAATACGGCAGGTGAGTGGACATATACAGCGGATAATAACCTCGTTGTCATTCAAGATTTAGCACCTGGCCAAAGCCTAGTAGAAACCTTTAGTGTGACCAATGCCGATGGCGTGACGACACAAGATATCAGTATCACCATTAATGGTAATGATGATGTACCTATAATTACAGGAGATGTATTGGGTATCGTTATAGAAGATACTGCCACAACATTAATGACTATGGGTAGCCTCGATATTACCGGCGGCGACTTAGGGGAGAATCAATTTAATGCCGAAACACTAAATGGTATTTATGGTACTTTAACCATCAGTGCTCAAGGCCAATGGCAATACCAGGCTGCGAATTCGCAAGCGGCAATTCAAGCGTTAGCACCAGGGCATGTGCTAACAGAAACATTTACGCTCATCAGTGGCGACGGCGTCACTACCGAAGATATTACGATTTCTATCAACGGTAATGATGATATCCCCATCATCACTGGCGACATATCGGGCGCGATCACCGAAGATGACGCAGTGACTCTTATAAGCACCGGTGCTCTGAATGCCAATGGCGGTGATGCCGGTGAAGATCAATTTACGCCTGTTATCCTCACGGGCATCTATGGCGAGCTTGAGATTAACCAAGAGGGCGAGTGGATATATGAAGCCGATAATGCACAAACGGCAATTCAAGCGTTAACCCTTGGGCAAACTCTGACAGATACGCTTACCGTGGCTAATGCGGATGGTATGACGACCCAGGATATTGTGATTACTATTTATGGTTCTAATGATATCCCTCTTATTTCTGGTGATACTTCAGGTGAAGTATTTGAAGATGCGGCGAATACTCTACAAGTCCGAGGCAGACTTTACGCCACTGGTGGTGATGCTGGTGAAGATGAGTTTATCTTTCAAGGGTTTGAAGGGGAATATGGTATCTTGATTATGTATAACGGTGGTGGTTGGCATTATCTCGCGGACAATACTCAATCGGCGATCCAGCAATTAAACTTAGGGGAAACATTAACCGAGCACTTTACCGTTACTAACGCTGATGGTGTAACAACAGCAAGTATTGATATCACTATACATGGTGTGGATGAAGACAATAGTCTTCGAGCAAATATGTCGAACCCTTTCAATATCACTATTGAAAATGAGGTTATTAGAGAATTTGAATCTAAGCCTACTGTATCTTCTCATATGCTATTGTCTCACATAGACGCTGATGATAAGGAAAATTACAGTTTTCATGGTGATTTTTATGCCAAAGCTAATAATTATGAGGGGACTGAGGAAATATTTACCAGCGACGACTTTATATATAGTGGCTTTTCTCTAGCGGATCAGCCCGCGTATTCTGCTATATAAAAATAGTATATTCTAAGGCCTGCCAAGTTTATAACTATTTTAATTTAAGCCTCATCTAAATCGCATTCACGTTGATTACCTCGCCACAGTAGCTAAGCTTAACTTAAATACATTCGCCGAAATTTCATGGGGAATCCATGGAATATAGATAGAATATGACAGGCTTTGAAAATTCAAAACTGCACTCGCTAGTAAAGGTATTCAGGGTTCGATATGTGATAGCGTTAACCCTGATCGCCGCGCTTGTAAGTACCTCATTTTGGCTTATTAAAGAGGTGCTTATAACGCAAAAAATGGATTCATCCATTATTAATAAAGCTGGCTATCAGAGAATGCTATCGCAAAAAATTTCTTTATATGCTTTGTATCATCAAAAAGCCTTGGAAAATAATCGTATGGATCCGGTTATTATACAAGAGCTTTTCGAAGCAGCAAAAGCGATGCAAGAGAACCATCAATACCTTACGGCCGAGAAATTTAAGCTGTCAATGACAGAAGCGTTAAAAGTATTTTATTTTGGCAGTGATTTCAATGTTGATAAAAATGTCAAACTCTATACTCAAAGTGCCTTACAACTCTCTAAGATAAAACAATCTTCTGAACTTAAAGAATTGGATTTAGAAATATTCGACACATTTTTTGTGCAGCAATTGCTTTTTAAACTTAATAGGATTGTGGCGCAGTACGAATATGAGGCGAGTGAGCGAGTTAGCACTTTATCCCAGCTTGAGCTATTTATTTGGTTAGCATCTCTACTAGCATTAATGGTTGAAGTGTTAGTTATCTTTAGGCCCATGGAAAGAATAATTTCTTCCAATTTTTTAGAATTGGAAAAACAAAAACAACATGCTAACAAGATGCAGCTTCAGGCTGAGAAAGCGACTCAGATCAAAGGCGAATTTCTTGCTAATATGAGTCATGAAATTCGTACACCAATGAACGCTGTGATTGGTATGCTCAAGTTATTAATGCGTTCAAAATTAACACAGGAACAGTTTCATCGTGCCAGCGTCGCTCAATCCAGTGCTCATTCCTTACTTACGTTAATTAACGACATTTTAGATTTCTCAAAAATTGAAGCGGACAAACTACAACTTGAGGCGCTGGACTTTGACTTGCATAAAATGCTCGGAGAATTTGCCGAGTCGATGGCACCAGAAGTAGACAACAAGGGGTTAGAGCTTATTTTAGATGCAGTGGATGTCAGGCATTCTAAGGTGGTCGGTGATCCTAATAGAATTCGCCAAATATTAACAAACTTAACCAGTAATGCGATTAAGTTTACCCATCATGGGGAAATAGTGATACGAGCCGCTTTAGTTGAACATGATAGTGAACATCATAAACTTATTATTAGTGTTACTGATACCGGGATTGGTATTGCGAGAGAAAAATTGACTACCTTGTTTGACTCTTTCAGCCAAGTAGATGCATCCACTACACGAGAATATGGTGGCACGGGCCTAGGCTTGGCAATTGTTAAGAAACTGTGTGAAAAGATGCAAGGTGATGTTGCTGTCAATAGCACCTGTGGATTAGGTAGTTGTTTCACCTGCGATATTCTAGTGGGTGTTTCTGCTAAGTCTACCTTCACACTGCCCGATAACGAGGTGAGCCACCTTCATGTGTTAATCGTCGATAGTAATAAAACCCATGGCCAAATGTTAGTTAAGCAACTTAATGTTTGGGGCGTTCAAGCCTTACAGGCGTGCTCTGCCAGCGAAGCTCTAACATTATGTGAAAATAACTATGAGCAAAACAATACGCTTGCTTTCGATCTAATTCTCATAGACTCTCATATACCCTACATAGGCAGTGATGAATTAAAAGGTGAGGAAATAGAAAGTGAGAACATAGAAGGGGAAAAGCTAAACAGTGAAGAGCTGGCAAGAAAACTAAAGTCTGATCACCGTTTTCGATCTGCAGACCTGGTGCTAATGCACTCTGTTATTGATACCATTGACTATGTTGGCTATACCGATCTTGGTTTTGTTGGTTACTTTTCTAAACCTATTTGGGCAGCAGACTTACAAGCGAGTTTAGCGCTCATTGGTAGTAATCTACAAGAAGCGGGAAGTCGTGTATCCGCAGTCAATCAAGATCCACCAGAAATTGTAGAAAATATAGAAGCGGTTGATAACAATATAGACGGAGGGATAAATAGCGGCATAAACAACAGCACCGCTATTACCTGGCCCATTAATACTCGAATTCTATTAGTCGACGATAATCTCATTAATCGAGAAGTTGCGCTGGCCATTCTAGAAGACAGTGGACTAGACGTGAGCTGTGTAACCAACGGTAAAGAGGCACTTTTGTATCTTAGTGAAGCGCAAAGTGCTCTAGCATATAGTGTCGTGCTTATGGATTGTCAGATGCCGGAGATGGACGGCTTTACAGCAACACGAAAAATACGCAGTGGGGAGGCCGGTGAATCAAATAAACACATAGTGGTTATTGCTATGACGGCCAATGCCATGTCGGGTGATATGCAGAAGTGTCTCGATGCTGGAATGAATGATTATTTGTCCAAGCCCATTGATGCCGATAAGTTAGTCTGCACCTTAAACAAGTGGATAAATGGTGTAGAAGTGATCGATGGCGGTACTGAGACAATACTTAACGCTGAGACGATATGGGATAGGGAGGGTGCACTTAAGAGGCTACGTGGCCGTGAAGACAGGCTTGAGAAATTAGTTAATATGTACCTTGAAAGTGAGTCTGAGCGAATTGAGCAACTACAGCAAGCAGCTATACAAGCAGACAGTGAGGCACTTCATCGCCATGCCCATAGCTTAAGAGGCGTTGCGGCTAATTTATCGGCATTACAGCTCCAGGATAAAGCGGCGGACTTAGAGTCTGCTGCTCATCATAAATTGAGCAATGAATATACGACCTTGATGCGAGCAGTAGTTGATGCCTCCCAGCAATTTTCTAATGTATTGAAGTCCTTTTAACTTGTGTCATATATAAATAGTTGTTGGATTAATAACAAAAAGCACAAAATATCAAATGATTGTTAGCGCGCCGCTATAGAATATTTGCCATACAACAATAGAGAACTTCAGGGCAAATATTATGAATAGCGACTTTAACACCATATGGGAAACCTACACCTCCTCTTGGAAGCTTGAAACAGCAGAGCAAAAACGCGAGCTGTTTGAGCAGTGCTTGCATACAGATTGCGAGTATACAGATCCTTTAATCAAAACACGGGGCTGGAGCGAACTACTTAACTATATGCTTGATTTCCATAAGATGCTACCGGGCGGATATTTTGAAACTTATTACTTTCTCGCACATAATAATCAAAGTATTGCTAAATGGCAGATGAAAGACGCTAGCAATACTGTGATGGGTGAGGGCGTTAGTCATGGCAGCTATACTAGCGACGGGAAATTGTTAACTATGACAGGCTTCTTTGAAACAACAGGATTACCTGCAGAACTATAAAAGTCGATGTGAACAGGCATCAATAAACTATGAGCTATCTCGAAAATGTACAAAAAGGCATCAATTATATTGAGGCTAATTTAGAATATGGCATCAATTTAGCTCAAGTAGCGAAGGAATCAGGTCTTAGCCAATGGCATTTTCAACGTATATTTAAAGCGCTAACCAATGAAACATTAAAAACCTATATTCGTTCGAGACGCTTATCTAATTCATTAAGTAAACTGTTATATAGTGATCAAAAGATTATTGATATTGCTTTAGCTGCAGGTTATGAATCACAAGAAAGTTATACTCGTGCGTTTAAAAAAGCTTTTAGGCTAACACCTGGTGAATATCGCCAACTAGGTGATAAAAGCTTATTTATGGAGAAAATTGAGTTTAATCATGATTATCTAACACACATTAATCGTAATGTCTCTCTGGTGCCTGACATATATACACAAGAGAATATGCAACTTGTGGGTTTGCGAACACGCTTTTATAGTGTCGATTCTGAAAAAAATAATATTGCACAAACCTTGCCTGTCTTGTGGGAAGCGTTTTTAGCACGCCTCAATGAAATTTCTCACTGTGTGCCAGGTATTTGCTATGGCATTGTCAATCAGATAAGTGATGATACGGATCAGCTTGAGTATTATGCCGCTATTGAAGTGAGTCGTATTGACAGTTTACCCGAAGGTATGGTGAGTTTTGATTTGGCCTCATCTCAATACGCGAGGTTTACACATAAAGGCCCCATCCAAGATATGAATAATACGGTGAATTATATCTATTCTAGCTGGCTGTTAAATTCAAGTAGACGCCATACGCTAGGTCCCGATATAGAAATTTATGGTGACCAATATCATCCTTCTTCAGAAGACTCTATTATTCACTATGCTATACCTGTCGTTTAGTTATCAAATTCCCAATGCGCAGGTGCTTGACCTGCAATGGGCAGTATTGCCAAGTTATTAAGACCTGAGTGAGTAGCAGGGGGAACTATCGCAACTTCTTTTCCCAATAAGCAACCAAGATACATTGTGGATAGGTCGTTACCACCGAAAGCCAATGAAGAAATATTAGCGAGCTTGCGACTTTTAATTTGAGTAAGATGCTCCCTGGACATAGTATTGTGCTGGTATGCTTGTTCTACCCAATCAATAAATTCAGGATCGCTATCGTCAACAATAATATCCTGTTGACCATTATGAGGGTTGATACGCAGAAGACGATTGCTGACAATGCTACTTACCCATAAGTAACCCTCGACATCCATCGTCAGGCCATCAGGATAAATGCCGGTACCAAAGTGGCACACCGTTTTAGGAGAGTGTAGTGTATTATTTTCACTTATTTTATAGCTTATGAGTTCACGACTAAAAGTTGCATTCACAAATAATACATCGCCACTTGGAGGAACATATACTTCATTGGTGTAGCCAATATTATCGGCTACAATTTTCGCTCCGTCTTTATCTACTACTATAATAAAGCCGTTTCGCACATCGGCCCGATATGCATCAGCTCTAGGCCGTGTACGGGTGCTGACAGTAATCCATAGTCGCTGTTGATGATCGAGGTAAACAAAGTTGGTCGGTGGTAGGAGTATATTATCTATTGATGTAAGATAGGGTGTAATGTTGTTATTGCGTTCTACTCTATATACACCACCTCGATTATCTCCCAGGTGAGCCGCTAAAAAACTCCCATCTTTCAATAGTGCAATACCATTGGGTTTGAGTTTTTCGTCGCCTTCTATAGTAATTCCGCCATAAAAAAATTGCTCGCCACTGGCTGTTATATGTGTAATTCCGCCGCGAAAATCAGAGGTATAGATATTGCCAGCTTGGGTTACAAGCACGCATTCAGGGCGATCCAACTCTCGACCAATAAACTTAATCTGTTCTATATCAATCACCAGCCACCTCTATTACTCTTTTTTCTTTGCTCGATTGATATACTGCATTTTCTATTACAAGATTACGTAAGTAATCCTGAGCGCTGGTTTCCAGTGGGCCTTCTTCAAGGTAATGTCTGACAATGTGTGAGTTGAATTCATAGACACAATCACCACCAAAATTACTATCATTCCATTTATAATCGTATTGAGTGCCTTTTTCTTCACCGAAAGCTCGCAACCATATGTCTGCGTTGCCATCGAGATAAATACTTCCTGCCGTCCCTTCTATTAACATTTCTCCCATGGTTCGACGCAGGTTGGTGCAGCCATGATCTAACAGACGATTACCATTAAATGTTGCCTGCGCGTTATTGGCTAATTCAAATATTAAAATTCCAGCATCTTCTCCTTGGATAACTGAGTTACAGCGACGGAGTTTGGCAAATACATTGGATACCTCGCCAAACAAAAAGCGGAAGGTATCAATAAAATGAATTCCTGTTTCATGAATTAAAAACTTCTCCATTTTTTGAAAGTATGGCTGGCGTGATAGATACGCTTGATCTCCTTGTCCATCACCTGGTCGTAAGTTGTACTGTGCTTCTAGTAGCTCCCCAATAAAACCATGACCAATGATGTTTTTTATATGGCGATACCATGGCATAAAGCGAAAATTTTCATGCACAATCAGCTGTATATTGGCCGCTTTGGCTATATCTATCATTTGCTTGGCTTGTTCAATACTCTCGCCAAAAGGTTTTTGGCAGATAACATCTAAGCCGTATTGCGCGGCAATTGTTACGTAGTCCAGGTGGGTGCCAGATGGTGTGATAACGTCAAGTATCAAAGGCTGTTCTTTAACAGTAGGGTGACTTTTTACATATTCCTTTAAAAATTTAGCGAGATCATCAGTGTAGGCGGGAATATCATACTGTTGGGCGCAGGCGCGTGCTTGTTCTAAGTTGTTATCACAGGTACCCACCAGAGTGACTTCGGGAATTCGTTGCCAAGCGTCGTAATGAAATTGACTAAAATAGCCCGCGCCAACACCTATAATAGCGATATTGTGATGTTTCATTTATTATTCCTAACAATAATTTTGCACATCAGGTTAAAGGTTTTTCAGCATCCATCTTGGACCAACATAGTATTCCCATAACACATAAACCAGCGCCTATAAGGAAGAAAGGTGTGACTGAACCAAACCAATCTTTTAAATAAGGAAAGGCCAAGGATGTAACGAAAGCGCCCACGTTACCCGCCATATTCATAGTCCCTGAAACTGTGCCTGCATTATTTTTACCAATGTCTACACAAAATGACCAAGAGGGACTTAAGGTCATATCTGCGCCAAAAATTGCAAGTGATAAAAATAAAACTGCACCGATTACATTTTCCATATATAAACTACATACCAAACCGATAGCGGCACAAGCAAAACCGACCATGGCGGGCAGTCGGCGCGATAGTTGCCATTGGTTTTTTGCATAGATACGATCTACCCACCAGCCTGATAACCAGTTACCACAAGCGCCCATAATTAGTGGTAATGAAGCATATAAGCCCGCTGAAACGGAATCTAAAGCATATTTGGCTTTGAGGTGAGGGTAGAGCCAAGTAAGAGAGAAATAGAAAATAAAATTACTACAAAAATATTGCATCATCACCAACCACATATTGCCTGAGCCGAATAATGTGGAGACATTTATGCTTGATGTTGTGGTGGTGTTTTTTTGCCTTTTTTCCAAGATATGATGTTTTTCGTGGGTACTTATAAATGGATGAGACTGTGGCTCATCACGAAAAAACCAAAACCATAATAAAGCCCAGAATACACCGATTAATCCCAGCACTACGAAGGTGACTTTCCAACCGATAACGGCGATAAGCCAGGCGAGGGTTGGCAGAGCAAAAGCTGCGCCTAAGCGTGAGCCTGAAAAGTTAATGCCTGTAACAAGGCCTCTTTCTTCAATGGGTATCCAAGAAAAGTTAACACGTGATATGGATGGAAATGCACCAGCTTCGCCGGCGCCAAATAAAAACCTTACGATCAGCATCGACATATAATTATAGGCCGCTGCGGTTAAGGCGGTAAATAACGACCACAGAATAACAACAGTGGTTAAAATTTTTCGTGGACCGAATCTATCCGCTAGCCAGCCTGAAGGCGCTTGAAAAAGTGCATATCCGAGGGCAAATGCCGATAGCACCCAACCCATCTCCTTATCTGTTAAGCTCAAATCACTGACGATGGATTCTTTCGCCACTGAGACGCAAATTCTATCGATATACAATAAAACAGATAATAAAAATGTAGCAACCACGATCCAGTAGCGCAATGGCACTTTTGGTGCTACTTCATTACTATGATCGACAGAATGTGTTTTAGTGTTATTCATAACACCTGTGACTCCTTACTAGTAGTTGTAACATCTTTAAATCGTTTTGGCATTTTGTAATCGCTGTAACATCTCATTTGAATTGAGCTTTGCACATTTATTTTCCCAAATTCTTTTAGCTAAATATTTGTAGGCTCAATATTAAAAAATGGACTGTCAAAAGTGACAGTCCAGGAAAGGCTCCGGTTAGGAGAGAATATTTTAAAAATTAACCGTCCCAGCTCCAGTTTATTCTTCCGTAAATATAGCGGCCTGTGAAGCCATACGGAACGTAACCAGAATAGGGCAGAATGCCCCAGCGAGATTGGGATTTAAAACGTTTATCAGGATAAGTGTCCAGTAGATTGTTTGCGCCCAAGGAGAACACTAAACCATTGTCGCCACTGATGCTAAATTCGGCGTTATGAATAAACTCGCCATCGTATTTTTGATCGTTCACTGGATCATCTCCGGCAAAACGTTCAGCTGCAATAATGGAGCCGTAGTATGATGTTCGCCATACTACGGAAAAATAATCCTGCTGGTAATCAATCGTAAAATGAGATGCAGTTTTAGGTGCCGCTTGCTCAATATTATTAATATTCGTATGGCCTAGAATTGCCTGCTCAGTAAAAGGTTGAAGCTGTGAAGGCGTTTCAGCAATTCTATCAATTTCAGTATCATTACGATTAAACGCGAGAGTCAAGTCAACAGTGCCGTTGATATCAAGCGCTGGTTGGTACTTGGCAATCACATCTAGCCCTTGTGTTGTGGTATCTAAACCATTAATAAAATAATTTAAGCGTTGAATGCCTTGTAAGTCAGGATTAGTAGTCAATGAGTCCAGAAACTCTGGTAAGCCCGTACCTGCAAACTGCTCAGATAAAAGAATACGGTCATCAACGGTTACTTGGTAAGCGTCCACCGTTAAGGAAAAACTATCTCGCTCATAGGTATAACCCAGGCTAATACTTTGCGATTCTTCGGCTTCAAGAGGTTGTGCTCCCAATGCCTGAGCAATCGAAGTATTCACGGGGAAGGTGCCTGTCTGCGATAAATTACCTGCCGGTGTCGATTGTAAAGATCGATTAGAATAAAACTGTTGTTGTAGTGCTGGTGCTCGAAAGCCTGTACTTATTGCTGCACGCAACCCAGCATTCTCGGTAAGTGCGTAGCGGCTGGAAAGCTTACCTGTGGTAGTGCTGCCAAAATCGGAATAATCTTCAAATCGAATAGCTGCGCCAACAGTAAAATTCTCGGTCCAATCCACTTCTGCATCGATGTAAAAAGCAACGTTGTTACGGCCTTCTTTAATATTGTCGACACGGTGGAAAGACTGTACACATTGAGTTCCAACCGTGGCGGTGGCGCCGGCGTTAGGCCCGTCCAAAACAGGTACACCGCCATTGGTATAGGCTTCTGGTTGCCCTTCGTAGATCTCATATTGCTCGTTGCGATACTCAGAACCAAAGGCAAAGTTCAATGCAGAAGCTGCACCAATATCAAAACTACGGGTGATATCAATATTGGTGGTAAGTTGCCTAAACTTAGTTCCACCACCGTCAAATTCTGTAGGCGAGTCATTGCCTAAGGACACATTTAATGTAGAACCTTTGAAATTAAAATCATTGTGCCCAAAAGTCTGGCTAATATCGTAATTGTATTCGCCGAAGTTACCTTTTAATCCAACAGCTAAAGAAGTATCTTTAATAACCGGTTTTACATTGGGTAGATAGCCATCGGGGTTGATCGAGCGAACATTATTATTACTTGCAGGTTCACGCCAAAAACAAGGACCGCGGCCTTTTCTTCGGCTAACACCGCCGAAGGTATAAAATGTTTTATTGTCGCCTATGGGTAAGTCAAAGTTAACAAATGAACTAACGTCGGTCAGTTCACTTTTACCGAACCACCAATTTTCATCGCGATCAAAACCAATTTCTCTCGGATCTATTCGAATATCATTGCTTGGGTCATTATCAGCGTTGGTAGCGGCGATTGCCGCACGATCAAATGTTAAGTTGCCGTCCGGGTCGACGCCAAAATATTGAAAATTTGGATCGACACCATTACGACTTGAACCTTCTTGGTGCCAGTATTGTAAAGATAAATGTAAGATGCCTTCTGCACCCACTTCGAATCCTTTGGCAATATGATAAATAGCGGTCTCACCATCTCGATGATCTTTTTTAGAAGGGTTATTTGTCCAGTCTAAAGCGAATCCACCTGGCCCGCTGGTAAGTAATGAGGCATCGGTATTATTGCCATTGAGTGACTCACCTGCTCTGTAACCACGATCTTCGCTACTGAAGTTGCTACCAAAAGTCGCGCCCATTTCTAACTTGGTAGATTTTTTTAAATTAATATTAATCACACCTGCGATGGCATCGGAACCGTATTGTGCTGCCGCACCATCTCTTAATACTTCTATACTGGCGATAGAAGAGGGGGGAATACTGTTGAGGTCGACGTTTACAGACCCCCGCGCTTGCTCGTTGTCGTGAACTACAGATGAAATATGCCGGCGCTTGCCGTTAACTAGTACTAAAACATGTTCAGGGCCCAGTCCTCGCAATTGTGCAGGGCGAACATAGTCTGTTGCGTCGGTGATACTATTTTTAGATGTACTGAAGGAAGGCACAAGCGATTGCAATAACTCAACGGTTTGAGTGAAACCGGTGCGCTCAATGTCCCTAGCAGATATTACATCTACTGGCACCGCAGAATTGATAACATCTCGGCCTGCGCGACGGGAACCAAGCACAAGAACTTCTTCTTCGCTGCTAAGTGCCTCTTCGTTAATTGTTTGTGCCCAAGCTCCCTGCACGTAAGCAGCACTCTGAGCGGCAAGAATTCCACTTATGAGCAGACGCAAACGTAACTTCCGATAAACAACACACTTGTTCATGGTGTGGTTCCTCTAGACCTAAATTGGATTTGATTCGATGTTGTGATGTTAGAAATTATTTTTATGTATTATTTAATGAATTCATTAAATTATTAACACATAGAAAAAAACATAAGTCAATCGTATCTAGGAGGACCTAAAATTTTGTTAGTATTGATCAGTCGCAACATGAAATTATTGGCGCTGTAATTGTGTTATGACGGCATTAGTAATGTCTTTTGTGCCATTGCTGCCCCCTAGTTCGTAAGGAACACAACCTTCGCGATAAGTATTTTCGATAGCGTCTGTAAGCTGTTTTGAAGCATCGATACAGGCCTGGCAATTATGTTGGTCGCCGAGCCAATCCAACATCATGCTAGCAGAGAGAAACATTGCCGTAGGATTCGCTTTGCCTTGTCCGGCAATATCGGGAGCACTGCCATGACAAGGTTGAAATACTGCATGTGTGTCACCTATATCTGCCGATGGCGCCATGCCCATACCCCCCATTAGAGCGGCACCCACATCCGAAAGTATGTCGCCAAACATATTTTCCGTGACTAATACATCAAACTCCCAGGGGCGTTTAATAAAGTTAAGACCCATGGCATCGACGTAAGAATAATCTGTTGCGATATCGGGAAAGCTAACGGCGCGCTCATCAAATATTTTTCTAAAAAAAGCAAAGCCGCTGATGACGTTAGCTTTGTCAACACAGGTTAAACGCCCAGTTTTACCTTGAGACTTGCGACGTTGTGCTAAACGAAAGCTGAAATCAAAAAGGCGCTCACTGGTAGCGCGAGTAATTTTCATGGTATCCAATGCAACTTCGTCTCGTTCAACCACACCTGTATTGCGCGCGGCGAAAAGGCCTTCGGTTGATTCACGAATAAGAACGAAGTCGAGATCTTCTGCTCTTTTATCACTGAGTACAGGTGTTAATCCCGGCATCGTTTTAATAGGGCGAACGCCGGCATACAGATTTAGTTTTTCTCGTAATTCTATTTGTGGCGAAATTTCAGTGCCATCTTGGTAGCGTACATCTGGCAGTCCCATCGCGGCTAATAAAATAGCATCCGCTTGGCGTGCTTGCGATAATGCTGTTTGTGAAATAGATTCGCCACTTTTTTGGTAGTATCCCGCTCCCGCTTCAATATGGGTGTAGCTCAGTTCGAATCCACCAACGTTTTTGCAAACAATATCAAGTATTTCGATACATGGTTGCATTACTTCCGGTCCGATTCCGTCACCAGCCAATACTGCTATATTAAACTTTGGCAAATCAGTCATTTTGTATTTCCTATGCTAGCTATTTATTACTTGAAATCTTGTCGCTAAAATAATGATTTCGTTTTTAGGGCGCGAGCCATTAAAAACGATAATGTGTGTGTTATATGCGTGTCCAGGTGTTAACCTTTTTATCTTCGACCCAAGAGGCGGTTTCGTCATCAAAGATTTGAAAGTGTCGTGAATTTAGATGAACGTCGAAACTTTCTTTAGTGCTGTACACTTCGTACAAGAAAAATACTTTGGGCTGTTCTGTAGTAGTACAGATATCAAATTGATGGCACCCATCTTCATGCTCGAGTGAGTTTTTCGCTTGTTGCATTATTTTTTCTTTAAATATTTCTATTTTTTCACTCTTGATAGTAAATATCACTGCAACAACAAACATAGTGTCGATCACCTATTGAACGTTTTTGAAAGCTGTAACTTTTATAAAAAGTAATACAAATGTTAGTGAATGATTTAGTCAGGAAATGCCTCGAGTAACTCTTCTATTTGCTGAGGAGATAAAAAACGTGTCTTATGATTTTGCAAAAGAAAATATAGCTTGGCAGTTTCTTCTAATTCTTCCATGGCGTAAACAGCATTATCTAGGGTTTTTCCCGCGACAACCGGCCCATGGTTGGCCAGCAGAACTGCATGACGCTTATCGGCTACTTTCGCTACTGCTTCTGCTAGAGCTTTATCACCAGGTTTGAAATAGGGAATTAATGGTAGCTTGCCAATTTTCATGGTGTAGTAAGCCGTTATGGCTGGCAACACATTATCTGGATCGAGATCGCTGCAGCAGGATGCGGCAACAGAGTAGGTCGAGTGTAGGTGTACTACTGCACTATCTTGTGGTCGCTGGCGATACATGAGTAAATGTAAGAAGGCTTCCTTTGAGGGCTTGTCGCCACTTATATGTTCGCCTTGCATATTTATCTTTGAAATGCGATCGGGGTCTAAACGCCCCAAACATGAATTGGTGGGAGTAACCAGTAAACCGTCTTCTAGGCGCACACTGATATTACCCGAGCTGCCGGGCCCTAGCCCTCGTTGATATAAAGATTGGCCGTGCATAACGATGCGTTCACGCCATTGGTTTTCTGTCTTCAAGCTATCATCTCCACTGCTTTTTGAAAGAAGTTTTCGTCGCCAAAGTTGCCCGATTTAAAAGCGAGAAATAATTTATCAGTGCCCAAGTGGTGCGTCCATGGAACGCCCGGGTCGATTTGCGGGCCAATGCTTAATTGTCTAATGGCTAAAGCTTTAGAAACCGCGCCAGAAGTTTCTCCACCGGCAACGATTATTTTTTTTATTCCCGCTGCTACTAGGCGCTTACCTAATAGACCAAAAGTTTCTTCTAGCAATGTACTGACATGTTCTTTGCCGAGTGTTGATTGCATTCGTTCAATGATTTCTGGAGTTGCGGTGGAGGTAATAATGACCGTACTTTTTTCCAGTATCTTTAGTGCTTGTTGTGTCAGCTCTTCAATCGTTAATGATTGATTACTTAATGCTATGGGATCAATTGATATAACCGGGTAGTGCGCTGAGGCTGCTTTTACTTGTTGTTGCGTAGAGCTAGAGCAGCTGCCGACTAAAATAGCCACATGACCTTCGACACTATTTAAAATAACGTCGTCGCTATTATTTGATAATAAATTCTTTTGTCGATAATTATTGGCTAATCCCATTGCCAGAGCAGAACCGCCGGTGACGAGTGGCAGATCACTGCAGGCTTTAGCAATATTAAGCAAATCGGTATCGGATATTGCGTCGGTAATAGCAAAGCGATAATTTTTTTCTTTTAAATGAGCAATATCCTGCGCTATAGCCTCTGAGCCTTCGATTACCCTATTTAACGGGATTAAGCCGGTTTTCGCTTTGTCTGATATTTGCTGATCGAGTAGACGCACAAGGTTTGAATCTGACATAGGGGTAATAGGGTGATGACGCATACTGGATTCTGCTAATAACTGCTGTTTAACAAACAAGTGCCCCTGATACACCGTTCTGTGATTGGTGGGAAATGAGGGACAAACAACAGTAAAATCGCTGTCTAAATATTCCAGTAGTGCTTCTGCTACAGGACCGATGTTACCTTGTGAATCAGAATCAAATGTCGAACAATATTTGAAGTAAAACTGTTGTGTTCCTAGCGTATGTAGCCAGTCAATGGCTTCTAACGAAGCCTCTACAGCTAATTTGGGGTCTATAGAGCGTGTCTTTAGTGCAACAACAACCGCATCAGCTGTCGCCATGAGCGCAGTGGTCGGCACTCCCAAAGTTTGCACAACACGCATTCCCTGGCGTTTTAAACTCAACGCAATATCTGTTGCGCCGGTGATATCGTCGGCGATACAACCGAGAAGTAAGGACATGGTTTAATCCCCCTTTGGATCAGATATTAGCGGTAAGTCGATTCCATTAAGTATAATTTAAATTACGCATTAATGTATACATTAAATTATTTGTAAAATTTTTGTTGAGCAGCCACTCTAAGTGCCACTAAGTTAAGTTGCTGTGTAAAAAAGTGCTCTAGAGGTCATACCAATCAGTGGCTGGGTAAGTTAAATCATTGTTTTGGTGTATATAAATGTATACAGCTGAGGATTTCATCGATACTCTAGCGCATTGTTATTTTGTATTTATCATGGGCTTGGCGACAGTTTTTATGCATGCGTTATTCACTAAGCCAGTCGATGGATCGAAGGCTACGGCTGGCAGTTGTGATTACTGTGGTTGTAATAGATAAGCAGTTGAGAATAAAGATCTTGCCCTAGAAGGCTTTGAAACAATGAAAGAGATAAGTAAGCAGCAAGAGGGAGGTAATATTTCCCGTGTGGACTGGGTGTACGATGAGGTGAAAAGCCGCATCCTTAACAACGTTTTTCCTCCAGGGTTTCAGGCGCTAGAGCCTGAGGTGGCGAAATTGCTGGGAGTGAGTCGTACACCAGTGAGAGAAGCCCTCATACGTTTGGAAAAAGAAGGTTTAATTGAGCTTGTGCCCAGGAGGGGGATGAGGGTTGTGCCTCTAGTGCCTGATGATATGCGAGAAATTTATCAACTGCTCACCTGCTTAGAGGCTATGGCTGCCGAGTTGGCGGCGAAAAAGGAACTTAAGCCAAAGGATCTTAAGCCAATGGAAGACGCTGTGTTGGCCATGGAACACGCTTTGCTGGAAGATGATTTAGACGCGTGGGCGAAAGCCGATGAGAATTTTCATCGCTCTTTGTTAGAAATGTGTGGTAATCGACGCTTAACGACAATTGCGCTTAATGTCTGGGATCAGGTGCATCGCGCACGTTTGATTACATTGAGACTTAGGCCGAAACCCACACAATCAAGCAAAGAGCACCAAATGGTATTGGAAGCGATTCGCAAAGGGGATGCCGAGTTAGCACGGGATACTCACTATCAACACCGCATACGCTCACAAATAACACTAATGGAAATTTTAGAAAAATATAAACTGCCGCAGTTATAGATGTTGTTTATCTTTAAACAGTCTATTTATTGACATCAACTACATTTCTTCGCTTATATATTTTTATTTTTTGTATGAAAATATACATTTTAAGGTTTTGATAATTAATGAAATTTAATTTAGTTTTTTAACCTGATTTTTCAAGTAATAACATCCTTGTTTTTCATCTGTAAATAAATCCCTAGAAAATATAATTGATGCCAAAGCGCAACAGCGTACTGCTAGTATCCGCGCGATTGAAATCATTGTCCTGTTGTGTAAGGTCTATTTTTAAAGCCACGCTGGTGTCCACATCGTATCTTAGGCCTGCGGTAATTGTTGTAGTATCGATACCGCGTCCGGTCAATGCCCCTATTGTTATTGTTCTCAGAGGTTCTGGTAACGTAGAGGCTTCGGTAATAAATTTCGGATCACCATCGTGTTTGATATAGGTAAGGTGAGGCGTGAATGAGCCGATACGAAGTCCGCCTGTAATATAATAGGAATCCTGTTCTGGTAGAAATGAATCGTCTACGCCTCTTCTGGTGAATTCACCAGAGACAAACCAGCTATTCTTATCTACTTCAATACTCACCTCAGCGAATTGCCCGCTATCATCTCTAAGTCGCAGTGTTTCAGTAAAATCTCCAAAGCCTGCTTGTGTTAAGCCTGTAAATAGAGGGTCAAAAACAGGGGCATCTATGGATAGTGTCGCTCTTGAAAGCGCTATCCTTGCGCTGAACCAATCTCTTTGTAGGACGGCTGACCCCCCTATGATATTGCGTATATCTTGCGGGGAATCTAAGCCTCCAAGCACAACATTACCTTTAAATGACCCAGTAAAGAGCTGAAGGTTGTATTCCCAGTCTCCGCTATAACCGTTGTGATCAACTCTAATTCCTTCAATAGTATTAAATGAAACGTCATACACCGGCTCGGGGGGACGAATCCAGTGATACGAGTAACCCACCTCTAGGGTAGAGGAATATTTAAATAATGGAACACGTATTCGGCCAAGACTGACACTCGTACTATCATTAAATTCGTGAGTAATATAAGCCCATTCGAATTCAGCCTCGTAACTATTCTCACCACGTGCGACAATTTGTGCTGTAGCAGTATAGGAATCATTAACATCACCACTTACCTGTACAGCAAACAAACTGTCTTGGTCAAATGATAAGTCGTCGTCGTAATCAAATAAAACATCTTCATTACTTGTAAGACCGCCAATCATATTGGCAAACCCGTTGATCCTAATTTCAGCATGGGCACAAATAGATGTGGTTAATATTGTTGAAAATAAAAATATCTTTTTCATAGTATTCTTCCCCCAATTTATTTAAGTTTGATAGCTTTAACAGATGCACTGACTGAGCTTTCATCGACATAACCAACAGCGTTGGCATTCTCAGCAATAAGAGCAATAACAGCGGCATCATTTTCTACCTCTTTAGGAGGAATTCCCTTCCCGGTGAAAACCAATTTAGACCAATAGGCCGATACTTGATTGGAGCTACGGCCAAGGACGGTTGAGTCGAAAGATTCCCTGGCTGCACTGCCTTCTACTTGATTAATTGGTATAGCTTCTTTACCGTTGGAAAACTTTTTGGCTTTTCCTAAAAATATTCGTTTTACTTCTTTGGCGTCGAGTGTTGAATCATTTGATGGGTGAATGACAAGAACCACATCGGCTAAGCATGGTATAGAAATAACGCCGTATGCAAATAAAATTGTGAGTTTTTTTGAGATGTTTTTAACGAGCATATTTACATCCTTTAAAATGGTTTTGGATGAATAATGTTTTTATGAAAAATAATGACCTGCAATTTTTATTGAAATTAATTTTTTCTCATGATTTTTGTAATTTCTATTTTTAAAATTGAGTGGCCTGTTAATGTGGGGTAGAGCTTCTACACATTAAATTGATTAGTAATTTTGCCAAGTTGTTGTGCCTGAGTTGTAAGCGCTTGACTTGAATGTGCTAGAGATTCTGTTTGTTGGTCTGTTTGTTTTGCTATCGAATCGACAAGTTCGGTATGTTGAAGAATTTTTTGAGCTAAGTCTTTTTGACTTTCGACAGCGTTAAATACCTGAGCGCTAACGTCTTGAATGTTAGCCATGGAGTTGGCAATCGATAAAAATTGCTCACTCGCCTGTCTCGCCTCGGTGACACAGTCTAGAGCCTGTTGAGTGCCTGTTTGCATAGAGCTTACAGCTTTAGTGGAGTTTTGCTGCAGTTGGGCGATAAGTGTATTGATTTCTTCTGTGCTATTTTGAGTCTTTGATGCCAGTGAACGCACCTCATCAGCTACTACCGCGAAACCTCGCCCTTGTTCACCAGCACGAGCGGCTTCTATTGCTGCATTTAATGCAAGCAAATTAGTTTGCTCAGCAATGCCTCTAATAACATCTAATATCATTCCTACGGCACCAGTGTCAGCTTCTAATTGCGATACTGCATTCGAGGCTGACTCCATATCACTGGCAAGCTTTTCAATGTTTTCTGCCGTCCTATTTACAATATCTTTTCCTTCCGATACTTTTTCATTTGCAAGTATGGCTTCATTGGTAGCGGCTTCAGTATTTTTCGATGCTATACCAATGTTATCATTGACTTCATAAGCTGCCTGTGATGATCCATTGCTTGCGCTACGTTGCTCACCCATATGCTGATGAAGTTGAGTGACAATATTGTTAAGCTCGGTGGCGATGTCACTAAGGGGGTCAGCTGTCTTGATTACTTCGCCAATAATGGTATGTAATTTTTCTAAGAAGCTGTTAAAAGCATTAATTAATTTTCCAATTTCATCATCGCTTTCTTGGGGGATACGTTTGCGCAAATCCCCTGAACCTTGAGACATCTCCTGCAATGATTCTGTAACAAAGTTAAGTTGATACCTGATACTCTTAGCTATTGGAAAAGATACTAAAGATAATAGAACTATTGTCGCGACACCAATGCCAATACCTAATTGTAATGCTGTACGAGAGCTTTCATCGGCCTTTAGTATGATCGCTTTAAGCTCATTTTCTTGAGTGTTTTTAAGGTTTGCAAGAGTGTCACTTATTTTTTTGTAACGCTCTTCTTTTTGACTAACCTTGGTTCCGATATTTTTAAAATCAGCAGTACCCTCAACCATCGATTGAGAGATCTCCTTAGCCAAAGAGTAATAGCTATTAAAAAGGTCAGTAATGGATTCTGTGTCTATTCCTCTCGATAGATTACGAATATTGCTTATGGATTCTGTTAATTCTACTTTAGTTTTTTCAGCAATATCGATTTGCTCAGCGTCGCCAGTAATAACAGCCTGTTCTAACTGGTCTTGGATACGGCGCAATAAGTTCTTCGCCGATTGTGTTTCTATAACGAGGGGAAATTGTACATTGCTCAGTTGGTTTAGGTTCTCTTTATTTACATTTTTTGTATATACATTTGCGAAAATATAAATGACAAACCCTAGTGCTGCGACAGCAATAATTAGTAGTATCTTTTGATAAATGTTCAATCTCAAGGAACTTACCCTAAACGAATCATCGTTATTTATAATAATGATTAGCGCTATTCTGAATCAGAAATAACTATTTTTACGTCTATAGGTATAGTTCAGGTTTTGTGGAAACGCTAATTTTTGTTTCTTTTTATGCCAGACACACACATGATAACGTCTTCAATTGATTTAGATCTATTAAAGTAGATTTTGCTGACATCCCTAGATTTCCTAATGACAGCCATCTTAGTGACTGTCATCTTAGCTTGTTACTGTCATCTTAGCTTTTTAGTGAATGTCATACTCAACAGGAACCCGGTGACTGTCATATTTAAGTCAATATCATAAGTTCGCTTTGTGCAAAATTAAAGAAATAAGAACATTCGAGCTTTATTCGAGTTAAGAGGGTTTTTTGGGAAGTGGCGTTGCGATTTAAGAAAAAGATTGTTTTCTTTGATATTGGCTTTTTGTATAAGAATGTTTTTTTATATTTAAAAAAGTATATTTCAATTAGACTCGTGAGAAGCTGTTGCTAATATAAAGCTGGCAGATTATTTATATCTTATTGCAATAGCCATATACATTTACTTATGCCAACAGCCCTCCCTAAACCTAATTTGATTTTTGCTAACTTAAAGCTTTTATAAGAACCGATAAAGTTATTGAAGTGGAACTCTAATTGTGTGGTTAAGAGAAACCATTTATTAATATCTATATTGAATTTTATTAAAAGTGAAGGCGATATTTTTTTCTTTATGTCATTTTGGATATTTTTTTCAGTCCAGTTAATTAAATCAAGGTAATCAACAAGCTGAAAAGGCATAGCGTTAGATCTATCTTTTTCTAAAACGGTAGAGAAGTGCATTAAAGTATTGGGCTGTTCATTTAACTGATATCTTTTGTGGCAATTATATCGTTGTCTTATAGAAGTGAACTTCGAGCTTTTGACCTCTTTCTCTATACCCGCTCTTACAGGATTAAGATCTACATATACCATGCATGCGAGTAATGCCTTTTCATCTAACAATGCTTGAGACTTAAATCGACCTTCCCAAAACTTTCCAGTGCATCCATCCTCCCGATTAGCTTTTCTAGCTATTGGTTCGTTTAATGCTCTCATAAACCAGCTTATATTGCGTAATTGAGTTCTCCAGCGTTCTAGTTTGATTTTTAGTTGATCTTTTTCTAAGGGAAGTAACTCTTTTCCATTAGCGAATTTTTGGCTTAGCTCACAGCCTTTATAAAGCTTATGCCAGCGCAGGCAAACTTCTTTGTCACTCCAATTTTTACTTTCGGTGGCGTTAATATGCAGAACCAAATGCGTATGGTTACTCATAACAGCATATGCACATATATCTATAGCAAAAACTCTAGACAAGAAAAAAATACGATTCTCAATCCATTTTCTTCGATGTTCGTAGCTTTTCTTTGTAAAAATATCAAAACCACATAGGTAAGCACGACGCACGCAGCGGGATACACAGTGGTAATATGGAGTAACATCTGGCGATATGAGCCGTTTTCTGGGCGTTGGCATAGGTACCTCATCCTTAAGTTTAACTGTGATTTTATACAGTTTTTTGTTTCTGGTCAATTGTTATGATATGGGACGCAAATAATTATATGACTGTCTTAATTATTGTTTTTGTTGGTGTCTCTAGTTAAATTTTGATTTCTATCGAATCTATTATTGGAGTGTAGATATAAATGCCAAAAGAGTTGGAAAGTATTACAAGCGAAGTTTGGGGGGAGTCATCGTTAAGAGGACATCCTTATGTAGCTGATAAGTGCCTGTTAGCGGGCTATGATGTTTACGGTGATCTATTGGGTAAGGTTCGTTGGATTGAATATTTATATCTTCTTTTCAAGCATGCGGCACCCTCAGAAGAAGAAGCTGATATGTTGAATCACTTGGCGGTTGCTATTGCCTGCTCCGGGCAGAGAGATCATGGTGTGCAAGCAGCTATGAGCGCGGCTGCAGCTGGTTCAACATTAGCATCTACGTTAATTGCTTCGCTTTCGGTGGGAGCTGGTCAATTAGGAGGAGCTCATGAGGTGAGTCATGTTTTGACGGATTGGAAAGCCTGTCAGCTAGATAAGCAGAAGTGGCTGTCTCGTATTGAATGCTTTGCTGAGGATCGAAACGTTGAACCTGTATGGCCGCAATTGGAACATCCTCCGGGTTTTAACCCCTTGGCAACGGTATGTTCAACGCCAATCATCCAGACTTTAGAGCAGTTATCAGTTATTTCCTTTGCCACCCACACTCAATGGTTGATGGAGAATAGACTGTCCTTAGAAGAAAAGGCGGGCATGCCATTAGCGATGACAGGTCTTGCTGGTGCTGCTTTTTATGATCTGGGTTTCGACCCTCAACAAGGGGAAATGTTGTATTTGTTGCTCCGATTACCTGGTGCTGCGGCGCTTGCCCTTGAACAACATGAACGTGGATGGAGGGATTATATTTTTCATAGAGATGGGCTCGATATCACTAATGACCCGGGAGAAGAGTAAGTTATGGCTGAAGAATTAGATCTACAAATAAGTTTAGAGCAATGGACGAAAAAATGGTTAACCGAAACTGGAGGTTGGTTTGCTGGGGAAAGGGTAGTAATGCATGGCAAAAATATTCTATCGCATATGTCGGGGTGTACTTGGATGGAAATGATATTGTTTGCCGTTACCAAAAGAGTGCCAGATAAAAAACAAGCTCAGTTTCTCGATGCCGTTTTGGCAATGTCAGGCTGTATTCCTGATCCGCGCTTGTGGAATAATCGGGTGTCAGCTCTAGCGGGCACTTCCCGCAGTACCTCTGCGCTGGGCGCAAGTGCAGGCATGGCAATATCCGACGCAATTATCTTCGGTTTTCAACCCATGGTAGCGGCGTTCACAATGTTGGAATCATTGTCACATCTGGATGAAGCAGACAGGCACATACAAATAGAAGAACGCCTTAAAGTTAGGAACAATGTTATCGGTAAGCCAGGTCAGGGAAAGGGTAGGGCTGTCGCCCGTGTTGCAGGTTATGGGCGTCCAGTGGCAAGTGGTGATGAGCGTATCCCACCTCTTATGGAAATCGCCGAAAAGTATGACTGTCACAATAAAGCGGCGGTGTCATTAGCATTTGAAATTGAGCAATATCTTCAGGAAAACGGCCATGGATTACGCTTAAACACAGGGGGTTTAATTGCTGCCTTTTGTCTCGATCAAAAGTTAACACAGCAACAGTTCTACTACTATATAAGTCATTGCTTTTGCGTAAGCTTATTGGCTTGTCATGCTGATGCAAGTGAGCATGCTGAAGGGGCATTTTTCCCTTTAAGATGTGATCAAATTAATTATATAGGGCCTCCTGAACGGCAGTGGAAATCTGGATCTTAGGCCTTGTTCACAATCATTGATACTCTCGATAACTTTTGTTAGCTAGGCTTTTTGTCGCCTATTGTTTGACGAAGTTTAGTATTACAGCTACACATGTAGATAAAAGTATTTTTTATAACACATGTTATCGAGTGAGCTTTTCATGACAAGCAAGCGATCATACGCTTTGTGCTTATTACCGTGTTGGTTTTACGCCTTAATATTTATATGCAATTCAGCATACTCTCAAGAAGACGAAGAATGGGAAGAAGATGAGGACGCTTTACTAGCATTATATGGTGATGAACAAACTATTAGTATAGCGACGGGAACAAAGCAATCCATTGCCAAAGCGCCCGCAGTGGCATCAGTAATTACCGCCAATATGATCAAATCTATGGGTGCGATAGATATTGATGATGTACTGGAGCGAGTACCGGGACTGCATGTGAGCCGGAGTAACATTGGCTATAACCCCTTGTACACATTTCGAGGTGTACTTTCCACATTTAACCCTCAAGTGCTCTTACTACTCAACGGAATTCCTTTAAGTAACCTACATCTAGGTGATCGTGGACAGTCATGGGGAGGAATGCCGGTGGAAGCGATTTCTCGCATTGAGGTTATTCGTGGTCCTGGCTCTGCAGTATATGGTGCTGACGCATTCGCAGGGGTGATTAATATTGTAACCAAGCAAGCCGGCGAGATTAGTGGCACTGAAATAATTGCGAGAGCAGGTAGTTTTAATACTCGTAATGGCGCTGTTTTAAGTTCTGGGAAATTACAACAATTTGATATCGCATTTGCTGCTGAATACTACAACACAGATGGTCAGCGAGAGATTATTGATATCGATGCGCAAACGGGTTTAGATCAAGTTTTCGCAACCAATGCTTCGCTAGCGCCAGGGCCAGTATCGTTGTCGCGACAAAACTTAGACTTACGTTTAGATATTAGTAATGAGCACTGGCGTTTTAGGACAGGCATGCAAAGTCGGCGAGATTGGGGGGTTGGAGCAGGTGTTGCTAATGCACTCGATAGTAATAATCGCTACAACTCCGATCGTATTAATGCAGATCTTACCTGGTCTGATACAGTAGCTCAGTATTGGGATATGACAGGACAAGTTTCCTACTACGACACGACTCACGAAGTACGCGAGGATTTAATTATCTTTCCTCCGGGAACCAATCTAGGGGGCGGTATATACCCTGAGGGTTTTATTGGTAATCCAGAAGTTTTTGAGCGACATTACCGTGCCAGTATTTCCGGTTTTTATACCGGTTTTTCGCGTCATAAGATACGTGTAGGCGGTGGTGCCTACCGTGGTGATGTTCATCGTGTTAGAGAAACAAAAAACTTCGGCATCGATCCTAGGACAGGCACTGTTTTGCCTCCCGGAAGTCCTCTTGTGGATGTCAGCGATACGCCCTTTGTATTTTTGCCTGAAGATGATCGAAAGAACCAATATGTATTTATCCAAGATATATGGCAAATAGCGAATGATTGGGAGTTAACCGCGGGTATACGTTATGATGATTACTCTGATTTCGGTTCAACCACCAATCCGCGTATTGCCTTAGTCTGGTCAACTTCTTACGACTTAACCACAAAAGTTTTATATGGACAGGCATTTAGAGCCCCGTCCTTTGCTGAGACTCGTCAAATTAATAATCCGGTTGCTCTTGGTAATCCTGAACTAGACCCTGAGACAATGCAGAGTATTGAGCTCGCATTTGACTATCGGCCCAACGATCACCTTAATTTAATTTTCAATATCTTTGACTATACCTGGGACGATATTATTGAATTTGTCCCTGATGTTGGAGAGCCCACCAGCACGAGCCAGAATATTGGCAAGCAAAATGGCAATGGTATTGAGTTAGAGGTAATTTGGTCTCCTATTAAATCGTTAGACATATCCAGTAACTATTCATTTATCGATGCCGAAGACAGAAATGGCTTTGATGCCGCTAATATCCCCAATCATCAGTTCTTTGTTAATGCACGCTGGAATGTAACACAGCAATTGGAGCTATATGCTCAGGCGAACCGAGTCATGAGCCGAGAACGATTAAACGGTGATATTCGAGAGGAGGTCGATGATTATACCTTGGTCGATGTTAATGCGCGTTATACTTTTAGTAGCAGCAAGTTTCATATTTCACTAACTGTAAGAAATCTATTTGACAGCGACGCCAGAGAGCCCAGCACCGCAGTTTCAATCCCCAATGATCTACCTTTAGCCGGTCGACATGCGGTTGCTGGATTAGAGTATGCGTTTTAAAACAGTATACTTAATTCTTTTCATTACAATAACGTCGAATGTTAATGCATCATCGACAGGTGTTATTTATGCTCAATCAAAAGAGCCTTTGAATTCTCTCTACCGTAGTATTTCACAAAAAGTTATTGGCTTAAGTGAAGCTTCCGGGGTTTATCAAGAATATATTGATAAAAGTGGTGACGATAACAAACTCGCCAGTTGGATAGACCAGAGGAAGATCAGAAGTGCTGTTGTTCTTGGAAAAAAAGCGGCTAAGAAACTTTACAAACAGCATAACGATATTTCTTTTGTGCTCGGAGCTACCTTTATTAATCCTGATAAAATGCCTAATATTTCCGGTGTATCTATGGCACCATCACCGGCAGAGTTGTTTCAACATTTAAAACATATTGCCCCGCATATTAGCCATGTCCATGTTATTTATAACCCTGCTCATCAGCAATGGTTGATGGACAGGGCCCGTTTAGCTGCGGAAAACCTAGGCCTAAATTTGATTATGCATCCGGCTGAAGATATATCGCAAACGGCCTTAAAATACAAAGAAATTACATTAGAGCAGGTGGCATCTAAAGAAGCTTTATGGTTGCCTTATAGCGGTAAGTCAGTGCCTAAAGCTTTACGTCAAGAAATTCTAGAAGCGGCGTGGAAGCGAAAGCTTATTGTTTTTTCTAGCAATCTGTCAGATGTGAATAAAGGTATCTTGTTTTCTCTATTTGCCGATCACAACGCGACGGGAAAGCAATTATTCGAACTTATGGAAAGTCGTAAAAATACACTTGAAGATAATTCGTCAGTACAGTTGTCGAAAAATCTCAATCGGGCTATAAATATTCGTACTGCTAAACATTTAGGTATTGAAATAAGTGATGCCGAGAGAGCGAAGTACGCATTGCTATATCCGCTCTCTCGTTAAGTCTACTAAAGTTTTTTAATAATCTTTTGTAGTCCCTGCATAGATTTAGCTACCGATTGTATATGGCTTAAATCTTTAGGGTACTGCTCTTGTTCGATGACAATCCACTCTGTTCCACCAACAGACATATTCGCTTTGATTAATGCCGACCAATCCGTTTCATCATCTCCAATAATAACGGGCATGTCCTTTTCTTCTTCCGAACGATAAATCTTATAGTGTGTCGTCAAAGTTCTACCCGGATAGCGTTTCACATAGTCTACAGGATCTTTTCCTACATTTATGACCCAACCTACATCCAACTGGAGAATAACGTTATCACTCGTATTTTTGGCCAGATAATCCCAATAGGTAGTACCCTTATAATCAGCGAATTCATACTGGTGATTATGAAAGCCAACACGCATTCCATATTGTGCAAGCTTTTCGGCGTGCTCATTTAAAAGCTTGGTAACGGTATCGATACCATCGGGGCTCCAAGCTCTCTCATCCCAGGGAACAATCAAATACTTAATATCTAGTTTCTGATAAAAAGCCACGGTTTTATCGAAATTTGTATCGTCTAACTGTTCAAAAGAAACGTGGGCTGCACTGCCTACAAGTTTTAGTTCGTCTAGCAAGCTTTTAAGTTCTTCTGGCTTATCTGCATAGTTGCCAAACTCATTGGCAAATTCAACACCATCAAATCCCATCTCTGCAAGTTGCGTGAGTGTCCCTTTAATATCTTTTTTGACATCTTCTTTTATTGACCACAGCTGCACACTAATTTGTGGCATAGTGTTACCACTCGATTTGTTTTCTATTGTATTTTCAATTGTACTTTTTTCTGAGCAGCCAAAAACGCCCAGAATTAATAACATAACAACAATATAGCGTCGCATAATAATTACCTTTATATTCGTCGTGCTTTGAGTTCTTTTGTGCAGTAATCCACTGCGCGTACTGTCATCGCCATAAATGTCAAAGAAGGGTTAACGACGGCGCTAGAGCAGTAGCTTGAACCATCTGTGACAAACAAATTCGGCACATCGTGACATTGATTAAAGCCATTTAATATTGAATCTTTAGGGTCTTTTCCCATCCTGGCTGTTCCCACTTCATGGATCGCCAGACCGGGATAGGTGGAATCTGTGGAGACATAACTTTCGATATCTTTTAAGCCTGCTTTTTCTAGCATTTCTGTTGCTGTTTGAGCGGCATCTTCCATCATTAAAATTTCGTTCTCAGACCATTTACAATTAATGTGTAGCTGCGGAATACCCCATTTGTCGGTCTTGTTTTTATTTAAAGTTACTTGATTTTCATAGCGAGGTAGCATTTCTCCTTGCGCTGCAAAACGAAACCACCAATCACCAGCTTCGGTTAACTGCTTTTTATAATCGGCACCTATACCTTCATCAAAGCGAGCACCTTGCCAATTGGTTCGATGCGCACCTCCAGCCAGTGCATATCCGCGCACATAGTTTTTACGGTAGCGTCTAGGTTCGTACTGAAAGTTAGGAACATAAATGCCGGTTGGGCGTCTACCCGAGTAATACTCGTCTTTGAACCCATCCATACGGCCTATAGCGCCAGCATTATAATTATGATCCATTAGATAATGACCTAACACACCTGATGAATTGGCGATGCCATTGGGAAAACGTTTAGAAATGGAGTTCAACATAATCTGGGTTGTGCCTAAAGTGGAGGCACAAAGGAAAACTACCTTACCAAAATATTCTCGTGTCGATAAATTTTCGTTATCGATGATACGAACACCTTTAACACGATTATTTTTTTCATCGTAAATCAGGCTGTGTACAACACTGTTGGCAGCGATAGACAAATTGCCAGTTTTAGCAGCAGCGGGAAGGGTTGAGCTTTGCGTGGAAAAGTAGGCACCGAAAGAGCAACCTCTTTGGCACTCGTTTCTGGCGTGACAACGCGATCTTCCTTGTTCAATATGAAGTTGTGTAGGCTCTGTTAAATGAGCAGAGCGTCCAATCGTCATTGTTCGGTCAGGATAATGTGTTTCGACGATTTTTTTCATGTAAAGCTCTGGAGCTGTCATGTCGAACGCAGGTAAAAATTCACCATCTGGTAGCTCAGGTAAATTCTCTGCTGTGCCACTAATACCAACATGTGTTTCCACGTGACGGTACCACTTTTCTAAGTCTTTATAGCGTATTGGCCAATCGATGCCGTAGCCATCTGCTTTGTTGGCGTTAAAATCATAGTCGCTCATACGGTAAGACTGCCGATGCCAGAGTAAAGATTTGCCACCTAATTGATTAGCTCTTACCCATGTGAAATTAGTATTTTTTTCGGTGGTGTAGGGCAGGTCGCGATCGTTACCGAAAAAATGTTTGGTAGCATCATTAAATGCATAGCAGTGTTTCTGTACGGAATATTGCTGATCGACTAGTATATTGTCGACCTTCAATCTGTTAGCAAATTCCCAAGGCCCCTTATTTTCTGTGGTGTAGTCGCGCCGATGTTCTACAATACCGCCGCGTTCAATCATTAAAGTCTTGAATCCGCGTTCGCAAAATTCTTTTGCCGCCCAGCCACCGGTAACTCCCGAACCAATAACTAGAGCGTCGAATTCTTCATTACTCTCTTCTATGTAGCTTACTTTGGTCATTGTTCTAATTCTTATACATTATGTTAAACAAAATACATTGCCTTTAAACACGCACTTTAATAGAAGCCTAAAGAGCCCCATGTTTTATCACCTTCGCGATACGGGATGGAACCTTTGAATCCATCGGGAATAGCTTCGTATTTAAGCACTTTACTTGCACCGATTTCTGATGTGAAATAGCCATAGATAAGTAGGGCTTTTAGAAATTGAAACTTACTTTTATCGGACGCTCTGAAGCCTTTTTTATTTTCTACATCTCTAAGTAAATTCTGCTGTTGATCTTGACTCAAGTTTACAAAGTCGTTGCTATGCTGACGTCGACTGCAGCGTTGAATTTTACGTAGTATGCTGCGGCAATTATTTTGCTGTTCTATCGGATGACAATGGGCTAACTGGTGTTCGATAAAACCATGGCAATCTAGCTGGCTGGCACTTGGAGTGTCTGTTTCCGGTAATATAGCGTCACAGACACTATGTAAGATAGCTCTTTCACTTTGATTAAATACTTGGCCTTTGTCTTCATCAGCCACTAAGCCTTGGCGATAGCGCGCCGCTTCAGAGAGTCCACAGCCGCCTACTAGACTTACTGCGGTGGCAGTTCCCACTAATTTTCCGAGGCGATATAAAAATTCACGTTTCGTTGCATCCTCGACAAGATCATTATTCTTAGACATATTTATTCCTTGTGAGTTATTTAATATTCATGTTAACAGAGCTTGTGGCGTGCTCAGCTTGCGTATCTTCTGATGAAAAAATCTTTGATTTTTTCATCCACCAATAAAAAATAGAAAAGGCAACGATCAAAATAACAGGAAAAATAAAGAGTTTAATTAATACTGCTTGGCCAGTAGCTAATTCCACAGCTTCAGGGCTTAGGTTAAGTGCTTGGGAGTGATTGCGGGCTGTGTCTATCCAACTACCTATAATCGGATTCCAAATACTCACGGCGAATACGCCCAAGCCCCCCATAATAGATAAGCCTAACGGGCCGGTCTTAGGGGTATATTCTGCGACGCAACCAATCATTGTTGGCCAAAAATAAGTAACACCAATCGCAAACAAAATAGCGGAAGGATACACCATAAGCCCCTGTGCTTGGCTTAAGGCAAATATTCCCGCTGCGGCAAAGATGGACGAAGCTAACAAAACACCCACAGGGTTAAGGCGATGTATTAACGGCCCTGCAAAGTAGCGACCGATGGCCATCAACCCAGTGATCATAGCGAGAATAATCATTGGTGATGCACCACTTGCACCAAGAATTCGTTCTATCCATTGTTGGGTACCTAACTCTGTGGTAGCAGTGAGCGTCATACATAATGCCAAGAATAAATAGATAGGCGAAAATAAGTGCTTAAAGTTTAAAACTGTCGAGTGCTCTGCAGCATCAAACTGTGGGAAGGTACTTCTTAGTAATAGGGCACCATAGAGCAAAGTCGGCAGTAAAATGATTCCCACCTGCCATTGCCAGCCTAGGCCCATGCTGGTCATTATTTTTGATAACAGTGCGCCGATCACGATGCCTCCGGGGAACCATACGTGAAAGCGATTTAACATACGGGTTTTTTCCTGAGGATAAAGCTCTGCTACGAGCGGGTTACAACCGGCCTCTACAGCTCCGTTGGCAAACCCTACTAGGAAGGTGGAAATGAGTAATCCCCAAAAGCCATCAGAAATAATGGTAAGTATTAAACCGAGCAAATGACATATAAACGCCAACGAAACAAGCATTCTGGCGCCAAGCATGTTGTAAAGAGCACCTCCAACCATCATTGCCAGAGGAAAGCCCAAAAAGGCCATAGAATTAATCCAGCCCAATTCTGTATCACTTAACCCAAATTGTGTACCCAACTGTCCCAAAATACCTGCCCGGATAGCAAAGGTCATAGACGTGACTGTCAGCGCAATACAACACAAGTTAAATACTTTTAAGCTATTGGTAGAATGATCGTTCATGTGTTTCACCCTATACCCAGTACTTGTTTATTAAGTGCGCTGTCAGCATCAACGCTGGCAAAGTCGTCAAAAGCTTTTTCTGTGGGAGTGATAATATGATCAGCAATAAATTTTGCGCCTTCAGCTGCACCAGTAAGAGGGTGCTTAATACAGCACTCCCATTCCATAACTGCCCAGCCATCGTAGTCATATTGAGTTAACTTACTAAAAATGCCTTTAAAGTCGATTTGTCCGTCACCTAAAGAGCGAAAACGCCCAGGTCGGTCGACCCAACTTTGATAGCCACCATAGACGCCACATTTACCTGAGACATTAAATTCTGCATCCTTAACATGAAAAGCTTTTATTCTGTCGTGGTAAAAGTCGATGAAAGATAAATAATCCAACTGCTGTAAAACAAAATGACTGGGGTCGTACAAAATATTGGCGCGAGGGTGTTGATCTACCGCGTCGAGGAAGCGTTCAAATGTAATGCCGTCGTGTAAGTCTTCGCCTGGATGTAATTCATAGCAGACATTGACCCCTGCGTCATCGAATGCATTAAGTATTGGTAACCAGCGTTCCGCGAGTTCTTCAAATCCTTGTTCCACTAAGCCTGCAGGTCGTTGTGGCCATGGGTAAAATGTTGGCCAGAGTAGGGCACCTGAAAAACTCGCATGATTTTTAAGGCCGAGGTGCTCACTGGCTTTCGCTGCGTAGTACATTTGTTGAATTGCCCACTCGGTACGCGCTTTAGGTTTATTGCGAACATACTCCGGAGCAAAGCCATCAAACATTTTATCGTAGGTGGGATGAACGGCAACCAGCTGACCTTGCAGATGGGTTGATAATTCGGTAATTTCTAGCCCAGCTTGATTGACGATGCCTTTAATTTCATCACAGTAGTCTTTGCTTTGCGCAGCTTTTTGCAAATCTAGGTAGCGGCTATCCCATGAGGGAATTTGAATACCTTTAAAGCCCAGTTGAGCAGCCCAACCACAAATGTCTTCCAGTGTATTAAACGGTGCCTCATCGCCTGCGAATTGTGCGATGAAAATTGCAGGACCTTGTATCTTTTTCATTGACTCACTGCCTTATGGTTAATTATTCGAATCAATATTAATAACATGCCATTTTTGCGAAGATTGGCTTGCTTCTACGGTGTTTTCTATAAATGCCATACCTCTTATGGCTTCCTGTATTCCTGGAACGTCAAATGTGTCATTGTCACTCACTTGTCCTGCTTCAAAAGCTCTAATCTGCGCAGCGAAGTTGACATAAATGTTAGCGAAGGCCTCAAGATAACCTTCCGGGTGGCCGGCGGGAGTGCGCATAGCAGAAGAGGCCGCTTGGCAAAAATCTCCCACACCTGAACGAATAAGTTGAGCGGGTTTGT
The DNA here is from genome assembly GCF_002157225.2 of Agarilytica rhodophyticola. Lineage (NCBI taxonomy): Bacteria > Pseudomonadati > Pseudomonadota > Gammaproteobacteria > Cellvibrionales > Cellvibrionaceae > Agarilytica > Agarilytica rhodophyticola. The sequence continues at coordinate 3,301,002 of NZ_CP020038.1, forward strand.
TGTTATACTTTAACCACAAACTGTTGGGTTCTAATTGGCACCAATCAAGGCTTGCTTTATCGCCATATACTCTTAAGCGCAAGTCGTTTTCATCACCACTGGAAATTTGGCTAGCGAGCAATACGCCGCGAGCGTTGTTATCAAAACGCAGCAATACCATGGCGTCATCGTCCAGTTGTCTATCTGCAACAACAGAACCGAGATCAGCACAAATAGAATGAATCTGTGCGCCGCATACATATTCTGCAAGGTTAGCTGCGTGAACGCCAATATCCCCCACACAACAACTAATGCCTGCTTGTTTAGGATCTAGTCGCCAGCTTGCTTGTTTGCCGTCTTCATTTTCTTTGTTAGCTAGCCAACCTTGAGAATATTCCACAACCACTTTTGTGATATTACCAAGTTCTCCGCTGGCCACTATATGCTTAGCTTGTTTAACCAGCGGATAGCCCGTATAAGTATGTGTTAAACCATACAAGTTACCGCTTTGCACAATAATTTCAGATAGGCTTATCGCCTCTTGTAAATTAAAGGTTGCAGGTTTGTCGCTCAGTACGTGAAAACCACTGAGCAGTGCTTGTTTGGCAATGGGATAATGTAAATGATTCGGCGTGACGATAGCTACGAACTGCATTCTTTCGGCGGCGGGTAAATTTGTTTCACCTGCAAACATTTGCTCGTAACTTTGGTAACATCTCTGTTCGGGTAAATATAATTTGCGCCCTGAGGCTAAACTTTTTGCAGGGTCAGAACTAAAAGCGCCACAGACTAATTCTATTTCGCCATCGATTTGTGCTGCAATGCGATGTACTGCACCAATAAATGCGCCATCTCCGCCGCCAACCATTCCCATACGGATTTTTTTGTTAGACATATTAAGCTGCTATTTATTTTTATAATAATAATTGTGTGAAATGACGCCAATTAGCTAGAAGTTATCTCAAAACCATAATAACGCCATTATCGAGATTGTTTCTATCGATATGTATTTCACTACCTGCAGCCATCCTATACCCATTTAATGTGAAGAGAGTATGAAAAAATCGGCCATTCATTGCAATAAAATCGGCGTTTGTGTTATTTTTGTACACATCAAAAATATTGATTTAAAAGTGCCATGACAGACAGAAGCCATATCACGAGATTCTTAGAGCAAATAGGGGTTAAGCAACTAATCTCGATGTTTGATTTATTACCTGATGTATTATTTTGGATCAAAGATAAGAATAGTTGTATCGTACATGCCAATGAAATTTATATTGAGCGCTTTGGTTTTAAATCCCTAAAAGATATTCAGGGTAAGTCAGACTATGCTTTTTCACCGGCTTATCTAGCGAAGCAATATATTACGGATGATCAAAAAGTGATGGCCGGTGAGTTAGTGACCGAGCGCTTGGAAATGAATACTTCCGATGATGGAGGAATTGCTTGGTTTGTTACATCTAAAAGGCCTGTGTACAACGATATAAGTGAAATTGTTGGTTCGTATGGTATTACTCGTTATCTTGAGCCAAGTGCAAAAATATTATCTGATATCGAAGAAATCAAAGGTCCTGTAGATTTTATTCGGGAAAATTTTCAACACAATATTACAGTGGAACAGCTAGCCCAGCATGCCCATTTATCTGTAAGCGCATTAGAACGACGTTTTCGTAAATACTTGGCAAAAACTCCCAATCAATTTATTAATGAAGTACGCCTGGAAAATTCTCGCCGTTTGATTGTTGATACATCTCTCACTATTTCAGAAATCGCTTATCGCAGCGGCTTTTCCGACCACAGTTATTTCAGTCGACAATTTAAAGCCTTGTTTGATGAGTTACCATCAGAATTAAGATTGGCCATACGCACGCAGGAATAACCTCAACAAAATAGAGTTAAATTAGCCAGGCAAACTTGTTGATGATGTTTTCTTGGTTAATCCAATAGTTCAGGGCGAACTATTGGATTACTTGGTCAATAACACCTTCCATGATCTATTTCATTTGATCAAAACAATCAAGCGCTAGCGCATGAAGCCCAAGTCAACATTATTAAAATTACCTAAATTAGGAAATATTTCTGCAACGTTTGATGCTGATAAGCCGTACCAGCTTGCGAGTGTTGCGGCGTATTGATCGATTGACGTAGTGGGGATTAAGCGACCTCGGCCAGCATCCAGTGATCCGCCAAAATCTAGTTCTGGCATTTCACCATAAATTCTACGACCTCGTACAGCGCCACCCATTACTAACTGATGATTCCCCCAACCATGGTCACTACCACTACCATTACTGCTCAGCGTTCTACCAAAGTCAGCCGCAGTAAATGTGGTTACTTTGTTAGCAACATTAAGTTCTTTCGTTAAATCATAAAAATATTTCAGCCCTTTACTTAAATTAGACAGCAATTCGCTGTGGCGAGAGAGTTGATCATTATGGGTGTCCCAGCCGCCAAGGCTCACAAAAAATATTTGCCGTGACATTTTTAAAGTAGAGCGTGCTGCGATAACTTTAGCAATAGTAGAGAAAGTATCTGTTAATGCCGATGGTTGTGCCGGTTGTGTGGTGAACGTTTGTACTTCATCCAACGCGGCACCGACAGAAACACTTAACTCTTCTGCGCGACGTGCCGTCTTAGCATATTCATTAGCATAAATATTTTGATAAGAATTGGACATCATTTCTTCAAACACTGGAATACGTGCTTCATCTCGACGTCTGTCGCGGTTGAATAAATTCATCCTGCCGACCCCTTTACGGGACATGATATAGGGTTGAGTTCTATTGCCTGACTGAAATAAATTTTGTCCGGCGACAGAAATATTCATGGAGATAGGTGAATCTTGATTATGCGCCATCATCGCGTCAGCCATTTTTCCTGCCCAACCACGGGGTCTGGGAACATCGATATCTAAACTCTGCCAAAATCGTGTTTGATTGTTATGAGAAAATAAAAAGGGCGGTAATTGCTTATTTTTACTGATGAAATTATCACGTGTGATTGGTTCAATCAGCGAGCCGACGTTACCAATAAAACACAAATCTCCATTATTATACAATTCCTGTACTTCTCTCATACTGGGGTGAACCCCATAGGAATTACCATCGGATGCTCTACCTTGTATAGCACGCACTTGTCCTTTAGGAATGGCCAGTGGGCCACGAGCATCAGAGTATTGTTGATACGCGCTGTTATCTGTTGGGATAATTGTATTGTAGCCATCGTTACCACCACCAAGGAATAAACAAACCAGGGCTTTGTAATCATTATTGGACTGGGCGAAGGCGTTCATCATTCCCAGACTTGATAAACTGGCGTAAGCACCTGCGCCTCCAAGTGTGGTTGAAGCGCAAGATTTTAGAAAATCACGTCGTTTTGATTTAAATTGAGACATTAGTATAACCCTTAAATATTCTGTTAACGTTGGTAGGCGAAGTCAGGTGATAAAACGGCAAAAAGTAAGCCTTCTTGCACACGCGTTGTGCCGTTGTCGTTGAGTGGTATTTGGGTAATATAATTAATAATAATATCTCTTGTTTTACGAGACATCTGGCCGGCAAATAAGAATTCATTGAAATGATCAACTAGTGCCGCGGGATCACTCGCCAAAGGTCTTTCATCGTTAAAACGCAATGCGATTTTATTCACGTTAGGATTCGCGTTAACCATATCTGTAACGTAACTGATAAGACGGTTTTGAATGCTGATAGTTTTACCTTCATCATAAAGCTCAAATTCTGGAGAAACGAGACCTCTATCTTCCAGTGCACCGGGTTTTGAAAAGAAGGGTGAGTAGAAATTAAATACTGAAGGCGCTGATAATATTTCCTGACCTAATTCATCGGGGCCTTGGTCGTAGCGGAAGCGATTGTCGGTACCGCGTCCATCAAACGCTCGCCAAATATGCGTTAATTTTAGTACGGGTTCTTTTAGCTTACCGAAATTAGCTCGCTTATAACCCAGAAGTGCTTCACGGTCTAATAGTATTGCTTTAATCGTTGCTTTTAAATCTCCTCTTACACCACTGCCATTATTATTAAATACAGAAGTTACGCGTGCTACGTAAGCGGGTGATGGATTACTGGTAACGAGACGTTGGATGAGTTGTTTACTAATAAAAGGCCCGACATTTGAGTGCTGGAATAAATTGTCGAGAGCCATTTCCAAGTCTTCACGTGCAGTTTGACCTGCTGGTAGTACGGTGCCGTTAAATAACTTTTTCTCGCCCTGATCGTGCATACTTTCATAGGGCACCATAGGTTTTGTATCGGCATTAGGATCATTTGTTTTGGCTCTAGCAAATGTAGCAAATGGGCGTTTGCGGGAAATCGTAACACCGGGATAACTCCACCCTGTAAATACACGGGCAAAAGCGATAACCTCATCCATACTATAGGTAGGAATTACTTTTCCGTTACGTAACTTATTAGTGCCATTCTTATTGAGTTCATTTAGACCGATGGTGAATAGCTGCATAATCTCGCGTGCATAGTTTTCATCAGGTTGTACGTTACCGTCGTCGCTGGCTTTTCGATTACTACGCATATCCAAGTAATCGCCCATGGCAGGGTGTAAGGTAACTTCTTCAAGCAATTCCCTGAAGTTGCCAAATGCATTACGGATCAAGACATCGTGGTAGCTGGTTAAGCCGGTCGTGCGAAAACGTATACTGGTATCTCTTTCTGAGACCACTAATATTTGGCTCAGTGCAAAGGCGACTCTTTGACGAAGCTGATCGTCGCCTCTTATTGCTGTGTTAAACCAAACGTCAGTTCTTAAGCGTTGACGTACTCCCGGATCACTGGCGGGGGTATTGGTGTTATCGATTAATCTACTAACAGGTCGGGTTTGATAGCTAGGCGATTCATTGAATTGCTCCTCCAGCCACGTCTCATAGGTCGTTGCCATAAGAGCATCAACTTCTTCTGCCTTAGGGCCAAAGGTGGTACGCATTAAAAATCTGACGGCATCTTCTTTGGTTGCTGCTTTAACAAGCTCGTCATTTGCTGCCGCTGCATTGACAGCCGAATTATTGGATGCAGCCGCCAGTAATGTAGGCTTTATTGAAGGTAATGATGGCACCGACGGATCGGGTGGAGCATTAGCAGTATTCACCTCCGTCGCGTAAGAAATTGAGCCGAAAAGTACAAAAATCGAAGTGCAACTTTTGAATAATAGTTTAATTTTAGTCATAGTTTTTGGCTTGATTTATTGATGAGTTAGATTTTAAAAAACAAATACATTATTTTTCACTGATAGTGTCCTCCATTATGAAAAGAAACATCTCCTTGGATAATTAGCTATTAAAAAATAACTAAGTGCAATCAAATGCTATGACAGTAGTTTTATATAAGCAAAACAGTTAACAATACTTAACGTCTTAGTGAGTACTGTATCAAATTCGCATAATCTAAATGCTTTAATAAAACAATAGGGTGCCATCAATTTTGATTTTTATAAATTATTAGATAATTACTAGATATGTTAAGAATAAAATTATTTTTTATTAATTATATCTGCTTTATAAAGTGCGTATTGTTAAGTGCATCTTAATAACAGCAATAGGGTGCATATGGCCTTTTATTTAATAAATTTTTTTGTGTAAAAAAATCTGACACTATGTTTTGTTTTTTTAGTTTATATTTATTTTATCGTTTTATTTGTGCTAAAAATTAATGTTAACAAGTATTAAGTAATTGTTAATATAATCTATTTCTATAGATCTAATCTGTTTAAGTGTGTTAAATAATTATTTATTTTGTCTTAAACTAAACAGTAAGATATTTTGTTAAAAATTGTGAATCTACAAAAGCGAAAGTTTTAATGCATTTAACTACTCAATGTGAAATGCATTAATATAAGATTAAGCATTTGCTATATTCATGCATATATGACGGTTTATACGAGATAGAAGTATTATGTTAATATTGTAGGGCTTTGTATTTTCTTAAATTTGGTTTTTTGGCGTGAAAAGTAAGGTGTGGCACTTTAATCGGGAATTTACTATTTCGCGATGGATAGAAGTAGAAAAGCATTCTCTCTTTCACAGGCATATTTTGACTATAGTACCGCTATATGATGAAGAAATTAGCTCATCTTTATTTATGAGTGTTAGAGAAGTTGCGAAATCATCGTGAGTATAAAGTTCCCGCACGTTATTTAGTTTTATATCAGATAAGAGCACCTTATTATCTTCGCCACAGCTTATGATGCCGTTATCGTTTGTAACTATGTCTCTCACAATCCCCTTATGTAATTGTTGTGTGTTTTTTATCACCAAATCTTTAGTACTCAGTTGATGAACTCTTCCTTTCTCGTCTCCTATAAAAATATCGTCTTTATAGATTTTCATACATCTGAGCGCGCAGCTTAGTTGTTGACTAGAGATTAGTTCCCCTGTTGCAATATTGATAATATTGACGACTCCGCCTGCATCACAACTGATAAAACTTTTTCCATCTCGATCAACTAATGACCAGCACCATTGCCTGTGATATTTGAATGATGACACTTGTTTTTGCTCTTGCCACATTCTAATAATGCCATCGGAGCCCGAAGTAAGAATATTTTTATTATCCAACGCGATAACGTCTAATACGCTAGGATGTAGAGTGTTAATTTTCCAGTCGAGTTGATACTGGCTATTCTTCTTTTTCCATTTTGTCATATAACCATCTCTTGAAATGGCGTAGAGATTTTTATTTACATCAACGGCTAAGTTAAAAATCGAGTTTTTATGCTGCCTTAAAGTTTGTAGACATTTTAGTTGTCTATCCCATAATTTTATACTTTTGTCCCTTGATGCTGAGGCAAATACATTTTTATCAACTGCGAGAGTATTCCATATATAGCCTTTATGTTGCGATGATGTATTCTCTATAGAATTCTTGTTGATACACTGCTTGTATATAAAATCACTTCTGAGAATATACTTACTACCTTGGGTTACTGTATTGCCGCTATGCCAAATGCCGTGATCAAAAATAGCCACATCACCAACTTCTGGAGTGTAGCTAGCTAATAATTTTTCCCCGTACTGATCTTGATAAAATGTGGTTGCACCTCCTTTAAATTCATTGGTGCAATTTAAATATAATAAAAATGTTAATTTTGATTGATGATTGTCATCTTGATAAAAGACACCATCTCGATGAATCGAGAATTGTTCTCCGCGAGAGTATCGACAATAACGCAAACGTGGGTTAAGGCCGTTGGGAGTGTATTCTTGGTCTATAATCTTAAGTTTTTTAGGTAAGAATGTTTGACACCTTTTATAAAGAATATTGGCAAGTAAGGGATCATCTTTTTCAATTCGACTATTATTTCTATAACTTGTGGGATACTTATGGTGAGCGCTGGCAAAACCGTGTTTGATCGCTTGCTTTTTAAGGTTTTGGCACTCTTCTGGTGTAAATAAACCTTTTACAATAAGGCATGTTTCTTTCAGCTGAGGTAAGAGATCAACTACTGAGAGAGCTGTATTTGTAGCAGGGACGCACAGTGTCATTATAGATTCTCCAATTCATTGATAATGTTGACTCGTGCTTTGTGTTCCAATTGATCACCAAGTAATGATGTTTGATAGATACTTTTTTTGGCAAGAGTTTTTGTTAAAAACCTACGTCGTCCTATTTTGTACTTAAAATTAGAGACGGTGTATTCTAAACGGCATTGCTTACTATAGTTTTCATACAACTCTGGTGTTGCCCCAAGAATTGAGAGATCACAGTCTACGAAAAGCGCACAGTCTGAATTTTCTTTTACGAGATGATCTTTAGTGCTTAATATCATCTGACGAGTGTTTTCGATAAGCTCCGGTGACAGCGCTAATTCCGACAATGCTCGGGTAGCAAGCTGTGCACTGAGAACTTCGTTTTTTTGTCCACGTCCTTGAATAAAATCGTGAAACCAGCTAGCAAAAAACACGCTATGCCATTGTGAAAAATAGCTTCTATGTGCCTTGGCAATATCGAGCACCTGCTTAATATGCGCAAGGTTATGATAGCTTCTTTGCGGATTTTCATAGGCATTACACAGTGTGTTAAACCATCTTTGAGCGCACCCTTTGTGCTCTGATAGCTCACCACAAAGGCTTATCCATTCATCTCTTAGTTCTGCTTTTATCGCTTGTTGCATTGGCTCAATACCTAAGTACAAGTGGCCTTAAGACGTATAAATTGGTCGTTTAACCAATTTATACGTCTTTGGGTCTTTGCTGTCAAGGTATTTTGGGCATATAACCAATTTACTGTGGTAAGATAGATCTAAAATTTTTTATTGAGAGTAAATGTTATGCCTCGTCCCTCGAACAAGGCTCAGCGTCGTTTAGAAATTGTACAGGCGCTGCTGCGAGTAATGGCTAAATGTGGCTATGAAAGCGCTTCTATTCAACTGATTGCCAAAGAAGCAGAACTTCGCAGTGGTCTCATTCATTATCATTTCAAAACCAAGCAAGAGATTTTTATAGAGCTTATTAAGTACTTGGATGAAAAAGCTCAGCATCGCTATTGCTCTTTGGCAGAGCAGGCAGATACACCTAAAGCGCGTATTGAAGCCTATATCGATGCTGCCTTGGGTATGGGAAAAGGCGCGGATCAAGATGCTGTGGTGGCTTGGGTGATCGTCGGCTCGGAGTCAATAAGACAGAAAGAAATTCAGGCTCACTACCAGATAATTGTGGCAAAAAATAAACGTCAATTAATCAGTTTATTCCAAGCCTACGCTCAGCATAGTCAACAAGAGTACTCTGAAGAACTCCTGGAGCATGTTACGGGTATTGCTCTTGCTGCCATCGCTGGAGCTTATCAGTTAGCCGTCACCACCAAAGAGGTAATGCCACAAAACTACGCAGCACAAATTCTTAAGTCGACTATATTTGCTTTGCTTGAACAGCGAGAGACTATTTAAATTATAAGAAAGAGCCTAGGGTATAAACAAAATAAGGTAAAAAATGACAAATCAAAAATTTAATCAGCTTGCAGAACTAGGCGCCGGAGAGTTTGAACATCTTGACGGTACTTTAACCGAGCACTTATTAGGCACGAAGCAATTGTTGCAACAATGGGGTGCATCTTCAGTGTTACAAGATGCGGGGCTATACCATGCTGCTTATGGAACAGCAGGATTCGATGAGAATTTTGTTGGCACCGACCAGCGAAATACAATTGCGGTTATTATTGGTAAACAAGCAGAAGAAATTGTTTATCAATACTGTGCCTGCGACCGTGAATATTATTTCACTAGAATAGGTGTTGAGGATAATCCGCTTTTTAAAAATCGATTCACTGGCGAGCACTATCATTTGCCTTTTGCAATGGTGAAAAATTTTTGTGAATTAACCGCGGCTAACGAAACCGAAATTGCCATTGATAATCCCGCCTTTATTGCCGAACATGGTAAAGGCATTAGTAAACTGTTAGCTCAAATGACACCTTATTTAAGTGTAAATGCCATATCAAAATACCAAGAGGTTTTTGACAACTACGATCTTAACATTCAAGATAACTAGGGCTTTGTTATGTCAATATATAAAAGTAGCGTATAAATTTATTTCTTCGCTCGATACTCCACCGGCGCTTTTCCTGTCCAGCTGCGAAAAGCACGCCTAAAATTGCTAAGGTCACTGTATCCCAGAAGTAGGGCAATATCTTCTAATTTGAGATTTGAAGTACTTAGGTATTCAATGGCTAATTTTTTGCGTACATTATTTAGTATTTCTTGATATGATGTATTGAACGTTTTAAGTGCACGGCGCAGACTACTTTCACTCATGTTGAAATGAGAAGAAATCTCTTTTATCGAAGGATATTCGCCTGGTGTTTGCGCTAATTGTGCGCGTACTTGTTCGGCAATGCCTCCCGGCTCTTCATCTTCGGCAATTAATTTTTCACAGTGCTGAATTGCCATTTTAGTGGCCGCGGGATTGCGTAGGGGAAGAGGGCGCTTAAGGTCTGAAATAGGCCAAATAATGCGATTATATGTTTGTTCAAATTTTATCGGACAGCGAAAATGTGCATGATAACGCTGTATATACTCAGGCGCTGGATAGCTGAAATGAACCTCTTTGGGGCTTATGTTATCCCCTAAATAACGGCGCAGCATGCCCACTACACCACCTAGATCTTCTTCTATCAAAAAACGCTCCTTGCCACAGGCCTTGTATAGTGGCATTGATTGGAGACTGAATTCAGATGCTCCCTGGTTGACAATATTATTAGTTAAGCGTGTTGCTGCGCGATTATAGCGTTGGCCAACAATTAAAGAGTCCCACAAGTTGTCACAGCTTATGACAGCGTAGCCCATCATACCCCAGTCGCTAATATTAAGCTCTTGGGCAATAGTGATGCCAAGACTATGGTCTTGGCTAATCGCATAAGCATTATCGATAATCTTTAAAGCATCACTATAGGATATGCGTGTATCTTGATTTGCCAAATCTGACAAATGGAGATCGAGCTCATGTACGAGGCCCTCTGTGTCTAAACCTTTGTTATCAAATACTCTGACCACAAGGTTAAACATAAATGGTGCGATGCATTTTTTATCAATACTCATTTATTATTCTTCTAATTATTTACTTATTTTATTTATAATTCAGCAGACAAAAATTCCTCGCTAAGATATTTTTTAATCATCTCTTAAAATGCGCTATTGCAGTTTAAATAATTTGGCTGAAATTGACCACTTTTTGCCTTTTTTGGAACTACTTTTTTATTGAATCACTTTTTACAATGGCTTTATGGCAGGCAAAATTACACTTGACCGGAGAGCAGTATGAGTACATCGTTTGTAAGTGTGGGCGTCACTATTTTAGATATACTGGGTTATCCGATTTCATCTATCCCTGACCAAGAAAATACTGAGGTTATAGAAAAAATTCATGTATGTGCCGCCGGTACCGCTGCTGCTCCAGCGGTTATTGCGTCTCGTATGGGAATGCAAAGTACACTTGTTGGCGCGATTGCTGACGATGACATAGGTCATATGATCCGTTTAAAGTTGGAACGTGAGAAGGTAGACATCTCCTTAGTCACCTGTCGCAGTGACTTACCAAGCGCAGCTACAATCTTGCCGATAAATCGTGAGGGCAAGCGTCCAAATTGGCACATGCCTGGCGCCTTTTTGATGATGGAAATAGACCCGCGTGCGCGAGAGTGTATTGTCAGTGCTGAGCATCTCCATTGGGGTGGGATAGGTTTATTATTTAATTTAGATGGCGCCGTCGCCGCAGATATACTCGCTGAAGCACGTGCAAACGGTGCGCTAATAACTGGCGACCTTATTGCCCCTGGCTCGCAAACGCCTGAAGCTGTTAAAGCCTTAGCGCCTTACTTAAACTTTTTTATGCCCTCCATTGATGAAGCAATAGAAATTTCAGGTGAAACCACAGTCGAAGCAGCTGCCAGTGTATTTTTAGAGCAGGGGTGTGAAGGTTGTCTAATAAAGTGTGGAAGCGAGGGCGCTTTTTTAGCGACACGATCTGGTGCACGTGAATATATCCCGATTATAAAAAATGTAGAAGTAGTCGATACCAGTGGTTGTGGTGACGCTTTTTGTGCGGGTTTTCATGTCGCTTTATCCCGCGGAATGAATGCCGAGCAGGCCGCCCATTTTGCATGCGCTACTGCTGCACAAGTGGCAACTGGCGTCGGCTCAGATGCTGGGGTAAAGGACTATGACACTACATTTAAAATCATGCAATCTGGTACGATGTAGGTCAAACTCATCGTCCAGTGCAGGAAAGAGCTAATGGAGACTTACCAAAATAACGAACAAGACCGCCTACGTGTCATCGATGCATTAAAATCATTGGTGGATAATAAACTGACCAGTGGCACTTCAGGCAATATATCCTTGCGTGTTAATGAGGGCATGATAATTACGCCAACAGGTATGACACCCGATCAGACTTTACCTGAACATATTGTGTATATGAAATTAAATGGTGAAGCTCCAGCCGATCAATTGAAACCGTCAAGTGAATGGCAGATGCATGCTGATATTTATCGCAATAAACCTGGAATTAATGCGGTGGTTCACTGCCATTCGCCTTACGCCACTATTTTGGCCTGTGCAAGAAAAGCGATACCGCCTTTGCACTACATGATTGCAGCTTGCGGCAGTTTTGAGATCCCACTGGCTGAGTACGCAACCTTTGCAACGAAAGAACTTTCTGAAGCTAATTTAAAAGCTTTAGATACATCTCTTGCTTGTCTAATGGCTAACCATGGACAACTGGCGATTGGTTTTGATTTGGATGGCGCTATGAAACTAGCGGCGATTGTAGAGGAGATGGCACATAGCTACTGGGGGACACTTGCGATTGGCGGCCCTGAACTGCTGAACTCTTCTCAAATGAATCATGTGCTTGATGCCTATCTAACTTATGGGCAACAAGACCACAAGGATAGCGAATAATTAGAGCTTTAGCGTAATCAATTGGCTCTAGCGTATCGCTTGGCAAGGAAGCTAATAACCCATATCTGCTGGCGAAATAATAATAAAATATTGAAAGGAAGTTTTCTATGCAGCAACTAGATAATGACCTACGTTTACGTGATCGAGCCAATAAAGCCTTTCCTCGGGGTATATACGGTCATCAAGCCTCCAGCTCTTTATCGCCCAATCATCCCCAGTTTTTTGCCAAGGCCAAAGGGTGTCGACTATGGGATACCGATGGCAATGAATATATTGACTTTATGTGCGGCTATGGCACTAATTTACTCGGTTATGGCCATTCGCGGATTGACGCGGCAGCCGCGCGTCAACAACAACAAATAGATTGTGCTACGGGCCCTTCTGAATTAATGCTCGAACTTGCGGAAAAACTAAAGGCTAACATAGCGCATGCCGACTGGGTTATCTTTGCCAAAAACGGTACCGACGCTGTGAGTATCTGCGTTATGACCGCACGTGCACAAACGGGTAAAAATACTCTTGTTATTGCCGATGGTGCTTACCATGGAGCTAGTGGTTGGTGCACTCCTGGGCCTGTCGGTTTCACTGCGGGCGAACGGGATAACCAAATTAGCTATACCTACAATGATGTGACGAGTTTGCGTAAAGCAGTGGCACAAGCTGGTGATGATTTAGCCGCCATCATGGTATCGCCATTTAAACATGACGTATTTGTTGATCAGCAATGGCCAACCGACATTTTTGCTAACGCTGCACGCCAGCTTTGTGATGAGAAAAATGCTGCACTTATCCTCGACGATGTTCGTTGCGCTTTTCGTTTCACTTTAGGAGCAACCTGGGAAACCCTTGGCGTATCTCCTGATTTATGCGCCATGAGTAAATCTATCGCTAATGGTTATCCCCTTGCTGTTGTCACAGGAAATAACAATTTTAGACAGGGCGCTGGAGATATTTATACCACAGGATCTTTTTGGTTTGCTTCAGTATCATTTGCCGCATGTTTGGAAACGATCGCGGTCGTTGAAGAAGAGGGGGCTATAGAAAAAATGAAGCTAGCGGGAGATCTATTTAGAGCTGGACTCGATGAACAAGCCAAATCCCACGGTTTTAAACTAAGGCAGACGGGGCCCTGCCAAATGCCTCTCGTGCTGATTGACAATGATCCCATGTGGGAAAAAAATAACTTTTTTTGTAATGAAGCTGCTAAGAGAGGCGTTTACCTACATCCTTGGCACAATATGTTTATGTGTGCAGCCCATCATCACAATGATATTGTCGAAGCTTTAGAAAGAACGGATGGCGCTTTTAGTGCTTTAAGAAAAAAGTTTGCATAGCGGCTTACCGCTGGGGGAAATAATATTGCTTAATTCGCCATTAGTGTGCCGGCAACCATGAGTTTTTCTGTATCACTACCAGTGTCGACAGAGGTAAATGGGTTGCCACTGAAGCTGAAATTGATCTATTCCATGGGAAATATGGGTATTGGCATGCTGACTGTTATGCACATGTTTTACCTCGTGTATTTCTTTTTTCCACCTAAAGAGGCGGGAATTGCCTATCTTATCCCGCAAACAAGTTTCTTTATTGGTTTAACGGTCTTAGGTGTCATCATGTCCCTTAGTCGTATTCTCGATGCCATGCTTGACCCGGTGCTAGCCAATTTTAGTGACCGGCTAAATCATCCTCTCGGTAAAAGAATTCCTATCATGCGTTGCGCTGCGCTGCCTTTTGCTTTTTTCTATGTATTAGTATTTTTCGTTCCTATAAGTAATGCAGTCAGTTATTACAATGTCGTTTGGCTGTTTGTTTGCTTGCTATTGAGTGCCGTCGCTTTCACGTCTTATATGATACCTTTTTATTCTCTCATGGTAGATTTGGCCAAATCCAGTGACGATAAAGTAGATTTGGGTACTATTAGCAGCGCATTTTGGTTTATTGGATTTTTGCTTGTTTCTTTTACACCCACTATGTGGGATGTGGTTATGAATTTGTTCGGCGTCTCAAAGATTTGGGCGATACGTATCACTTTTTCAATCACAGCATGCTTAGGTTTCATAGCGCTAATGGTGCCGGCGCTATTTATAGATGAACGGGATTTTGCCAGTGGCGCGATTAAAAAAAGTCACAAAATGTTACCTTCATTAAAGAAGGTCATGCAAAACCGGAGTTTTCGCTTTTTTTTAGCGAGTAATGCCAGTTATACCATCGCAACATATATTTTCGAAGCGGGCTTGATCTACTTTATTACGGTATTAGCGGTGTTGGATGCTGGCCTTGTGCAAGGTCCTTTGACAGTTGTTATAGGCGGCTTAACACTCGCATGTTACCCACTAATTAATCGGCTAGCAAAGAGCAAAGGCAAAAGCTATGTTTTAAAAATTAGTTTGTTGCTATTTGCTACGACTTTCGTGGTTATTTCATGCTTTGGTATGACAGATATTCATCCCTATATTTTATTTCTTCTGGTTATTTTATTTTCACCATTTGCACAAGCGTCTTTCGGTATCCTGCCTAATGTCATGACATCCGATTGTGCTGCCTATGACACCTATAAAAATGGTGATGACCAAGCGGGGATGTATATTGGTATTAATGGCTTTTGCATCAAGTGTGGTAGTAGCCTTGGAATGATTATATTTACTTCATTACTTTTGTTCGGCAAGGATATCGGAGACGATATGGGAATCCGTCTCGCTACTATGGTTGGTGCTGTGGTTTCGCTACTTGGTGTTGTATTTTTAATATACTACGATGAAAAAGAGATTTTGACCTACACAAAATAATATTTGGAGCTTTTATGCACCACTTAGAATGTGTGACAAAAGTCGCTGATACCTATATTGTAGAACATAAGCCCGAATCCCTAAATTGGAATTGGGGGGAGGCTTTGCTTATGTATAGCCTTAGTCTACTAGACGATTTACTAGGTGACGAAAGGTATTTTCATTTTTATCAAAGTTATGTTGATTGCCACTACAAAAAAGGTATCGTGGTGGATCAGTCGGACACCTGTGCACCAGTATTAATCACGAATGAATTATATAAAAAAACAGCTGATATTAAATATCTTGCCATGACACAGCAAGGTATTCATTACTTAAAATACGAACCGAGACTTATCGGTAATCTCATTAATCATAATGGGCATAGTCAGGATGCTAAAGACTACCCCAAAAGCATTTGGGTGGACTCTATTATGATGAGCGGCGTCTTCAGTGCTATTGCAGCAAAAGATTTTAAAGATGAAAATTTATTGAATTTTGCATTAACTCAACCACGCGATTTTGCCAACTACTTACAAGATCCAAAAGGCAAATTATTCCACCATTCCTATTGGAAAATATTACGTAGACCTTATCCTCGTAATATTTTCTGGGCAAGGGGTAACGGATGGGTGGTTGCAGGTTTGTCATTGTTTTTAAACTATGTTGATGATATCTATGCTACAAGAATATTAAATGAAGTATCCTATGCTTTATTATCTTACCAGCGCCCGGATTATTACTTTGATACTGTACTTAATAAACCTAACGATAATTATCGAGAATCTAGTGCTACGGCACTTATCGCTGCGGGTTGGTTAAATGGAGTAAGCAGAGGTTATCTCGGGCAAGAATTTGCGACACCTGCGATAAAAGCATTTCGTGCAGTATTAGATAATGTCCGCCATCAGAGCGACGGAAGTTATATGACAGAAATTAGTCGCTGGACAATTCCCATGTTTCTTATGCCCTATCGTTTAAAATACGGCCCTTATCCTGGCTATAAATATGTTAAAAAAGGAGAGAATATTTCCTATGGTATAGCCGCGTTAATTTTTGCTGCTATCGCCTACGAAGAATATATTAATAATAGAACACATTTATCTCTCTCGGCATGAATACCATGTCACGAGATAAGGTCTTTATTGCCACTACAAGTGTCCAAGATTTTAAGTTAAGTAACGTAGGTAAAGCACCTGAAGGTTACCCCCTATACAGAGTAGAAGATCGATATTCGAAGAGTGTTTTTGCTAAACCTTATGAGCAAAGGAAGGCATGTTTTATTTCTCATGTGTTGAAGAATCCCGGTGCTGACTCCATTAAATGCTTCTTCTATGAATTAATAAGGCTGCAGCAATATCATCAACCTATACACGAACGCTTATTGTTTTCTACCTTAGACTATATTGATCAACGACGTGATTGTGCCGACTTTTTATTGACAGGTGTTATTCGCTTGTACTACCAATTCTTCGATAATGGGCTATTGTCTGATGAGTTTCGTGAAAAGTCTAAACAAACAATTTTAAACTTTAAATATTGGCCTGATGAACCCGGTATTGATTCTATGTGTTATTGGACTGAGAATCACCACATTATTTTCAGTGTTAATGAGTTTTTGGCAGGTCAGCTATTTCCCGATAGTATTTTTAAAAATTCTAATAAACTAGGGAAAGATAAAAAGCAAGAGGCAAAAAAACGTATTGAAAAATGGTTGGAGATGCGTTTTTTTACTGGTTTTAGTGAATGGCTTTCCAATGTTTACTATGATGAAGATTTTGCACCATTATTAAATTTAGTGGATTTCTCAGATGACTATGAAGTTTCCCGACGGGCACAAATAATAATTGATCTCATGCTCTATGATATGGCGATCAATAGTTATTATGGAATGTTTTCCTGCACTCATGGACGCACCTACACTAAGGAAAAAATAAACCCTTATGTGGAGTCTACCAGTGATACTGCTAAATTATTATTTGGTATGGGGTGTTTCGCTAATAAGGATAATATGAGTGCGGTTATGTTCACCCTTAGCACAGGGTATCGTGTTCCTAAAGTTATTATTGATATTGCACATGACAATCAAAAAAAAGAATGGATTAATAAGCAACGCGTGAGTATTAATTTCAAAGATGCGGCGAAGTGGGGATATGGTAACAAAGATCTTGATAGTGCCATGGGCTTACTTTTATTCGGTGGTTATTGTCATCCACGTACTTTCTCACATATGGTTTTATTGTTAGATAAATTCAACTGGTGGAAGAATAAATTCTTTTTAGAGTTTGTTCCCTTTAAGAAAGCAATAAAATTTGGTGATAAAATAGGTCTTACTACAATAATTGCTTGGCTATTACGTAAGGATATGTCGCGTAATGTTTTGAGCGAAAACAATATTTATACTTATCGCACTCCTGATTACATGCTTAGCACCTCCCAAAACTATCGCAAGGGTTATGGCGGCGATCAACAGCACATATGGCAGGCAACCCTTAACGATCAGGCTGTCTGCTTTACTACCCATCCAGGAGGCTACGGGATGCAAGCACCTAATGCCTACTGGCATGGTAATGGTTTCATGCCCAAGGCGATTCAGCATAAAAATGTTGTTGTAGTTATTTATAATACACCTTGTATTCCCACAATCCTTTTGCAAAAGAAAATAAAATTTACTCATGCTTTTTTCCCCAGTAACAGGTTTGATCATGTGATTGAGAGAAATGGCTGGATATTTGGTAAAAAAGATGAAGGCTATATCGCACTATATTCCCGTAATCCTTATTTTTGGCAACAAGAAGGCGAATATCGGGGTGCTGAGATAATTTCTCATGGCTATAAGAATATATGGTTAGTAGAGATGGGAAGACAGCAGGATTATGGTTGTTTTAATAATTTTGTTTATCTAATACAGCAAGCGACCCTGATATTTAGGGGGTTGAACATACATTACTATTCTCCTTCCATAGGTGTTATAGATACTGGTTGGTCGCGGCCATTAAAAGTTAATCGTCAGGTGATAAGCACGTCAAATTATAGGCGTTATGACAATGAATCCAGTGTTACAGATTTTGGCGCTAAAGAAATATATATCAAGCATAACGATGAAGAATTGTTGTTAAAATATTAGGTTTGCTATGGCCTGTTCACACTGATGGTTGTAGAAAAATAGAGGATGTATACGGATGTTTTAATATTTAAAAAATAATAAACAATAAAAATAAAGGTGGGAAATTCAATGATTATTCTCTTTCATGATAAGGAAAGTTTAAGAAGTAAGCCACTATTATTGAATGTCATGATCGGCATGTGTATTTTTTTATCTGCTATTGTTGATGCACAAGAAACTGAAAGTTTTGTTTTAGAAGAAGTACTGGTGACCTCACAAAAGCGTATTCAAAGTCAGATGGATGTACCTATTGCTATTAATACTTTTAGTACACAAGATATTAAAACAACGGGTGCACTCTCTCTAATAGATATTCATAATTATATTCCTGGTCTAGAGATTGAAGAAGGGCAGGTGACACAAGCGGGTATCTCAATTCGTGGAATTGAAGCATCCAACATCAGTGTCGGTGGTGATCCTTCTGTTGCCACCTTTTACGATGGTGCCTATGTGCCAAGGGCAAGTGCGACAGTCGCATTTTCTGATATAGAAAGGATTGAAGTATTAAAGGGGCCGCAGGGAACCTTGTTTGGACGTAACGCCGCTTTGGGTGTTGTCAATATTATACCCAACAAACCAAATGATAAGCCCGAAGGTTTTATCAGTGCGAAAATTGCTAACCTAGGTTTACGCCGGTTTGAAGGGATGTTAAATATTCCCATAAGTAATGAAGTTTATGCCCGCTTTAATATCTTGAGTAATCAACGAGATGGATTTATTGATAATATTGGCCCATCGGGAGGTGACCCTGGCAATCAGGATTCTATTACTGCACGTGGTTCGGTTTTATGGAATATATCACAACAAACGCAGCTGCAGATTTCTTATGATTGGGATCATGTTGATCAGGCACCTCCACAAGCCATTGGTGTGAGTGCCTTTGCTTTGAGTACAGATCCTTTTAATGATCGAGTAGCCAATGACGTTGTCAATGGACAAGAAACACGAGATATGTATTCTGTAAGTGGTAAAATCAATCATATATTTAATGATCAATGGTCGATGAATTATATCATTAACTATCGAGATTTCGAGACCACCAATCGTGCTGATCAAGATGGAACAATAGATGTTACTCGATATCTTGATACGGATAATATTGAAGATTCAAATATTTTTTATACAGAAATTCAATTTAATTTTGTACGAAATAAGTTAGATTTAGTATCGGGTATTAACTTTAGTCAAGAAAATGTTTTTCAAAAAGTACCGACTAATCTGAAGACAGATTCGTTGTTACGAAATGTCACCAACGGAGTTAAGAATGACGATACCTTAAGAACTGCTATAGCCACTAGCGCGGGTAATACAGCATTAGCGTTGCTAGATCGTATTGATCATTTATGGAATCCTGATGACTGGGCTACGTTCACGAGTTTATTGGGTATTGGGCCTCTTGTCCAGTCGGATGCGGAGTATGGAATGGTTGCTGTTGGCTTACAACTACCCTTGCTTTTCGGGCCTTCGTTTTCCGGTCAGATCTATAATGAAACAAGTATTAGCAGTGGAGACTTTACCAATATTGGAGCTTATTTCGATATTAATTACGCTGTTACTGAAAAATTTAGCATTGCTGCGGGCTTAAGGTACAGCAATGATGATAAAGACTTTACATGGCAAACGCCGTTGAGTTCATTCGCTCAGACTTTTTCAGGCCTAGGCATTACCAACAATATAGTGCTAGCGCAGCAGGATTTCTTAAGCGCGAGTCAAAACTGGTCGAGAACTACCGGAAGGCTAGTTGCAAATTACTTCTTTAGCGATGATATTATGACTTTTGTCTCGTACTCTACTGGCTATAAGTCCGGAGGCTTTGATACTTTGGATGTAAGAAGTGCCCAGTTTCCGATCGAACCTGAAGAGGTTACTAATTATGAGATAGGGCTTAAAGGTGACTTCTTTAATAAGCAGTTGCGCAGTCAGCTGAGTTTTTACCAGTTTGATATAGAGGGGCTGCAGCGTACAGTCAATAGTCGTGAACCTGGCGAAACTGCGGCAATTTTTAGAGTTATAAACAGTGATACAGAAAGTAAAGGGGCAGAATTAAGTTTAGATTGGGTAATTAGCGATAGTGTATTTTTAGGCTTAGTAACTAACTATATGAATACTCAAGTACGCTTTCCTGCGTTTTTTGATGCTACCGGAAATCTATCGCTTGCTAGGAGTGAAAGTGCGATAGAAAAGTTTGATGAGTCTTTTACCGTCCGTTTTGATTGGACTCCGGATATTCCATTGGGCAGCTTGGTTGTTCATGGGGACTATATTTATGCGGAGAACAATCCAGAATTGAGGCCCAATCATCTCGATATATTCGATAATATTATCGAAGGTTATCGTAATAAACGTAAACGTCTTAACCTTCGTATGACGTGGCAATCGGAAAATGAACATTGGGAATTAGCCACATGGGGGCGTAATGTATTAGATAATAAACATATAGCAGAAGTACAATCCATTAGCTTCGCTACCTTCGGTACAGTGTTTGTTCGAGTGGATGAGCCCGCAACATATGGGATAGATATAAGATATACATTTTGACCTTAATGGATTGAGCTTGAAATATCTGAGATTTTTCTTTTAGCAGCCTATTATGCCAGTTAAATACTGATAACAGGCTTTCAATAATACAGATTGAAACCACTTCTACCTGCAGTAAACCTGTGTTTTAAACTGCCTTTTGGTCTATTTTTCACACTAAAAAAAGTATGCCAAGACATGTACGAACCTACTGCATATGTCGCTCGTTTATATATCACTATCTGGTGTCTTGTTACTAACAGTTGCAAGTTGGATACTAATGGGATCATTTATATTGGTTAGTTTGGTTAAAGTAGCTCACGTGGCTTCTGCCACTTACTTTAACTAAGGTTACTTGCATAACCGGCGTATGGGAAGGATGCCTATACGTTTTTAAAAAAATCGCTCGGTATGTGTAATTGAGGAAGTAAGTATGAAAATTTTGGGCTTTTTAAAACCCGCTATTCCGCTTTGTGCTAGATTCAGCAATTATGGCTCTTTCTGAATAGGTTGCATCTATGTCGATAAAATCAAAGCCAATGGTATTACAACAAGGAGAACAAGCATTAGAGTATGCACCATCAGTTAAATTAAAAAACGGAAAAAACTGCATTCCGCAACATTATTTGCGTTATAAACATACTCTGGAGTCTGTCCAAAATATTATACTCAATTGCCACTTTAATAAAAGTTATCTTATTTTTGCGAGCTCAGAAGGCGATAACATTTATATTCAGATAGGTATTATTGGTTATGACAACTATATTAGTCTGTCAAAACAGTCGCAGAAAAAAATTGTCTATGGTCGCAAGTGGCGAGTAGAACCTGAATTACCAACCTCAGAGATAATTCAGACAATATTTTTAGCTTTAAAAAAAGCTCGGGAGCATGAAGTTAGAGAGTTATTTAAACTATCTTTAAAAAAATCCAAGACAACACCTTTTAGTAATCATCACGATCTTCCTCTTATGGCAAAGAATGCGAGTTTATTAGAAGTAGAAGAAAAGGGAATGTCCATAGATGACTTTGTTAAAAATGTTCGCCGTTTATTATTACATACACAATATGACTCTGGACAGTTTAACATAGTCGACATCGAAAAGAGAAAAAATGGGGATATCTTGGTGGACATAAACTTGTCTACTTCAAAGAAAACGCAGTTACTAGAATCGGGTGTATATTGTTTTACACTTTTGTTAAAAAAGCCGAGTATTAATGAGTTCTTATTTAAGCTGATGGAAGCTTTGATTTATCAGAGTGATCGAGAAGTCGAGGAGCATTTTTCTTATATGGGATTTAAGCGTTTTAGTCAAAACAATAGCGTCTTTGAAATTGCTGAACTATCGTGCTGTACTCGTGACACAAGCCATATTGAGAATGACAGCTTCTTAAAAAAATTGGAAAAAACAAACTATGAGGTAGATAAAAATAGGGCTCCTGTTATTACTAATGCTAAGTTGAGCAAGAAGCTTGCCCAAGACTTATCTCGCTTTGGCAAGCTTGATGGTGTAATGCCTTTTCTATAAAGTTTATTTATATTAGGGCCTGTTCACGACGCTAGGCGGAAAAATGCTACCAGCCCTTTGAGTGCAAACAAGAGCGGTTAAATTAGTGTGAACAGGCCCTAGTTTTTATTGAGCAAATAAATTCAATTGCCGAAATGACAATTGAATTTATGATTAGTTTTTATCTGAAATTAGCAACAATATTGCGGCGCCTTTGATGGACTCTTTCGTTATCAGCAACACTAGCATTGCCTAATATACCACCATTAAACCTTTGATCATCTGTTGAGAAGAAGCCAATGCGAGGTTGTGGGTTGCTGTTAACAGCCATGACCGTTCTAAAGTTTCCCCCAGCATTAACAAAACCGTGACCAAAAGCAAAAGGTGTTTGGGTGGGGTCGTTATCATGTCTTGCGCCGAACAGGTGGCCTATCTCATGTACGAATGTAAATCCTGTACATGTATGACGTGTTACGAAGAAACCATTGTTTTGACCGCCACCGATATCGTTGACCCGGCCACACAGTCGATCACCATCATTATCCGTAATCAAAGCAACAATATCGGCAGATCGATTATCGCGTACTCGTCCGGCAAAATTATCCAGGAAGCCGTCATTGGGATCTCGAAGGCCAATAACATTCGCAGTAACGCTAGCCAATTCAGCCACTCGAGAACTAATTCTACCAGCATCTCGTAATACAATATCGATACCGTTATTGGCGTAAACATCGTTCGCTTGGGCTAGAAAAAAGCTCATTCTATCTCTAACCGTATTTTTACCAAATCTATTTAACACTGTTGCAGATGCTATTTGTAGTACGCGTATATTGGATCTAGCTGCGGCTGCACTTGTAAGTATATTATTGCTGGCAAAGTTATCCTCGATGGGGAGTTCTCCTGCCGGTGTATCATCGGCAATGCCTAGTTGGCTAAAGTCCCGTTCTACTACCATGTGTTTCCCGTTTTCCATGGTCATAATTTCAAATATGCGGCCATCCACATTTACTTGACCAAAGACTCGATCTTTATTTCTTACGAACACAGCTCGGTTGGGGTTCTTGTTATTATATTTTCTTATATTTTCTATCTCAACAGCGCCAGCCCATACTTGGTAGTCTGAGTTTAGCCAATAGCTGTTTGAAAGCTTCACTGGAAACACCATTCCAGGCCCAAAAGGCAAATACATATCGTTAGTAGCGCCGTCTATCATCTTTGTGTTTAATTTTATCTGACCCAAAAAACGTGTGCTGCCGTCTTTCTGTAGCGTTGTTATAGTGGCGTCTTTACTGAAGGTTTGCACTTGCTCCTGTGGTATTAGTTCAAATAGTTGAGCGCTTTTTCTTGTTTGGGCTTGAGCAAACACTGAAGAAAATAATACACTTGTCAGTGCTGTCGCTAATAATAACTGTCTTTTCATTTTTAATCTCTTTTCTTTTAGTGGTCAGTTAATAATGACTGGATGTTGCCAGCATTATTATTTCTAGATATTCAGTAACTAAAAATTTTAACTCTAGACGCTGTTTGTCGTGAGTTTTAACACGTTATAACTCTAAATAAGAACTTTTCTTGGGTTATAAATATGGAAATTATTTTTATTGATGTTCTGCTTTTTAGAACAGAAAAATACTGCAATAAAATTAATTTCTTTAGTTAATTTTTTGGCGACAATTTTTATTTTTGATGTGCTTTTGAGGTTTTGTTTTTTTGTAAATTTTTGTTAATTCTGCAGTGCGATTTTTTAAGTATATAAGCTGTATGCTTAGCCGTTGTTGACTTGTGAAATATTTTTTGAAGGAAAATATAAGGTCTAATATGTAATAAATGAATTTATTTGAGGATAAGTAGTAGAGGTTTTTTCTTTAAATAGTCGATCTTGGTGTGTAGTTTTTGTATAAACAATTTAATCAAAAATAATTAAATGTTCTCTATTGTAGAATCGCCAGTCGCTCATAAAGTTATGATGCAACATATCTTTTTGTAAATTGTTAACTGTAAATTAATTTTTTAGCGAGTGCCTGATAGTCTTAACTGTTATCGGACACTCGTTATTTTGCCTTTAATTATAAGCCTAAATCTGAAAGGCTAGGATGGTCATCTGGGCGACGACCTTGGGGCCAATGAAATTTACGATCAGACTCTTGAATAGGAAGGTCATTGATACTTGCAAAGCGCTTTTGCATCAGCCCATTTTCGTCGAACTCCCAATTTTCATTGCCATAAGCTCGATACCATTGCCCTGAATCATCTCGCCATTCATAGGCAAAGCGTACAGCTATGCGATTATCAGTATAAGACCATAATTCTTTAATTAAACGATAGTCCAGCTCTTTTTCCCATTTACGGGTTAAGAATGTTTGAATTTCTTCTCTACCATTAATGAATTCTGCCCGATTTCTCCAAGCACTATCTTTGGTATAAGCTAAAGATACTTTTTCAGGGTTACGGCTATTCCATCCATCTTCTGCCATACGTACTTTTTGGGCAGCCGTTTCAGCAGTAAACGGCGGTAGGGGTTTACGAATCTCAGCGCTCATAATATTTCCTATATAGGCTTAATGTAGTGAATTAAATGTATAGATTAACTATCTATCGCTGTTTTTTGCATCGGGATAAATCCCTCAAGAGCTTCCACTTTCGCAAGCCAACGCAAGATGTTGGGGTAGTTGTCAAGAGATACTTTTCCCTCGGGGGCGTGAGCAATATAGCTATAACATGCGATATCAGCAATGGTTGGTGCATTTATTGCCATCCAGTCTTGATCTGCTAATAAATCGTTAATTTTTGTCAGTAATGCGTGACTTTCTTCGATGGTGAGTGCTTGGTCGAAATCGGCACCAAAAACAGTAATTAATCGAGCTCTACCTGGGCCTTCGGCAATTTCTCGTGTTGATAGAGATAACCACTCATGAATTCGTGCCACTGCTTCAGGCTCTTGAGGGTACCATTGAGGGCCGTATTTGGTGGCTAAGTAAGCGAGAATTGCGACAGAATCACGTATTACAACACCATCGTCATCTAATACCGGTACTAGGGAAAAAGGGTTAATGCTCTTATAGGGTTCTTTCTTGTGTTCGCCGTTAGCAAGATCCAGCGATACTTTTTCATATTCTAAATTAAGTAAAGACAACATTAACCTGACGCGATGTGCGTGACCAGACAACTCAAAATCATATAGCTTTATCATAATATTTTCTTCTCATTAGAGGTTAAAAGGATAGTTTTAAGAGGCATGTTTCAGTGCATATATGAGGGCACTTGCAAACCATACCTCAAGGGAGACAGTTCTGTATACTTGAGGTATCATATAGACAATTCTGTCTATGTCAAGTTGGATCAAAGGCAATATTGAGTTATTTTGATGGATTTATTCGTAACTTATTGTTTTATTTGATAAAAAAATATATGTGCACTGTTTAAAAATTTCCCCGTGACATCATTTTCATATAAAAGTATACTAATCTGTATACTTTTTCGCAGATGCGTTACATGCAAATTAAGCCGTGGATAGATGTAAGCGGTGGATAGATGTAAGCCGTAGATAAATAAGTTGCGAATATGCTGTAAGTAAATAATTAGGAGCTAGGTTATGGTGGCAAGTAGAAAAGAGCATTTGGTAGAGACAGCGCAGCGGCTGTTTTACCGCCAGGGCTTTCGAGCGACGGGTATTGATCTTGTGTTAGCAGAGTCAGGTGTTGCTAAAAAAACGTTGTATAACCACTTTAAATCCAAAGATGAACTTATTATCGCGGCTTTACAACGGCGTGATGAGCAGTTTATGAGTAACTTGCGACAAACTATTGCACGGTTATTATCAAAACAAGAAGTGGATGTAAAATTTGCCAAAATATCGGCATATTTCGATGCCTTATCTGAGTGGATAAACTCCGATAACTTTTGTGGGTGTATGTTTATCAATGCTTCTGCTGAATACCCCAGACAAGATGATCCGATCCATGTCGCTTGCACTAACCACAAAAAATTAGTAATTCAGTTTATTGAAGAACTGCTAAGTGAATGTAAGTTTGAAAATGCGCATACTATTGCTAAACAAATGGCCTTACTATCCGATGGAGCGATTGTAAACGCTCATACTACCAACGATTACAATGCTGCTAATGAAGCTAAGGTCGTTGCGATGAGACTGCTGGAGTCTTATTGCAAGGAACCAATGTAGTTCCATTTTATTTGGAATGTATTGTGTGCTTTGTGTTAAATATATTTATGTATTTTTTACTCTCGCTTCCTTTATTCTTTAGTCAAAGGGATAAAAATGGATGAATTAAGTCACATATTGAATGCTATATCCATTAATGCGGATGTGTTCTTTAGCGGTAATTTATGCGGTGTTCAAGCTTTAGGTGGAACTAAGACTGGTCATATGCACATGCTTAAATCTGGCGTGCTGACGGTGTTAACAAATGATGGCCACAAGGTTGTTTTAAATAAACCTTCTGTTATATATATTCCCGGGCCAACCTTGCATCGCATTATCTCTCATGAATCTCATAATGCTAATTTAGTCTGTGCAGCCATTAGTTTAGATTCTGCTAACCAAGAACAATTAGTGAATGCCTTGCCGCAATTTATGTATTTTCCAATAGCATCAAGTGAAGCGATTGGTAAAGCTGCGCAATGGTTATTTAAAGAAGCATTTGAAGACCAAAAAGGTCGCCAGACCATGCTTGATAAATTAACCGATATATTCTTATTGCAAGTTTTGCGGCATGTTATTAGTGAGGGGACGCTCTCATATGGCGTAATGGCAGGTTTATCGCACCCTAAGTTGTCCCGTGTCATAAGAGCCATCCACGAACACCCACAAAAGCAGTGGAGCTTGGAAATGCTTGCTGATTTGGCGGCTATGTCGCGCTCTAAATTCGCTTCTTTCTTTAAAGAAACGGTTGGTCAAACGCCCAATGATTACATTGTAGATATTAGAATCGCCATTGCTCAGGATCTATTAAAGCTCGATAAATCTGTTAATCTTGTGGCTAATGAAGTGGGATATGAACATGGTTCAGCACTGGCTCGTGTGTTTCGCAAGAAACTTGG
This sequence comes from Agarilytica rhodophyticola, assembly GCF_002157225.2. Lineage (NCBI taxonomy): Bacteria > Pseudomonadati > Pseudomonadota > Gammaproteobacteria > Cellvibrionales > Cellvibrionaceae > Agarilytica > Agarilytica rhodophyticola. The sequence continues at coordinate 3,328,406 of NZ_CP020038.1, forward strand.
ACTTTCACCTAGGGAGTGGTTGCAAAAACTAAGAAATCGAGGGGAGGGCAATTAACTCGTTAATTGCAAGTAGAAAAAATAAAAATACCTTGGAGGAAAAGTAAAAACACTATCTAATAGTATTGCTCAAACACTTCAGTAAAATGATCAATTAAAGCTCGAATACGTGCTATTAAATGCCGTCTTTGAGGATATATCGCATAGAGACCGAGCTCAGAAGCTTCTTTATCTTCAAATAATATTTTTAGCCGGCCTTTCTTAACATGTGGTTCGACTACATACATGGGACACATGCCTATACCCAAACCACCCAAGGCCATATTGACTACAGCACGGGGTGAATTGGCCTGAAAAGAGCCATGCACTTTAAACGAAGATACATTACCATCAATGCAAAACTTCCAATGCTCAGGATCGGCAGAAGCCATTTGTAATAAACAATTATGGCCAGATAAGGCTTGTGGATGTGTCGGCTCACCATGCTCCGCTAAATAATCGGGTGAGGCAATCACCACCACACGCATATCCATAAGTTTGCGCGCAATAAGTGTGGAGTCTTTTAGGCCACCAAATCTAATAGCTAGGTCGAAACCTTCTTCAATAATGGAAATTTGATGATCGGACAGATATAAATCTATAAGAACTTTGGGATGTTGTAATTGAAAAGGGCGCAGAGCTTCCACTAGTTGCTTACCACCAAAGCCCGTGGGTGCGGTAATTCTTATGCTACCTGCCAATTCCGATTGGCGTTCTTGCACTAGGCCCTCTAGCTCATCAAACTGATCAAGTAGTGGCACACAGCGATCAAAGTATGCCTGTCCTGTATCAGTTAAGGTGACATTGCGGGTAGTGCGATTAAATAATTGTGCGCCTAAGCGTTCTTCTAACTGCTGTACGTATTTACTGGCAAGTTTGGTGCTAATGCCTATCTGCTTTGCTCCTGAGGTGAAAGATCTCTGCGAGGCCACAGCGACGAAGGTACTCATGCATTTAATGGTATCCATAAAACGACTCACTGATAATTATCTTCATTTTGTACATAATTATTCCATAAATCAATCTATTGTCTTTGTTTTTTCTTGTTTTATAGTATTCGTAATAGGCTCAAAACAGTTTTTGACGAGAAATGTACTATGCAAAATAATAGTCAGCACAATAGTGGTGGTGTAGAGCAAAACGCCACTCAGGCGGTGCCTTCACCTTTTCATTCAGGTGAGCAGGAGATACAAACACGCACTGGCAAGCGTGAGGTGATGGAAAACTTTGGCCGTCGCGCCATTCGCCCCTATATGCCTGATCAACATCGAGAGTTCTTTACTCAGCTGCCTTTTATGGCCGTGGGGAGCGTCGACGAAAATGGCTGGCCCTGGGCCTCAATTCTTCCTGGCAAACCGGGCTTTGTTCAATCGCCGGATAACACCACACTAGATATATCTGCCCTGGCAATAAAAGGTGATCCGCTGGCGGTTGCTTTAAAGAAACAAGGGATGCCTTTGGGGCTTATTGGTATTGAGTTACCAACTCGTCGTCGTAACCGCGTGAATGGACGGGTTAATCGAGTAGGTGACAATTTCTTCTCACTATCAGTGGATCAATCTTTTGGAAATTGTCCTCAATATATTCAAGAGCGAAGTGTGGATTTCATTCGTGACCCTGCCATCGTAGATGATTCCGTTGAAGTTTCATCATTTTCAATTTTAGATGATGATGCTAAGGCAATGATTCATGCCGCTGACACTTTTTTTGTTTCAAGTTTTATCCACGCGCAAAATCGTCCTGACGTAGAAGGTGTGGATATATCTCACCGAGGTGGGCGTCCTGGTTTTGTCAAAGTGGATGGTAATACTTTGACAATACCCGATTACCCTGGCAATTATTATTTTAATACCTTGGGAAATTTTTTATTGAATCCTAAAGCAGGCTTAGTTTTTACCGACTTTAATAGCGGTGATATATTAATGCTCACGGGACGTGTAACCTTGCTATGGGAAGATGAAGAGGAAGTAAAAGCGTTTAAAGGTTCTGAACGTGCTTGGCGTTTTACGCTTGAGCACGGTATTAAATTAAAAGGCGGTCTACCCTTTAGGGCCTCGTTGAATAGTTATTCACCCAATACCTTGTTGACGGGCAATTGGGCTGAAACAACGGCTATTATCGAAGGGCAAAAAAAGAGACAGCAGTGGCGCCCCTACCGTTTAGCACGCATAGAAGATGAAAGCTCTGTTATTCGCTCATTTTATTTTGAACCAGCGGAAGGTAGTTACGTGATGCCGTTTGAAGCAGGACAATTTTTAACGATAAAGTTAACAGCTAAAGGCCAAGAAAGTTCGGTGGTTCGAACCTATACTGTTTCCTCTGCACCAGGTGAAAGTTATTATCGAATTTCTGTTAAGCGCGAACAGGATGGGCTGGTATCACAACACTTACACGATAATTTAAAAGTAGGAGACATTATTGAAGCGAAAGCTCCCAGTGGTGATTTTTATATTGATCCTGCGGAAGAACGACCGGCGGTGCTACTGGCAGGCGGCGTAGGTATAACCCCCATGATGTCGATGGCAACCCATGTGGTAAAAGAGGGTATTTTAACGCGTCATTTGCGTCCTTTAACAATTTTTCATTCAGCTCAAACAACTGAGCAGCAGGCGTTTGCTGGGGCATTTCGAACGTTGGAGCAACATTCTTCTGGTGGTATTCGTTATTTTTCTGTTATTAACAAGCCAAAGCCGACAGAAAAAACGGGGGTAGATTTTAATGCCACAGGACATATTTCTGCCGATATAATTAAGCAAGCATTACCCCTTGATGATTACGATTTTTTCCTATGTGGACCTCCCGGCTTTATGCAAGCGATGTATGATATTTTGCGCCGCCTAGGTGTAGCCGACAAGCGTATTATAGCCGAAGCATTTGGTCCTGCATCTTTGCAGCGCCAGCTAGATGAGGGCAGCGCGGCAGTATCAACAGCGGCTGAAGCACAGGATGCGATCGTTAAATTTACCCGGTCTAATTTTGAACAGCGCTGGAATGCAGGCGATGCCACTTTACTAGAAACAGCAGAGGCTCATGGTCTAAACCCTGAATTTAGTTGTCGTAATGGTGCTTGTGGTTCATGTGCTGTAAAGCTAAAAGCAGGGGAAGTTGCGTATCGTAGCCAACCTACTGCCAGTTATGACGATGATGAAGTGCTTATATGCTGTGCTGTTCCTGCAGAGGGGACAAGTACGGTAGAAATCGACTTATAATATCTAAGACATGCCTTAACGAAAGTATAATCCCTTATTAAAAAACGCCTGTAATAAGAGTATTACAGTCGTTTTTATTTATCTCGCTATTTACGTATTTAACTATTTAATTATTAATCAGTTAGCTTTCATGTTTTGGTTATCGAAATGAATCACACTACGTATGCTTTCACCTTTATGCATTAAATCAAAAGCGTTATTAATATCTTCTAGCCCCATGGTATGAGTAATAAAATCTTGCAAGGGAAATTCACCTGCTAAATAACGCTCCACATAATCAGGCAGCTCCGAGCGCCCTTTAACACCACCGAAAGCTGATCCGCGCCATACTCGTCCGGTAACTAATTGAAAAGGACGGGTTGATATTTCTTGGCCTGCGCCGGCAACGCCAATAATTACCGATTCCCCCCAGCCTTTATGACAACACTCTAGAGCCGAGCGCATGGTGTTAACATTGCCAATACACTCAAATGAATAATCCACGCCACCATCAGTAATATCTACAATTACTTCTTGAATAGGTTTGTCATAGTGCTTAGGATTAATACATTCTGTCGCTCCCAGCTTTTTCGCTAACTCAAATTTACTTTCGTTAATATCGATAGCAATTATGCGACCAGCTTTTGCCATGGTAGCGCCAATAATGGCCGATAAACCAATGCCGCCAAGCCCAAATATCGCGACGCTCGAACCTTCTTCTACTTTGGCCGTATTCATTACCGCTCCCATGCCAGTAGTAACACCACAGCCTAATAAACATACTTCTTCTAAAGGTGCCGCTGGGTTGACCTTCGCGAGAGAAATCTCGGGTAGAACGGTATACTCTGAAAAAGTAGAACATCCCATATAGTGATAGATAGGCTTACCATCTTTAAAAAAGCGCGTGGTTCCATCGGGCATTAAGCCTTTGCCTTGGGTATCACGAATTTTTTGGCAGAGATTAGTTTTGCCTGATAAGCAAAACTTACACTTACCACACTCCGGGGTATAGAGGGGAATGACATGATCTCCCACACTAACACTGGTGACGCCTTCTCCTACTTGTTCCACAATCCCACCACCTTCATGGCCCAATACGGCAGGAAATATCCCTTCAGGATCTTCCCCCGAGAGGGTAAAGGCATCGGTATGGCAGACGCCTGTGGCAATGATGCGTACCAACACTTCACCTTTTTGCGGTGGCATAACATCAATTTCTTCGATCGATAGAGGTTCATTAGCCGCCCAAGCAACCGCAGCCTTGGACTTAATAAAGGAATCTTTCATAAATACGATAGCCTTAAGATATGAATTTTCTCACATACTATATATTTTCTTATATAATGATAATGATGCGATTTAGTAAAAGATATTTACTTATATGTAATAATCAATTTCAACCAGTAGCGCTGTTTGGTAGGCGTGTATATCATTGGGCTAACAGCAGTATTGAATATGGAAACAGAAGTAAAATAAGGTAAGAAATCGAGGGAACTTCAGAGGTTTATTCAGAAAAGATGAAAGATGAAAAAAAGATCTAAATAAAGAGGAAAGCGAATGATAAAAACGAGTATTCTTAAGCGTATAAGCGCTCTTGGCGGTGATGTGACGCAACTTCAAGGCCGTTCTTTGTCTGAAGACTTATTACTTATTCATCTTCCTGGCCCCTTATATCCCAGACCTTCTGGCGTACCTTGGTCCGATAATCCAGAACCCATTTATGGCCTAGGTCAATATGTGGAGGAAAATTTAGCGCACTATAAAAACGATAAAGACCAGTTTTTTAAAATGATGGTAAATTTTTTCTTTGATACGCCCGAAGGCCACTACGGCCAAACGTATTTTACTCCCCAATTGTTTACCCCGTTAACGCCTGGTACGCAACATTACGATGAGTGGCATATGGATTTTGAGAATGAAAAAGAGGTGGATCTCAGTCTTTTTAAACCAGTTGCCACCTCTTGGCCCATTGAGTTTATCGAGTTAACCCATAGCGATAGTTACCCCGATACCTTATATGTGTGTGCATCTGATCCCAAGACAGATAACCCCCGTGTATTTGGCACCGATCATGAAGTCTTTTTTTCAGACGTTTCCGATGAAGGAACACTGGAAGATTTTTTTAATAAATTTATGACCAAGGAAGAATTTCTCGCCATTGTAGTTGCTGATATGGCAGATCACTATCAATAAACGATATTGATACATTCTATTCGATAAGTAAACACAAGAATTTAAGATAGCAGTTTTCGATAATTTAATCCGTTTTGGTGTGTGCAGTGGAGATTGAAATGAAAGTATGGGAAGGGGTATCCGAATTTGTGGCGGTAGCGGAAACAGAGAGCTTTACCGCCGCAGCGAAAAAATTAGGTATTTCAATTGCGCAGGTTAGCCGGCAAGTGAATGTCATAGAAGAGCGTCTGAAAGTAAAACTCTTTTATCGAACTACGCGAAAAGTTTCTTTAACCGAGAGTGGAGCGGTTTATTACCAATACTGTCGCGATATCTTAGATAATTTAGCCGATGCTGAAAAAATAGTGTCTAATTTTCATAGCCACCCACAAGGTAATATACGATTAACCGCACCTGTTACCTATGGCGAAGAGGTGATTGCACCGATTGTAAATGATTTTTTAGTTAAATATCCACAAGTGAGAGTAACACTAGACTTGAACAATCAACGAGTAGATTTATTAACAGAAGGGTATGACTTAGCCATTCGTCCAGGGTACTTACCCGATTCTGGTTTAATTGCAAGGAAATTAACTACTCGGCAATTCTACGTATGCGCAACGGCAAAATATTTAAAGCAGTATGGTATGCCTACTTCCATAAAAACATTGCAAGAGCACAACTGTTTGGTAGGTGTTTCTGATTATTGGCGTTTTTTGAATCGGGGCAAAGTCGAGCAACTGCAGGTGACTGGCAGCTTGCGTTGTAACAGTGGGCACAGTTTAGTCAAAGCGGCGCTGAAACATATTGGCATTGTACAATTGCCTGATCATTACGTACAAAAATACCTCGATTCGAAAAAGTTGGTGGAAGTATTGGCTAAATATAAACAAGCGAAAGAAAATATTTGGCTTGTTTATCCCCATAAAAGTTATCTACCATTTAAAATCAAAACATTGATTGATTTTCTTTTTCAGCGTTTAGCGCAGTAATTAAGCTATCTTAATGCCTTATGGACGATTGGGTTGGCAACTAAGATGTTTAGTCTCTTTTTTTACCTCAGCTCGCCTACACTGGAGCGACTTAAAAGCATACCACCATTTTAACAAGCAGCTTAACATTCTCCGTTTTGCTTAAAATATTATTAGGTTAATTGTATTATGTCCAAGACAAATGATAATGCTATTAAAATATCCCGTCGTGCATTGATTACTGGCGTAGCTTCCACTGTAGCTGCATCAGCAGTATCCACCAGTAGTGTAGCCTTAAACAAAACAAACGATAAAATAGACCTACGCGCAATTGCCAAACCACCTAAGCCGCCTTTTACTAAAGAAACTGCTATGCAAAAGGTGAGGGCCGCTGAAGACGGATGGAATAGCCGCGACCCTTATAAAGTGGCCATGGCCTACACCCCAGACAGCAGTTGGCGCAACCGTGCTGAATGTATTGATGGGCGGGAGGAAATTATTGAATTCCTCACACGCAAATGGAACCGGGAACTCAATTATCGCTTAGTAAAGGAACTGTGGTCTTTTAAAGATAATCGTATTGCCGTGCGCTTTGCCTACGAATACCACAACGACAGCGGCGATTGGTTCCGCGCCTACGGTAACGAAAACTGGGAATTCTCCGCTAACGGTTTAATGCACAAACGTATCGCTAGCATCAACGACTACGATATAGAAGAACATGAACGAAAATTTCGCTGGGCGCGAGGGCGAAGACCTGATGATCATCCGGGGCTTTCGGCGTTGGGTTTGTAGGAAGTCTATATTAGTGTATAAAAGATATTATGGGTCGGTCACAGTAAGTAAGCAATTAAGGTATTAATTGCTTACTTAATTCTTAATTTGCTATAGCCAACTTTCCAATAAACTTGGGTTTAGTCGTAACATTCTCTATCAAAACAATATTCGCAGCTATTGGTGCCGAGTATGACGCCGTCGCACATACATGTGCCCCAGCTTTCACTACCAAGGAGCTTTTTATCACAACGAGGAAGGGAAACTACATTGGATGCGTCGATAATATCTTCCATAGCGACGCCTGAGTTATTACCACCGTTAACACCGCAGCGGCCATTGGTATGTACTCCTGCAACTCGGCCTGAGGTATCTAATACCCCCGATCCTGAAGAGCCCGGTTGTGTGTCTATATCGCTATAAAATAAACGAGTACCGCCAGTTGTGACGTTGGAGCCTGCGTCTAATTGTTTCGGTTCGCCTAATGGGTGTTGAATAATCAGTGCTTGAGCTGGGGTGCGAGCTACCACGGATTTCCAACCCAGAGCTGTGCCCTGTGCACCGGGGAAAGCACCGATGGCATTACCAGGGTTATTCGCTAGGCTGAGCACAGCATAATCGAGATTATTGGTTATGCCATCTTCTAAAATACCGGTGATCTGAAAAAATTGCTGGCTAGCTCTTAAAGTATTACTTGCGCCTTCATTCTGATATCCGAAAGCAACAAAATCACCCACCGTACCACGGCCAACGCAGTGGCTCGCAGTTAGAAAGACATTGTTAGAGATTAATGTGCCGGAGCAATAACTCGTCTGAGTAGCGCTTGCTCTGGACTTTATTGCTCCCACAGAAGGGCTATAGTTTTCGATGCGCTGTTGATTAAAGCCAATGCCATTATAACGTCCATCATAATTTTCTATATGCTGAAGGTCATCCGTACCACAAATAGACTCAGGCTGAGCGGCAATGGCTACCACAGGGTTGTAGTCTTGAGGGTTTGTCATTTTTTGTAAAAACAAAGGGTTATCATTGGCTTGAGCGAAAGCTGCGAGCGTAATAAAACCAGCAGTTTTTAAAAATTTAAAGATGTATTTGATCGTTGTACTTAATTGTATCTTATTCATAGTAATCCTACTGCTTAAATTAAGATTGGCAGGCAAAAAAATGCCCAAGTAAAATGAAGATATGTGTGACAACTAACAATAACGTAGGTTTTTTTAAGGGGTAACCACGATAAATTTAGTGGTTTGGTTTTGCAGATTTATTAAAATTATCTAGATTCAGATATTTTTTCTGTTTGTAATATAAATTTAGATAACAACAATCGCTAGTTTATGGTTTTGGAAAAAAAATCTTTTAAGCGGTAAAGTTTTTAGGTTGCACTGTAAGATTTAAATTTATGGCTATTTTCACTTTTGTATCATGTCTTGTATATTTATGCGCCTTGTTTTTTCTCACCTTGGTTGCCTGAAAGTTTTGTCCTCATTCTCAAGATAACCTTTTACAAGGCGCAAGCATGTTAATGTATTTGTGTTAAGCGAAAGAATTTGCCGTTTCTTTCAAGCAACACGCCGGCAGTTCCATCTGGAAATTTAAAAAGGCGGGGGTCGGCCCGCTTGCCTTCATTTAAGTCTCTAAATGAATTGAGTGGCATACCACTGACATCTACTAAATTTACTCTGAAAACGGTGGTATCCTTATTCAATATACTTTCGAGGGTGGCATACAAAATACCATTAGGAAGATCGGTAAATAGTGAGGTGATACTTGTTAGTGAGCGAAAGGAAGATACCGGCCCTGAGACCGCAACACTGCCACCACTGTTAGGATCATTACGGCCATACTGAGCCTGTGGTTGGATAAAACCTGCTTCTGGAGAGGGCGCAAAGTTAAGAGGTAAAGGTGAAGAGCCTACCAAAGCTAAGCCCTCATCAATGTAGAAGGTGCCTTCGCGGGCAAAGCCATCCGGGTTGCGACCAAAGCCGAAGTTTTCAATTTCAGAGTGGTCTAGTAAGTTGTGAAGGGTAACGTAGTTAACTTCTTCTGCGACAAAGCTGCCAATATCGCCAAAGCCAACCACCAACCCTTCAGTAGCACCAAAGGCGTAAGCTAAACGTTGAACATTGCGCATGCCTTTGGCTAAAACCTCTATAGCCCCTGTATTTGGATCGATTAGTAATATTTTACCGACAACTTCGTTATCGTCTTGAGGCGCAGCGCGACCATCTAAGCCAGACGATAAACCATCTCCTTTGGCGAAGAGTACACGGCCATCGGGAGTGGTTAGCATACCTCCGCCATTATGTTGTGCAAAGCCGGACTGTGACTCAAAAGCGGCAATTGCCCTCGGTCTTTTCAGTTTATTTCGCCCCAGCTTAAATTCATACAGCACTTGAAACTCAGTTCTTGTTTCGAGGTCGGGAGCCTCGCTTCCTAAACGATAGAGATCCGTAATGGGTAGGGGAGTTGTAGCATCGCAGCAAGCTCCGGGGAGAGGATCAGGTAAGGTGTAAACAGGAATGTTAGCTGGAGGTAGTGTCGCTGAGGTAAACATAACAAAAATCGATTTTTTATTTCGACCTCGAGAGACATTAACAATAGAATTCGGATTATCCAGAACCAAACCGGCTGGCGCTTCATTGACATTAAATATTTGTTGCACTTGATTGTGACGATTTAGACGATAGATCGCATCATTCTGGTCAATAAGATAAAGCCTGTTGTTAACTCTGACCGGTGACGCTAGGTTAGGAGCAGGACCAAAGAAACCAGGGCCTAAAACAAAGGGCATCTCACCCACCTCCTCAACCATAACGGTTAAATCAGAGGTTTCAATGGGGTTTGGACGAAACTGCGCTTGCGCCATCGCTGTGATAAAAAAAGCACAGACACATAGCAGTATAGATGTAGACATCTTCATAGTTGTTCTCTCGTGTTTTATTATCTTTCGTATTTTGGTAGATGTGAAATCGCTTACAACTGCAAATAAAACTTTAATGTATTAAGCAAAAACTTGTTTTCGAGTATTTCACATTGTCTATCATACAAAACTATGTGGTAGTTATTTTGACAATTTCTATTAGTTTACATATTTACTATTTTTACGACTCGCAATTGTCACCTATGAACACTTTTACAATTTATATATTTATACTAGGCAATAATTTATTTAATTGTTTGGGCGACAGTTTATTGTTTTTAAAATGGCTTTGGCCTTATATTTAACAATATATGAAATTTATTTTGCAGGGTTAGTTTATGCAGACTGAAGCTTGGGTGATACTCATAGGTGTTAGTTAATACGTTATTTATTGTTGGTGGCTAATGGTAGTAAGGTTAAAGTGGATATGTGGTGTAGGTAGAGTGTTCCCGTTTGAGGGTGGTTCTCTTCTTTATTAAGCCGCTATCAAGGCTCTTGGCAAGAACACACATCATTATCAGACACGCTATGAATACATCCCTGTTCGCTCTACGTCGGCTCACTGTCAAGCAGCATCAAGATACCGTCGAGCGATACCTAGGCACTGCCAAGCAGCACCAAGGTCCTGCCTCCGAAGGTCTGGCACTGATGTGTACTCTTTGTCTCCTTTTCGTTAATAATACTGTACTTTAGCGATAGGTATCTATTCCGCTATTAAAAGTTGTATTAAAAAAGTTAATCATCCAGTTAAAATATATCGTTAAGTATCACAAGTAAAATCTCTAATTTCCGCAAACGATTTGGCTGTACGTATTTCTTCCATACTCTTGGTTGGCTTAGCAATACCACTGTATGCACCAGCGGCTAAGTCGCTCGCGCCTATTTCTATCACACCTTTTTTTGTTGGTAGGTTTTTGTATGCAGGTTTAGTTCTTCGTATGTCAATACCTGTGCGGATAAGGCTCATAATCACAGCTTTATCTTACCAAAAGTTTCGATTAATGATCACAAAAAGTTATTTTTAGAACTTAATAGTATCATCTTATGTAGCTGTCACAGTTCAATTCCGCGCTATACTATCTTTGAATATTAGTGCTAAAAATCTCCATAAAACCGATCTTAGAAACGAAATAGGCATCACCTTCATTACGCTTGTTATACATTTTTTCTTTATAAAAGAGTAATTTAGCTGCAAAGGCATTGTATCGTATTCACTGGCTTGATAAAACTCTAATAGCCACGGGGAAAAAGTATATTGAACACATTGCCAAAAATATCTATACTATTTTTCTGTTGTTTTGTGCCAGAGCTGTAGGACTCTTCGGAGTCCTACGCTTAGTTTAGTCAATATTATCTAGATCATTTTTAACTTCATTGAAACTAGATATAATCAAATCTGGCTTTCTAGCATAAATGGACGAAGCAAAGACAATCACATCAGATACCAAATCAACGTACTTCGCTATTTGGTTTACTCTTTTAAGTTTATCCTTTGCCTGATCGACAACGCCAGAAAGTTCAGATTGAGCCGCTTGAACTCCTTCTACAACTAGGTTGCCCGATTGAATATACATTTTATTAATATGCGTGCGAAATAGAAGCTGATCCTGAAACAATGCGGATGCTTGATCGCGTGCAATCTCATCATTATTCAAAGCCATTAAGGTACGTTCTTGCATACTGTCGGCACATTCTGCAAATTTGTCAGCGATCTCTATAATTTCTTGCGCAGTAGATAAAGCCATCGTTTTCTCCTATTCCTATTTGCTAAATATTATTTTATCGACTCTAATGTCTTCTTTGCGGATCTGATATCATCATTAAATTTTTTAAATACTGTTTTGAATTTATCAGTTTTCAGCGTGTTTACATTTTCAAGAAGGGATTTGTGTCCTTGTTTTATTTTGAGTAATGCCTTTTTTGTTTCCTTTGTTTTTTTTAACTTGGCTTTATAAAAAAGCCGGTATTCTTCTCGCTCTTTTCTAGCCAAATGGAGTAGTAGCTTATTTTTGGAGGTATCAATCAGTGTGAATTCCTGATCATACATGTCATCGATCATCGCTAATTCCTGATTTAAGGTGCCTTTATATACATCGATCAAAATCATCTGCCCGTCGAGTAAAATCTGTAGTGGTTCATTACTCTCTTGAATCATTTTTCTCACATTTTTTTGTCGCGCTGCATAAGTGATCCATTCAGTTGTTTTCTCAACTAACTTTGCATATGCGTCGACATGAATTTTATCTAACTTGGATTCAGGAATATCTTTAATTGATTTAGCTAGACCATCTATATTTTCTTTAAAATCGTATTCTTCGTCTCCTGCGAGTTTTGCTAGAACCTGGAAGTAGGATGCCATAGCTTGTTGGTTGGCTATATAGTCATCGAATACCTTTTTGCGATCAGCGTCATTACTCTTAGCGCTTAAGTCAGCGGTAGACCCTGGTTCAAAAGCATACTTAGATCTGGAGTAAGAGCTTTTAAAGAGCTTGGCTAGCTCTGTATCAGAGATAACTTTTGATGATTCGCTACCAAATCTCTGCACCTCTGTAAGAGGAGTACATGCGGTGAATATGACGATAAGCACTATTAGTAATAAGCATTTTAATAATTTCATTTGTTCTCCTTTTTCGTGGTGTAATTATATTTTGATCATACGAAGAATGATGATAGTCCAACTGATATGAATGGCTTTTAAGTTAATCTCAGTCTCCTAACAGTTAGTGCAACAGGACAACATCTTATCTCACCTAATTTTTATCTTTTTACACTTTATTTTGAGAAAGCACAGAGTAGAAGAGTTTTCTAAAAACTCAAACATCATAAATAAGCTGAATATAAGTAATACATATCAGTGCCAGACTTTCGGAGCAGGGCCTCGTTGTCGCTCGATGATATCTTGATGCTGCTTGACGTTAAGCCGACGCAGAGCATACATTGATGTATTCACAATGTGTCTAATATTGGTGTTTATTTTTCTTAAATGTAGGCATTGTTATAAAAAGTTAAAAAAAAGACCAACAATACTTACTATCAAATTACTACCTTATTTATTTTTTAAAATCCTCAAATACAAACTTTCTTATTAAATAAAAACCTGTGTAAATTAGAGCAATTTTTTATAAGCTATTATGGCTTTAGATTGACTTTAAATTTTATTTAAGAAAGGAAGTTGGAATGGTATCCATATCTTCGAAGGCTTGGTTTTCTCCTAGCATGCCCCAAATAAAGGCATAGTTGCTGGTGCCTACGCCGGAGTGTATGGACCAGCTGGGGGAGATAACGGCTTGTTCGTTGGTGACCATTATGTGGCGGGTTTGTTGTGGCTGTCCCATTAAGTGGATAACTTGTGAGCCGGAGTCCATGGCGAAGTAGAAGTAGGCTTCCATTCTGCGTTGGTGTGTATGGCAGGGCATGGTGTTCCAGAGGTTGCCTGGCTCTAGCATGGTAAGGCCCATGAGTAGCTGGCAGCTTTCGCATATGGCAGGGTGGACGTATTGATAAATCGTACGTTTGTTGCAATTGTTATCGTCACCGAGCTTGAGAGGGTTGGCCTTGGAGTGTTGGATTTTAATAGAAGGATAGCTGTAATGAGCCGGAGCGCTATTGAGGTAAAATTTTGCGGGTTTTTTCGATGATTCTGATTCGAGGTGGATATTTTTGGTGCCCCTAGCAATATAAAAACCGTCGTATTGTTCTAGCGCTATGCGTTCATTATCAATCGTGATATAGCCTTTATTGCCAATGTTAATAATACCTATTTCTCGTCGCTGGCAAAAAAAATCTACCCCCATTTCTTTACTAGCGTTAAGGCTTAGTCTTTTATTAACAGGCATGATGCCGCCTATTATTATTCTGTCACTGTGAGAGTGGGTGAGACTAATGCTATCGATACTGAATATAGATTCAATTAAAAAATGCTGACGTAGTTGCTCGGTAGTATAATGTTTCACGTCGTCAGGATGGTTGCTGTAGCGAGTATCGATCGTCATAATCTACTCCTAGCTAATCGCTGAAGTGTGTGAGTTTGAGGAATGTGAACGAAAAGATTCTGTCTGATTCTTTTGGATCAGGTCGCGATACCAAAAGCCACTATTTTTAATAATTCTTTGTTGATTATCGTAGTCCACATAAACGAGGCCGAAGCGTTTACTATAACCCACTGCCCATTCGAAATTATCCATGAGTGTCCAGGTAAAATAGCCTCTGACATTGGCGCCCTCGTTAATAGCACTTTTTACTTGCGCTAAATAGCCCTGTAAATAATCGATACGTTTAGGGTCGCTAACTTTTCCTTCTATTAGGGTATCCTCAAAGGCGGCGCCGTTTTCGGTAATAATAACTTTAGGATTATTATATTGGTGTTGTAAACAATGTAAGACTTCGTACATCCCTTGGGGATAGACCTCCCAACCCATAGATGTGTGTTGTACCCCGTCTTTCACAAAATCACCATCGGCAGTACTCGTACCACCTACAATCCATGTATTTAAAAAAGGTACTAGGGGAGTATAGCGAGCAAACTCGCGCTGATAGTTGTTAACGCCAATAAAGTCGCAAGGTGCGCAAATACTATCCATATCATAGGCATTAACCTTAGGTGCAAAACGTCCAAATCGTCGGCATAAATCTTTGGGATAATAACCTTTTAATAAAGGGTCTAAGGTTATGAAATTAAAAAACTCATTAGCAATTTTTGCGGCCTGCCTGTCTTTATCACTATCAGTGGCAGGGTGAATGGGAGTTAGACTTAGTGTGATGCCGACTTCTGCATCAGGACTGTGGTGACGAATTTTCTGCAATGCCAAACCGTGAGCTAATAGTTGATTATGAACGATATGCATATGCATCCAAGGGCGGTGATGACCGGGAGCATGTACACCAAGTGCATGGCCTAAGCAGCTGTGCTCCCATGGCTCATTCATGGTAATCCAATGTTTTATACGATCTCCCAAAGCTTCCACCACTATCTCTGTATAATTAGCAAAGTCATAAGCGGCCCGTCGATGTAAAAAACCACCATAACGTTTATGCAAAGCGAGCGGCATATCCCAGTGAAATAAAGTAGCGTAGGGAATAATATTTTTTTCTAATAGACGATCCACTAATGCTTTGTAAAAATCGAGCCCTTGCTGGTTAACTCGGCCTGTACCTTCAGGCAGAATGCGCGACCATGCAATAGAAAATCGATAGGCTTGGAGTCTGAGTTGTGTCATAAGATCCACATCATCTCGATAGCGATGATAGTGATCGCATGCAGTATCTCCGTTGTCACTGTTGTGTATTTTCCCTTTTTTGTGCGTAAAAACATCCCAAATACTAGGGCCTCGTCCATCTTCTGCAACCGCACCTTCAATTTGATAAGCAGCGGTGGCAGCGCCAAAGATAAAGTTTTTGTCAAAGATAAGATCGTTCGCTGTCGCTTTTTTCATTGCAAGTGCCTCGTTTTAATTACAACTTTTTTGGGCTTACAACTGCTACTTAAGCTTCTTCGTTATTTTTATTACTAAGCTTATTTTTCTTAATATATGTAGTGCTTGTTATGAATGTTTAACCTGTAATAACAGCGATATATTTTTATTATTATATTGTACTATAGTACAGTTTAAATTTTGCCACATAATTATCCCTCTGTGCAACGACATATTTATAGTTATAATTAATCATTTTTGGTATCCTTATCTAAAAAAATAAAAGGTTTGTTTTCGGTGTCGCAATTAATAGCGTATGCCTGACAAACAGCAGCTACAACCACAGGAAAAGCAATAATGGTGGATTTCCCCAGTGCAAGTTCTAGTACGACTTCTAAGGCAACTGCTGATGCGATCCTTTCGAAGGAGGGCAAAGCAAAGCCGGGTACAAGGGAACAGCAACGACAGAGAACTCGCGCGCTTATTTTACAATCGGTGTTGGATATTATTGTTAGCGACGGTATGCGCGCAGTGCGTCATCGTGCTGTAGCAAAGCGTGCAGGTATTGCCCTAGGTACGACCACTTATCATTTCACCAGTATTGAAGATCTTATTGTCAGTGCATTTGATTATTGGCAATCGCAGCATCAACTGCATGATAACCCTTACTACCAGCAAATGAGTACGTTATTGCAGCCTTATGAAAATAGGGCAGTAGAAGTAACAGAGCGATCCGCTTTATTGGAGAAGATTTATCACTTATCAGTCGCCTATATTTGTGACCAGCTCGAAGGTAAGCGCGAAGACAGAATCGTAGAGTTTGCGTTTTATCATGAGTCACTAGGTTCTGAGCTTATTAAAGATATGGTATTGAGCCATTGGCAGTTTGATATTAATTATATGGCGTCTGTGTTTAGTATCTTAGGCTCTGAGCAACCATTAGATGATGCTCGCATTACTTTATCTTTGTTTAGACAACTAGAACAATTGGCGACCATAGCTAATTTGCCTCAATTAGATGTGGAGATGATTCGCGCTACTTTGCACCGTCATTTCTGTTCGTGTTTACAGGTCGACTTTCCCCTGTAAATTTATTTTTGTCACAACAATCAAGGGCTTCGTCCTTACCTACTTTATATTCATCACAATCCGCTTGAATGCTGTCGTTATAATATTTGATGCTGTGGCCTTAACATTAACTAGAGGTGCCTTAAAGGCGCCCTGAAGGTCATAAACATGAAAATATTCTCTCATTTAGTCTGTGTTATTGCGTTATTCCTGTGTGCTTGTGTTTCTGCAGGGCCGAAGAAAGACTTACCTTTATCATTCCTTACCGTCGACGGTATTCATGCAGGTGACAATGGTGTAATTTATGTTGCTGCCGGTTTTGATGGTTCAAAAGTATATGAAATAGCCGCTGATGGTCGCGTGTCTGAAATTGCGGATGGTCTTGCTGGGCCTGTGGATATTGCTAAGACATCTGATGGCATGCTTTATGTTACCAATTTTTTTACGAAAACCTTATCTCGTATAGATGCCGACGGTGTTATCTCGGACTTTGGTGAATTGCTAGAGGGCCCCTCAGGTATTGCTTCTGATAGCCAGGACAATTTATATATTTCACACTTTGGTGCTGCAGGTGAGGGAGATACGATCATTAAAGTGACACCTAACGGTGAATCTTCAGTATTTGCCAGTGGTGGCTTTTTGCAAGGCCCTGTAGGAATCGCTGTGGATGAATACGATAACGTTTATGTGGCAAATTTGGGTAACGGTATTATCACTAAGATCGATAAATACGGTGACCAGCATAAAATAACTCAGATACAATCTGAAAATGGTTTTTCTATTGGTCATTTGGCCTATTTTGATGGCCGTATTTATGCCACCAATTTAGCTGATGGACGTATTTTTGTTATTAGACGCGATGGCAAGATGCGCAAGCTAAGGGCAAGTAAGCGTGTGAAACTTCCCAATGGTATTACTTACAATCCAGTTACAGGAAATATTATGGTTGCTGAGGTATTTAAACCTATTGCGACGCTGGTGAATATTAAAGTCAAACGGTAGCACCACGTAATAACAGTTAAGTAATACTATGAAAGGAGCCAATTAGTGCTCCTTTTTAGTCGAGATAATGTTAGATAGATGATAATTTTCTAATAGTATTGCTTAGTATAGGTATACTTTATGTAAGAGCTAGCAATAAAGCATCGCGATAACGTTTGCTTAATTGTACGCTTTGTCCATTGGCCAAAATAATAGAAAATTTATTTTCATCTAGAGCACGAATTTCTTTGATTTCATTTTTTTTGACGATAGAAGTTCTATGAGTTCTAAAAAAGACATCAGGATCTAAATGTTGCTCGAGGAAAGATAGAGTTACACGGTGTAAATAGGTGGTTTGTGTGCAATGTACCTCTACATAGTTTCCGCTGGAACTCAGCCAAATAACATCTTCTATCTTGACAATATTAATGGCGCCGGTAGTTTTGATAATTAGTCGTTCAAGAAATTTTTTCTTATTGATATGTTCCAGTTGTTGTATATTATCGTTTATAATTTTTTCCTGTAAAGAGGAACGTATGCGTGTAATCGTTTGAGCAAAGCGCTGACTGTCAAAAGGCTTGAGTAGGTAGTCAATCGCGCATAAATCAAAGGCTTGAACTGCATGATTATCATAAGCAGTGACAAATACAATGTGGGGTTTATTATCCAGTGTTAAGAGGTGCTTGGCTAATGCAATACCATTGACGTGTGGCATTTCGATATCGATGAATACCACGTCTGCGTTTAGGGTATTGAGTATATGAGTTGGAATATCTCCTGATTCAAATTCACCGACAACTGCCATATCGGTATATTGTTTTAGAGAATCAACTATATTAAGGCGTGCTAAGTCTTCATCATCAACAATAATAACTCGTATACTAGACATCGACATCCTCCAGCGGCATCGAAACTTTTATTTTAAAATAATGTATTTTAAAGTAATGGATCTTAACATGATGTGCCTTAAAATCATCTTTGTCCGAACCCTTTGTATTTGACTCGTTTTTTTTGCTCACTTCATTAGGAAATAGCTGTATTGACGCGGAATCACCGTAAATCATTTTAAGCCTATCGTTTAAATTGGCAAGCCCTGATTTTAAACTGGTGCTTTGTTGATATTCGTTTGCCTTTGTATTACAGACAATAAATGTAAGTTGGTTATTATGTTCTTCTAATGTTACTTCAATGTAAGTTCTTTCATTACTTTTATTAACCCCATGGATAAAGGCATTTTCGATGAGTAACTGCAGTGAGAAAGGGGGGCAGACTATATTCTCAGAGTGCGTATTGTTGGTAATATTGAAGACAAAACGGTTGCTAAATCGCAACTTTTGTAAGGTGATATAGTTATCGACAAACGCCAGTTCGGTGGCGAGAGGGATACACCGTTTTTGCGAGTTTTCCACAGTAAAACGTAACATATCACCTAATCTGGCGATAGCAGAAATAACTGCCTCCTTGTTGGATTGACGTGCTAATCCGCTAATAGAACCAAGACTATTAAATAAAAAGTGGGGGCTTAGCTGAGATTGCAGCGCTTTCATCTGTAAATCTGATAGATGGGAGCGGTGAAGCGCCTCTTGTTTCTCTAGTTCCAGCTTCTCTATCACTACACTTTTCGAATAGTCGTATAATGATATAGCCACGCAACAACCAAACATTGAAGTATATAACAGTGTATAGAAAAAAATAATCTGATTAGTAATTTGTGAGAGTATTTCAAGAGGTGTCATCACTGGGGTGACACCTAGAATGCTGCCGATATTCATATCGATAATAAAGAAAAGAGGTAGCCACAATATTAGACCCAAAAAGAATAGAATAACTAAATGTTTGTATTGCTCCGCACGGATATAGCATTTAGAAAGTTTTAAAATAAGAAAACAAATAAATGACCAAGAAACGTAAGCTGATAAGTAATACAAAATCTCAAGAGGAAAGCCAGAGGCTTCAAATCGGCCTGCCTTTACTCTGTCTAAGTAAGTGAAGAATACATGAAGAACACCGATGCCCAACCATATGAAAACAATAAAAAAGAATAGCCTTAACTTCATACACAATAAACATCTATAGGATTTTTGTGTATTTTACTTCCATAGGTATTGTGCTGGCTATCTTTTTTAATTGAGCAAAGGCATTCTCCGATAAAAAATAACATCCATGTCTTATTATCGCACTATAGGTGATTAAAGATAGTGATAGGTATGAAATTTTCGCTGAATGATGATTTTTTATTTGGAAATTTATCCGTTTATAAGAAATTATTTTTTATAAAAGCGTATCAGGTAGTAAATTCATCGAGTGAGATGTTCTCTAAAGCCTTTCCAAAGCGCGTGAGTGGCAGTGATTGTCTTAGATGTTAAGTCGTCACGATCATCTCGTTTTCGGTGGTATCACTAGGCATTTATTTCTCTAGATAATTCCATTTAAAAGTAAGACTCATACAATAATAGAAAACAACATTACCAATAATTCCTATTTCTGACTCATGTTTTTCTGAACTGATGTGTATTTAATGGGTTACCGTATTAAATCCATCTGAAGTTCCATCTATGGCGTAGATACATATTCATTTAACATAGATTACACACATTTTCGGTCAAACCTCTTGAGTCAGAAATGGGGTCTAGAGCTATAATAATGACTTGAGTATTAGTATTTCATCAGATATATGCAAAACCAAGCGATGATCTGACCATCAGCTTGTCCCTGAAAAGTATAGAGTTATTGCCGTATTTTTCATACGAGGGTGCCTCAGTAGTAGGTTGTATAAGTAAGTTATATCACAGTCTACAGTGTGAGAAGAGATATAACCTAGGGCCTGTTGACACTAATAGAATCCCATCTGCTGGAGTGTATTTTTTTCGTATTTTAGACGCTGTGAGTGTTATTTGGTTATTCCAAATGAACGAGCAGCAACGCAGAATATGGAAAAAATACGCCCAGCCCTTAGGGATGACAGGTGTAATTTAATTAGTGTCAACAGGCCCTAGGGAGAGTAATGGCAATTGCGGGGAAATATCGTATTTATATTGATAATATTGGGCGTTGATAGCGTTGAATATGTTTTTGAGGTGCGCAGTCTTTATCTTTGTGCGGATAGCACGTACGCCATTTGTCAATAACGAAACTTGTATAAGTTTATCACGCAAGATTCACAGAGCGACACCTCAATCTACTTCAGCAGAACTTTTATGTTAGTGTCATATCAGATTATTTAGTCATAACAAAGTAACTCTGAGGACTCACTGTGATCCCTTTTCAAACATCGATATTGGCATGTCTCATTACTTTTTCCTCTATTTCTGTTTTTGCCTCTGGCAGTGGTAGCTTCGGTTATGGTCGTCAAGAGCCTGTACAGCGTATTACTGATCCTGCCTACGAATATGGCAAAGCTTTGTTTAAAGGGCGTAATAAAAAGTATAAAAAAGTAAAATTCTGTACAGTATCTGAGGAGGCCGAAAGTGGTGTGACAAAAATAAAAGGTAAAACTATGAAGCCTTTTAGAAAGTCTACTTACCAAAAGGTCGCTAGCACTCTTCGTAACTGTGCTCAGCCTGATCAGGCGGCTCACCAGTTGTTGACTAATGATGATTTGTTTGCATTAGTGTATTACATTGATAAACGCTATCGTTTGAAACTTAAATAAGCCTTTAAATAACCAATAGTTTCAAAATTTTACCCTCTTTATTCAGTATTGGGTATTTGTTGCTTACGGCGGTAATACACATCAAAAATGCCTGCCGTAAGTATGAGTGACGATTCCAAAATTAGTGCCCAGTTAGGTTGCTGGTAAGCTTCTATATTGCTGTCCTCCAAATTTAAGCCGATGGCGTAAGAGAGTAATATAGCAACCGATGATACCCAAAGACAGGCATAGGGTTTGATAGTAGCAAATGCTAAAACCCAGACCAAATACCAAGGGTTTACTACAGGCAGCACTAGTAGAAATACAGCATAAATCCAATGTAAATGTATTGATGTCGAGAGTTTTGTTCTGTGCCAAAAATACAAGCGATAAGCTGTAAATATGGCGAGAACAGATGCAAGTATGCCCTTTAGATACCACTCACTTATGGGGGTCATGGCATACGCTAAGTAGTAGAGTGGGGCATTAAACACCCAGCCATTTGCCATCGCCGTTAAGCCGTGGTTAGTGTTAATTATATCTTTGATAAAGGGAAGATAAAGAAGTATCAAGCAAGAGATAAACGGTAACCAGCTTTTTCTGTTGCGCAATAACAAAAAGGGCAGTGCTAATAGGGCAAAAATTTTGCTGGCAAGGGCAAAGGCGAGTAGTACTCCCATATACCGCCAGCGCTCTTGTAACATAGCGTAATATGCCGCAACAACAAAAAAAATAGCAAAAATATCGGTGTGTGCGGTAAAGGCGAATTCTTTTATTAAAAGAGGACACCATGCATACAGTAACAGATTGCGAGGGCTGGTTATTTTCGCAAGGAGAATTATAACAGCAATATCAAATACAGCACTGAAGGCTTGTAGCAACCACACTTGAGCAGGTGATAATAGATAAGCCAAACCAAAGATAAGTTGGCATACAGGGCCATATATTGTTGCGATATCTGGGTGATTGACACCATCTAATACATCACTAAGTTCATCACTGAGATTGTCGGCATCAAAGAAAGCTGAGGGTGGAATACCATAGGGGGAACCATACTCCACTAACATATAACCATCCCATAGGTAACGAAAGTAGTCATCCTCTAAAATCGGTGCGCCAATAACGCCAATAAACCGAAAAATAATAGCCCAAAAAATAATATGAGATTTCAAGGGTTGAGTATTTGAGTGAAAAGAGTATAGCCAGTAACTAAAAGTGACAATGGCTGCCGGAAATAGTATAGAAAGTAACGTGATAAAATCTATAGGGTTGTGTGAGGCCCACGCCAAACACCCATATAGAAAAGTAGACATAATACCACAGACAGTTAAAGAATATGAGTGCGTTTGACTAAGTCGTGTTTTCATTAATATATATCGTTAATCTATAATCGTATAAACAGTAGAGCCTTAGGACGAATGCTAACAAACACCTAATATAAATCGAATATGATGAAAAATAAATTAGTAACAGTGATATTTTACCTAAGCATTATGATAATAGGTCTTTTTAGTAAGGTAGCGAATGTTATGGCTGAGACAGGTTTTTGGGGTAAGTCTACTGAGACCGCGAAAACATCCATAGATCATTCACCCTGGCAAACTATTTTAAGCCAATATATTCAACGAGATAATGGTGGTATTAATCGCTTTGCCTATGGAGATGTGGATGATAATAATCTTGAACTATTGGAAACGTATCTCGAATATCTGCAACAGATAGATCCAAGAAAATATTCGCGTAAGGAACAAAAAGCATACTGGATAAACTTGTATAATGCGTTAACCGTGCAGGTTATTCTCGATAACTATCCCCTTACTTCTATTCTTAGTATTGGTGAAGATAACAAAGGCCCATGGGATGATGTGGTCGCTGAAATTGCAGGTGTAGAACTTACCTTAAACGCAATCGAGCATAAAATCTTACGTAAGCACTGGCAAGATCCTCGTATTCATTTTGCTGTAAATTGTGCGAGTATTGGTTGCCCTAATCTTCAAGCACAAGTTTTTACTGCAACAAATAGCGACCAATTATTGGATAAAGCGGCTAAGGAATACCTTTCTCATCCACGAGGTGCTGTATTTGAAAATAATACTCTTGTGCTCTCCTCGATATTTGATTGGTATGGTGACGACTTTGGCAAAACACAACAACAACGTTTACATACCTTGAGTACATACCTGCCAGAACAACGGGCGAAAGAGCTTAAAAATTATACTGGTTATATTAAGTACCACTACGATTGGAATTTGAATGATAAAGTGGCTGAAATCTGATACTTAGCTTTTAACCCTAAAGGTTAATGTTGGGGGGGTATTGAGGTGTTATTGAGGTACTGTACCGTAGTTTTGAGGAGTGCTAATATTGCGCTTATATTCTAATAGGCGAAAAAAAGATTTTGATGCCGTTGAGTCATAAAAAAGTACTTTCCTATGGTAAAGGGGCGCGCAGAAAAGGACTGATGTTGAAGGATATTTTTGAACTTGACGATCCGTCTAAATGGGAAATCATCAAAGCTCAAAATAAAGACAAATCTAAAGTGAAACAGGTGTTGGAGCAAGCATATATTAAAGGCTGTAAATGTTTTGCTTAGCAAGGTTGGGACGGCCTTGACGTATAGTTGCTAGCGTCTTAGGGAAAGTTTGCTTTATCTCTCCTTAAGACGCTATATGGCTTTCATTCGATATATAGAATGATGCGGTGTTAAATGCTGTTTACAGATTCTTCTAGAATTTGTTTTTGGGACGATATTTCATTTTTGACTCTTTCTACAAAACGTGTCATACCGGTTAGAATGTTTGGATCATAGTCCTCGCCACTTTTTTTCAATACTTCAACAGCAGCTGTCATATCCTTTGATGCTAAAGCAGATGCTTCTGCCAAAGCATATATCTCTTTTACTTTAACTTGTACCTCGGATTTTGTTTTTTTACTTGCCTGCTCTTTTGCCTGTTGTACTAATTCCTGTATTTCAACGATGATCACATCATATTTATTTATACTGTCGAGTGAGCGAGCAACAATAGCGTTTAATTTAACAATTGTCTTATCAGTAAATTCTCCTTTAGTAAATTTTATAGGTTTGGTTTCTGACGCATGTTGAGCCTTGCTAGTGGTATCGCTAGCTAAAGCGGAATGCGCTACGATGGAAGATATTAATAGTGCAATAATGCTTAGCTTTTTCATAACGTAAATTTCTTTAGAAAAGCGATCATCTTTTAGTAATAGGCACCAAAAAATGACCGCATTTATTGGTTAATTTAATTTATCTTCTGCTAAATGCATTGACATTATTAAGTAAAAAATCGGCAATATCTTCCCCCATTTCATTGCCAGCCGTGTCATCGAATGACCAATGACTACCATTGTAAACACGACTTATACCATTTTCCCTCTGGGCTTCTCTAAAATTTGCAAAGCGCACTGGCATAAGAGGACGTCTTCTATTAGTAAATGGGTCTCTGCCTTCGCCATCGAATTCTTGAGAAACAAAAGTGAATCGTGTGTTGTTACCAAAAAAACTACGCATTAATGCAAATACGACACCGCCAAAGGTTGCATGGCCCGAAGGATAGGCAGGGAAGGGAGGGGTTACGCGAACCGCATCGTCAGTATTGATAACAGAAATACCTACAGGGTTCCAGCTTGGGTCAAACGTGGTATCAGGATTATTATCATTAGTTCGGATTGCTGTGACCGGACGCCAAAAGTTATAGAAATATTTGCTATCCCATGCGGCAATAGCTGCATCAGCCATGGCGACATTAACCATTGCTAAAAAGCGGGCCAATTGTGCCGGATTATCTATTTCGTCATCTGCAACTTGCACTGCTATTTGGTTATAGATTACCGGTGGAACACCTAGCATAGGTACGCCGTCGTATCCCCAGAAGTTTCCGATAAAGCGGGTATTTGCTGTGCTTGTGCTTCGAATAACACTATTACTAGGCGCGCCACCAATTCTAGAAACTTGTCGGTGTGAACTCTCATAAGCAGCAGAGGTAATTCTTGGGTGCGGACGGCTGCGGAATTGATCGCCACGTCTTAAAAAGAAAGGCTCAACATTCCCCCACGAAGCACCTAAAGCAAGATTAAATTCACCCGAGCTAGGTAGGGCGTTAGGGTCGGGTTGCCAATCGCCAATTCTTCTACTACCACCATTAATATCGCGTCCGGCAAATGTTCTTCTCCCGTTATTGGCAACACGTCCACCGCGGCCGAATCTAACATCACTAACATTGGAGCGATCGTTTCTTCTATTGGCGATAATATCCGAAGATGCATCTCTCCCCAGTCTTAAACCTGCTTGAATACGTGACTCATCTGTTTCAAAACGCCGAATACGGTTGAGTTCACGACTTCTAATTCGTTGCAGGTCTCGTTCACTTTCTGGATATAATCGCGAATAAGTTTCGAAAGCTGCTTCTACTACAGCGGCGTCGGGTGAAGCATCTCTATTCCTAGAACCTGAATTATTAGTGAAGTTTCTAAAGCGATTCTCAATAGCATTAATAGCTTCGAAAACTGCAATTTGTCCCATAGCAAGTGCACGGCTCGCTCGTGTTGGGCCTGCTTGAGATAAAGGCGCCTCATTATTTCCTACAGGGGTATGATCATCAGCCACTAATTCCAACGCTATTTCATGCCAAATAAGAATAGTTTCTTTTGTCTCTTCAGCTGTTGCAGCAAAAACACTGAAGTTAGTATTCGAGGTCGATACATTATTTGTCATGTCGATGTAACGATCAAATAAACTTTTCGGCGCGTTTGCGGGATTAAAATTGCCGATGTAGGAATCATATAACCTTTTATCTACTGGTGCTGTATTTTGTGATGTGGCGGTGCATGAATATATTAATGTAAACAAAAATAAAATTAGTCTTGTGTCAGGCCTGCTTGTATGTTTTTTTCTCATTTTGGTACAACCTATTTATATTATTAATTGTTAATTTTGGTTAAATAAGGTTTAACTTATTTAAAGTAAGTTAAATTTTATTAACCGATTTAAAGTATTAATAATTGTTTTAAGTTGCGTCTATTGAAAATGGCGACGAATACAAATAGTAGAGTTACGTTTTGTTAAGTTATGAAAATTTTTGTTGATTGCTTTGAAATTAAGCTTTATTTTTTTAATTAAATTCCAACTGCTTGAAAAAAACACAAAAAAATATAACTTCTATTTTTTTATAAAACACACTCTTTAAAATTATTTTAGAGATTAAATATGATTCCATAATCGCATGAAAGCAATATTGGGTGACAGGATAATATTTTGGCCCCGCTTTTAATAATGTTTTATTTTTTAGAGCCTTTGAATGATAAGTTAATGCAATAACTTTTTTGTTGGCAGACTTTTTATATCAAGTAATATTTTTTCTTGAGGCCGATGTCTAAGTCATTAATGTGTAAGTATCTTTAATTGGGTTGTTGTTTGATGCAATTCATCTTGATAAGATTTGGTTCTGTCATTGGTAAGTAATACTTTTTACATTAATATACGAATAGCGCATCAAACTGCCTTTTTGTTCTAGCCTATCTTTTTATAGTCCGCACCAATTGTGAGCGCTACACATTTCGCTTCGATAAATTCGCTGTGTTGAGTAAATTGTGTGATATTTCTTAATTACTCGCTTTATAGGGGTACGTATTTGGATAACAAGATAAATGATGTGTGCTATTCTCTCCCTTAAATGGCTATTTATTTGTGAATTTTTACTGTGGCTACAGTATCTAGCTTCTGTATAAATAAAGCAAAGATTGTAAATTTTTTGAGCAAGGCGCCTTGTTTTGTAGGTTAAAATAGAGGAAATATTAGAGATTGGGTATTTCTAAATACTTAAAGAGTAGTTAAAACCTCAATTTGTGACGGCTTAAAATGAATTAATTTCAAAAGAGTATGTCAGATAAGTTGTTATAAAAAGAAAATATTCGCGCCACAAAAAATGTATTTAAAAATAAGGCAAGTAACTTTTTAAATGCATGACAAAAGATATTATAAAAAGTTTATAGTTTCGTTATAAAACAAATTCTCATGCCTCGTACACTTCCTGCTCCCTCATTATAACTTTCGGCACATCAATTTGCTCTCAGGAGGCATCGATGATACCTAAATTATTTATTGCCGAGCTGTTTCCAAAAATTCCTATCCGTTCAGTGTCTGCAGTCCTAATTACTTTGGGGCTGAGCGCTTGCGGTGCAGGTAGTGGTGACAACTTGGATCAGGCAGGACAACCGATTGGTGAAGGTGGCCCAGTTGATAACAATGACCTTTTCACAAATGTGCAAAGTATTTTTACAACTAATTGTATTCGCTGTCATGCGGGTGCTTCTGCACCACAAGGACTAAGCCTTGCTGCCGGCGTTTCTTTTGATCAAATAGTGGGTGTGGCAAGTAACCAGCAGCCAGATTTGTTACGTATCGACCCTGGTAATCCCGATGATAGTTATTTGTTGCGTAAGGTACTAGGAACGCCTGGGATTACGGGATCACAAATGCCTTTAGGCGGGCCTTTTTTAAATGCTGACGATATTCAAACGATTACTGATTGGATCGCAGCAGGTGCACCACCGGCAGCTGCGTCTTCTCCAACGTCTCCAGATGACGAAGTAATTGCCGAAATTACTGACTTTACAAATTATCGTAATTGGGAATCGGTCGATTATACTATTGGCTTAACAAACCGTTTCCTTACAGATGGCATACACAGTAGCGATAATGAAACTTTTGCGCGACGTGTTTATGCCAACGATATTGCTTTAAATTCAACGGGGAATGATTTCGACAACGGTTCAATACTGGTAAAAGAAGTCTTCACCTATGCTAATGATGGGCTGCAATTTGAATTTGCTGAAGGCGGTGGCTTACTTGCCATGGTTAAGCGTGGTGGTAATTTTTCTCCTAATGGTGGTGGCTGGGAATGGTTTAACATCCGGCCCGACCTTTCTGACTTTAATGCCAGGGGCGTTGATGTGCGCATGGGGACTTGTCTGTCCTGTCACGCAAGTGGTGTGTTAGATTCCGAAGGCGATATTATTGGTGGCAAAGACTTTGTCTTTGAGCACCCATCAGAAGTTGCTGCTGACGATACAACTTTCGCGAATTATCGTAGCTGGAATTTAATTGATACGTTAACTACTCGCCCAGATTTACTTGGTGATCGTGCTCACGGAGGTGCGGTGCAAGAAAGCACACGAGTGGTTTATAAAAAGCAACTTTATGCGAACCCTGATACCAGCGACCAAGGTTACCCAATTGGCACTGCTCTTGTAAAAGAAGCACGCGATGCTGATGGCAATATTATTGAAGTAACTGCGATGCTCAAACGTGGCGGTGGCTTTAGTCCTATGTTTGGTGACTGGGAATGGTTTTTATTAGAAGCACAAACCGGCACTATTTTACGTGGTGATAACGGTGAAGAACGACGCGGCGCCTTTTTAAATAACGGAGGTTGTGTTGGTTGTCATACTGGGGCAACGCCAGAGCAAAATACGGGTATCGACTTTGTATTTAGGCATGATGGCGACCCCTTTAATAACAACGAAGAATTTGCAGCTGAGGTAAGTGACTTTGCTGGCTTCGAAAGTTGGGATCTTGTTGACTATACCATAGGCGCTGTTAATCCAACTATTTCTGGTGGTGCTCACCAGGGAGCTGCTGATCTTTTTGCTCGAAGAGTTTATGCCAACCCGACGGCAATGAATTTTGACGGCACTACTTACCCAAGAGGCAGTATTTTTGTAAAAGCAATCACTTCTCGTGAAACTGGTACTGAAGTGTTTCCGGCGGAAGATGGCTTAATTGCCATGGTTAAGCGTGGTGGGACATTCAATCAAGAAAATGCCGGCTGGGAATACTTTAGTTTAGAGACTGATTTAAGTGGCATTCTTAAGCGAGGAGCTAACGTTAACAACGGTGGATGTAATTCTTGTCACTTGGCGGCCAACGGTTCAACACCTACATCTGGCGTAGATTATATTTTCCCAACGCCAACGGTTTATACACCTACCAGTGACGATTTTGAAAACTATACCTCATGGGCTTTAGTCGATGAGCGAAGTGATCGCAATCCTCAACTTGGTCCTAACGCCCATAATGCGGCAACTGACGGTTCTATTCGCAGAGTGTATAAAAAGCAGGAGTTTGCGTTCCCATTAGATAATTCTCCTGGTTATCCTGTTGGCACGACTTATGTGAAGGAGATTTTCGAAGCTGATGGTACAACATTAAATGGCATTGTCGCCATGGTAAAAATAACGGAGACCGGAGAGTCCGACACTGGCGCAATAGAAAGTGGATGGGAATTCTTTGTGCTTGATCCTGCTACCGGCGATATTTTAATTAATGATGACGGCAGCGAGCGAAGAGGCATGAGTTTAACCGGTGACGGCAGTATGACGAATGGCTGTGTCGGATGTCATACCGCAGCTAATACCACTGGGGAAGGGAGTAAAGATTTTATCTTTGACCACCCGAATGATCCATTTGTTAACTCTAACAATAATTAAGGGGGTAGGAAGATAATGTTAAAACACGTTCTCACAAAGAAGTTTTTACCAACTATTGTGCTGTTTATGGTGTCTGCGTTCTCGCTTAATAGTGTGCTCGCAGAACCTTATCTGGCACAACGCTACGGCCAGAAATGTATGGCTTGCCACACCAATATCACAGGTGGTGGCAAGCGAACGGCAGCAGGTAATGGCTACGCTTTGGCGTTGACCGACTCGCCGCTTACCACTAAATTTAACCCTGTGTTATCCGAACAAATATCGGTGGGGGGCAATTTTCGCGCGGACTATACCTATACTGGCTTTGATAGTCCTGACTCCAATGCTCAAGGGGTTACAGGTAACGAGATTGAAGACACAAGCAGCTTCAATGTTAATGCTGGTAATCTTTATTTAGAGTTTGGTTTAAGTGAAGACATCACTTTTTATCTCGATCAAGAAGTGGCCCCAGAAGGTGGGCGGACGCGAGAAGCGATTGCCATTAAAAGAGGTGTGTTAGGTGATAACGACTATATTAAAGCTGGTCGTTTCTATTTGCCTTTTGGTCATCGTCTACAAGATGATGCAGCGTTTATACGTGAGGTTACGGGCTTTAACTTTGATAATAGTGATACTGGTGTTGAATACGGTATTGATAAAGATAAGTTATCGTTCAGGCTTGCTGTGAGTAATGGTACCCAAGGCGCGGGAGAAACCAATAAAGATAAACAAGCATCCACATTACTTGAGTGGGTCGACACTAAATATCGTGTCGGTGTATCTGCCTCTGTTAATAACGGTCTTAACCAAACATCGCGCAACGCTTATGCTTTATTTGGTGGTTTAACTTTAGGGAAGTGGGTATTTCTGGCAGAAGTGGATCTTATCGAGGATGAAGTTGGTACTGCAAAAAATACTAGTTTAGCTGGATTTTTAGAAGCAAACTATTTAGTGACACCATCGACAAATATTAAGCTTAGCTACGATTTTCATGATCCCAATGATGATCTGGATGAGGATGAGCGGACACGTTTTAGTTTACTCGGCGAAACTTTCTTAAATCAGTTCTCACAACTGAGATACGGTATAAGACGAGCCGATGGTATTCCTCAAAATACTCTGCAAAATCAAACTCAGGCCTTTACTGAATATCACATATTTTTCTAATAGCTGAATAAAACACCTGACCTTATGGGCGCCGACAGGCGCCCATTTCTTTATATATCATTCTGATTTTTCTCCTGCCTTTTCCCAAACTAATATTTACTGCAAGTAATTTCTCATACATAGCTCTTTTCCGATTAAATAAAAATAATTCTATTATTAAGTGCTCATCATTTTGTACATACGCGCTCGCATTTATTTACTAGCTTTTATAAATGCAGGTAGCTATTTCACGGAGTTTTTGCAGAACTACAGCGCTGACGATTGTTATATTTCAAGTATCAAATAAAGCTTAGACAAAAGGCGACATTTTTGTTGTCCACCAGACACGATTCTGGAGGTTGATTGTCGCGCAGTGCACATGATAGCTTAAGCTGGAATTTGCTTGTGCCTTTTATGTATAAGGCCTTTGTTTATAAGACTTTTGTGTATAAGAAAAGAGCAATGCTGCGGTGATTCAAATCTATACCTATGGATTTAAAATAGTTGAAAACAATAAATATCCCGCTCAGTTATTCGCTAAACTACATCATAGTACCTCTTGATTATTTTTTGGTGCTTCTGTTTTATCAGGCTGGATGTTGTCTTGGATGGCACAAGTATCTTCGCTAAAGGCTTGCTTACAGCTCGCTTTTAAAGCCTTTGAATGATGTGATGAGACACTATTAACTTGAGGAGAGTGCATGCAGGAATCCAATAATAATGGCCGCATGACAAAGCTAAGTATCAGAGAAAAGCTCGGTTATGGCCTGGGTGATTTCGGATTTAATTTATATTGGACAACAATTGCCTCTTTTTTAGCGGCTTTTTATACCGATGTATTCGGTATTTCTGCGGCAGCGGCGGGTACGATGTTGCTTGTCACCAAGATTGTGGATGCTTTTACCGATCCTGCGATGGGTGCTATTGCCGATAGAACCAACACACGGTTTGGTAAGTTTAGACCCTATTTACTGTGGGCCGGAGTGCCAATGGCGGCAGCGGCTGTGCTTACCTTTACCACGCCTGATCTCAATGATTGGGGCAAACTTTTGTGGGCCTACGCCACCTATACCATGATGATGTTGCTATATACGGTATTGAGTACACCGTATTCTGCCTTGTCTGGTGTGATGACGGCCGTCAGTCAAGAGCGAACATCCTTAATTAGCGTTCGTTTTCTTTTTGCTTTTAGCTGTGGAGCCTTAGTCAATAAATATACCTTGCCATTGGTTGAGATATTCGGTGGCGGGAATGATAAGCTTGGCTGGCAACTTACCATGGGGTTATATGGCATACTTGCGGCGGCGATTTTTTCTATCACTTTTCTGTCGACGCGAGAGCGAATTTCTCCTCCACCTGCGCAAAAAACTCATCCGCTTGAGGATATTAAAGACCTTCTACAAAATAAGCCTTGGCTTATCTTATTTATTCTGGCAATGGTCATCATGTTGACGATTACCATGCGTGGTGGTTCGGCATATTATTACTTTACCTATTATGTGGAGCGACCTGATTTGCTTCCAAACTATTTATTTGCACAACAAGTTGCTTATGCGCTCGGCGCAATCTGTGCACCTTTACTTACACGTTTTATCGATAAAACAAAATTGCTGATGATTTTGATGGGAAGTGTGGGTGTTTTATCTATCCTATTTTATTTTGTGCCCAAGGATATGATCTGGGCTATGTTTACCCTGAATATTCTTATTAGCTTGGCACTTGGGCCAAAGTCACCTCTGACGTGGTCTATGTATGCTGATACCGCAGACTATAATGAGTGGAAAACGGGTAAGCGAGCAACAGCAATGACCTTTTCTGCGGCAACTTTTTCGCAAAAACTGGGTGGTGCCCTTGGTTCGGCCGGTATGTTGTGGGTGTTAGCGGCGATTGGTTATGCGGCGAATCAGGCGCAAAGTGGAGCTTCTCAGGTGGGAATCGCACTATTGCAAACAGCAATACCTGGAGTTTTTGCGATTATCGCGATGGTGGTTGTCAGTTTCTATTCATTAAGCGGTAAGCAATTAGAAAACATTCAACAAGAACTAAAAGAAAGAGAGCAAGAGAGTTAATGGATTGATATTAGAGCTGTAAAATCTGGATTTTGCACTTTGTACTTTTTGTATATTGCATTTTCCATTCTCCATTATGGATTGACGCTATGATCACAGATATATGCGTACAATATTAAAAATTGATAAGCAATACGATATTGCTTTTTTGCTTGGGATAAACTTTTAGATGCTAGATATTAATGATGAGTGTATAGAGCTTAAAACACCCACAGCCATGCCTAACGCTGCCGCATTTTTATGGAATAAAAAAATGGTGATGCAAGTGAACTGTCGAGGCTTTGTAGTCGCTCAGCACATGCAGCCAGATGCTTCAAAATATTCCCATTCCCCTAATATTGAAGCGAAAACCTTTATCCAACCCGAACAGCCTTTCTACGCGCATCATCCAGGCCGTTTTGTTTATATTAAAGACGAGCAAAGTGGGGAACTCTTTTCTGTACCCTATGAACCTGTGCGTAAAACTGGCGATACTTTTGTGTTTTCGGCAGCACAAGATGAAATTCAATGGCGAATAGAATTTCAAGGAATCGAGGTTCAGCTAACTTTGAGCATTCCTCGTGACGATGTTGTGGAGCTGTGGCGTTTACAGGTGCGTAATAAAAGCGGTCGCCCTCGTAAACTTAGCATTTATCCTTCATTCACCATTGGTTATATGAGTTGGATGAATCAATCTGCTTGTTATCGACAAGACTTAGGTGGCATTGTTGCCAGCAGTGTTTCTCCCTATCAAAAGCTTGAAGATTATCCCCGTATTAAAACGTTAAAAGATAAAACTTTCTTTTTACACAATATCAAACCTACGGCATGGGAAACAAACCGCGAAGCGTTCGAGGGAGAAGGTGGCTTACACCAGCCAAGTGCTGTAGATCAAGAGCAGTTAGAAGATGGTGAAGCCTTTTACCAAACACCTGTGGGCGTATTTCAATTTCGCCACAGTTTTGATGTGGATCATAGTCAAGAATATCGCTTCCTTTTTGGGCCAGCTAAAGATGACAGTGAAATTGCTCAGCTGCGAGAAAAATACTTCGCTCCTGGAGCATTTGAAGCAAGCCTACAAGATTATCGTGCTTATATAAAAGAAGGGGAGGGTTGTCTTACGATTAATACCCCCGATGCCGGCTTTGATAATTTTGTTAATCATTGGCTGGGGCGACAAATCTTCTATCATGGGGATGTCAATCGTCTCACTAACGATCCACAAACGCGTAATTATCTGCAAGATAATATGGGAATGTGCTATATCAAGCCCCAAGTATCTCGCCATGCGTTCTTACATGCACTTAGCCAACAGGAACAAAGCGGTGCTATGCCAGATGGTATCCTGCTGCATGAAGAGGCGCAGCTGCAGTATATTAATCAAATCCCTCATACAGATCATTGTGTCTGGTTGCCTATATGCTTACAGGCCTATTTTGACGAGACCGGTGACTACGGTTTGTTGGACGAACAGGTAAGCGGCCTTAGTGATGGTAAAACTCTGACGGTGTTTGAGCGTGTGACTAATGCCATGCATTGGTTACTTGAAAGCCGAGATGCGCGCAACCTTAGCTATATTGCCCAAGGAGATTGGTGCGACCCTATGAATATGGTAGGGCCAAAGGGGCGAGGCGTATCCGGCTGGTTGTCGGTAGCCACTGTTTACGCTCTTAAATTATGGGCCGATATCTGCCAGCAGTTTCGGCAACAAGGGCAAGCTGAGAAATTATTGGCTTCTGCTGGACAAATGTCAGAAGCGATTAACGAGCATTTATGGGATGGTGATTGGCTTGCTCGAGGCATCACAGACGATAATGTCGTTTTTGGAATTAGTGATGATCCTGAGGGTCGCATCTTTCTTAATCCGCAAAGCTGGTCGATGTTGGCGGACTGCGTCAATGCTGAGCAGCAACAAAAAATGATTGCAGCGATCGAGCAGCAATTAGAGACGCCTTACGGCGTTATGATGTTGGCTCCTGCCTATACCTCGATGCGAGAGGACGTCGGCCGAGTTACCCAAAAATACCCCGGCGTTGCAGAAAATGGTTCGGTGTATAATCACGCTGCTATCTTCTATATTTACGCTCTTTATACCATTGGCGAGTCCGAACGTGCATTTAAGTTATTGCGTCAGATGATTCCTGGCTCAGATGCGCAAGATTACTTGCAGCGAGGGCAGTTACCCGCCTATATACCCAATTACTACCGTGGTGCCTATTACCAAATCCCTAAAACGGCAGGTAAATCCAGTCAGCTATTCAATACCGGTACCGTCAGCTGGGTATATCGCAGTTTAATCGATGGTTTGTTTGGCCTTAGAGGTTGCCGTGAAGGTCTTTGTATACAACCGCAATTGCCGGCACATTGGCAGCACGCCAGTGTGAGTCGAGTCTTCCGAGGCGCTACTTTTGATGTGTCTTATGAGCGAAAAGCATCGTTACATAAAATGTCCATACGTATTAATGATAAGGTCTTGGATGAAGCTATAGTGCGAGACATTAAAGTCGGTGAACGTTATAGCATCAAGATCCAATTGCCTGCTGCTTAAGAGACATGGATGTAGCGGCCATCAGCTGAAATAATGCAAAGGCCGCATACTAGCTCTAGACTATAGGTACCACTATTGAATGAAGTGCCTGGGGCACTCTAGAGCTAGGCGTTATTGAGGCGATGTCGGCAAAGCAGCTGAAGTATTGGACAGATAAAATGACTCACCAAAACTTTCCTATTTTGGGAAATGTTATGGGTGAGCTCAATCTTATTACAGGCAACGAAGACGCAGAGATCAACCAACTTTCTGAAGTTATACTAAAAGATCCGAACCTGACTTCTCTGGTGTTAAAAGTTGCCAATAGTG
This sequence comes from Agarilytica rhodophyticola, assembly GCF_002157225.2. Taxonomy (NCBI): domain Bacteria; kingdom Pseudomonadati; phylum Pseudomonadota; class Gammaproteobacteria; order Cellvibrionales; family Cellvibrionaceae; genus Agarilytica; species Agarilytica rhodophyticola. The sequence goes on from NZ_CP020038.1 coordinate 3,364,093, forward strand.
TTCAATATAATTTAAGTCATTCTCATATTAATACCGTCAGCCGGGCTATTGTGCATATCGGCTTAAAAGGTGTTAGGGCAATCTGCATTTCTTCATTAGTACTAGATACTTTGGTACATGGCAAACCTAAAGATCGTGTATTAAAGCTAGTAGCTCAGGGTATTCATGCGGCGACTCAAGCGAGAAACCTCTTTCAGGCAATGGGAGAAGAGGATGGCGGTGAAGAAGTTTTTATTGCTGCGTTGCTATTTAATTTGGGAGAGATGGGCTTTTGGGCATCGGATGACAATCCCGAAAAACACCAAGATTTACTTAATGATTCTCCCGAAATCCGACGTGAAGCGATGGCCAAAATTTTAGGTACCAGTTTTAAAGCCATTACCTTAGAGCTTGCTAGACAGTGGCATCTGGGGGAGGTTTTGGAACAGGCTTTATATCCTCGTGATAATGCTTCACTTAAAGTTAAAGCTGTGGTGACTGGCGAACGTCTTAGTCGGGCGGCTTGTTATGGTTGGCAAAGTCCACAATTAAAAAAAGTATTGAAAGAAGTGGCGGACTACACCGGTATGTCAATGTCGGCGGCGTTAAAAAAAATTAAAGAAGGAGGAGATGAGGCTGCCGAAGTTGCTCTGAGCTATGGTGTTGCCGAAGCTTGCCCGCTGATACCTTCGAGCTTGGAAGACTTTGTTTTGGAAAAACCAAGCTCTGCCAATAAAATTTTAAAAAGTGATTCTCACTTACAACTTAGTATTTTACGAGATTTATCTATTGCCACACAGGAAAATGTCAGTGTTAATACCATTTTTCAAATGGTACTGGAGGGTATGCATCGCGGCATTGGTCTTGAGCGTGTGTGTTTAGCTTTTATTAAAGGCAGAAAACTTGAAGGCAAGCATATGCTAGGTGAAGGTGTGGAGAGCTGGCACAGTAATTTTGTTATGGATATCAGCCCTTTTTCTGAAAATATTTTTACCCGCTGTATCGAATTAGGGGGTAGCTGTTGGTTTAAGCCAGATTCTTCTAGCAAAGACAACGACCTCTACTCTAATGATGTGGTAAAAGTACTTCATCATTTCCCATGTTTTATTCATGTGATTGAAGTGGACAATCGCAAAGTTGCCGTGTTTTATGCCGATCGATCAGACTTTGGCGGCAAGCTTTCTCATGAGCAATTTGAAAGCTTTAAACATTTTTGCTCGCAAGCACAAATAAGCTTAAATTTACTCTCAAAAAATAAATCTCAGGGCCGCTAGATAAACACCCAAAAAGTTGTTTCTGAATTAACTTTACTGAATTAAATAGCTGCTAGCTCTCTTGGATTCTTTTTACGTCGACAAACAATTTAAGTGACTGTCCTGGCTGTAAATATTTGGAGCGCTGGATATTGTTCCACTGCAAAATATCGTCAATTTTTAAATCGAACTTTTTGGCGATACGAGCCAATGAATCGCCGGAGCGCACTCTATAATTTAATCTGCGCACCACACCTGAGCCGCCAGCAACAGCAGGTAGTTTCGTCCATATCTTTAATACCTGCCCAGGCTTAATTGGATCTCGTTGCGCCATACTATTCCAGCGGGCCAATTTGGCGGTACTGACTTTGTAGCGCCGGCTGATAGACCATAAACTATCACCGCTTTTTACGGTGTAATCTATTTTTTGTCCGCCCTGTTTTTTGGCAACCGCAGCGTAGCGTTTGGCAATGCGCTCGTCGAAGCTATAACTATAGTGTTTCCCTGGTTTTGCTGCGACAGGCACCATCAATGTACGCCCTGCACGAATATTGTTGTTGGGTAGCTTATTGATGGTTTTCAATGAGGCAACGCTAATTTTGTAGCGTCTGGCGATGGTAGATAAACTATCCCCTGAACGAATTTTGTAACGTTCCCAGGTAACACGATCTTCATCTGGAATCTTGGCTAATTTTTCACTGAAGCTAATTGCACGTTCAGCTGGCATCAGTAACTCATGGGGGCCAGTAGGATCTGTCGCCCAGCGGTTAAAGCCTGGGTTTAGGTGGTAGAGCACATTCATGTCAATCTCTGCCAAGTTTGCCGCCTGCGCTAAGTCGATTTGTGAGCCGATTTTGACGGCGGTAAAATATTGTTCATTAGGTACGCTATGAAGGGTTACATTGTGGGCGTGTGGGTCGGCAAATATTTTTGCTAAGGCCAGTAGGCGAGGGACGTAGTCTTTGGTTTCTTTAGGTAAGTCCAGGTTCCAAAAGTCAGTAGGTTTACCGCGTTTTTTATTCTTTTTTATAGCTCGAGATACATTTCCAGCACCGCTGTTATAGGAAGCTAATGCCAATAGCCAATCGCCATCGAAGCGCTTGTGTTGTTTTTGTAAATACTTTAGTGCAGCCTCTGTCGAGGCGACAACATCACGGCGTCCGTCGTACCACCAATTTTGCTTGAGCCCGAGCATACGGCCAGTGCCTGGTACAATTTGCCACATACCCGAAGCGCGTCCATGAGAATAGGCAAAGGGGTCAAAGGCGCTTTCAACAATAGGTAGCAACGCAATCTCTAATGGCATATTTCGTTTTTCGAGTTGCTCAACAATATGAAACATATAAGGCTGGGAGCGCTTTGTTACTCGCATCATATATTTGGGGTGGCGCACATACCATTTAAGCTGTGTTTGTACACGTTTATTATCGTATTCGGGTAATTTATAACCTTCACGGACTCGATCCCATACATCTTTATGGGGCACATTATCACTGGTGAAAAGCTCATCGGCAGAGATAAAACATTCAGGGTCGAGATCAAAATCTTCACTAATTGGATAGGCAGGTCCCATTTCGGAATTAGCGCTGGCAAACGCGTTTGGCTGATCAACAAAGTGTTGTTTAAGATTGCTACATGCGGAGATAAAAAAGAAACTAACGAAAAAAAATAATTTAATTTTGTTAAACAGCATTATAACGCCCTGGTGCTTATAGTACGCGCTAGTCTAACGACAAGTTCGATAAAATCAATGGCTTGTTGTTAAACTTGGCTTGTTTGAGGAGAAAGGATTCCTATTTGCCTCACGGGTCACAGTAAAAACTCACGATAAAAATGCGATTTTACTTACATCATGTCTATAAAAAGAAATGTTGTATAAAAGTGTTAAAAATTATCTTTCCACTGCCTGAGTGCTGTGAATACTTCCAACTCATCAGCAAGGGAGTGACCGATATGTTGTTTGGCCATATCAACGACGGCGCTATTATTGCAGCGCAAAAAAGGGTTGACTTGAGTTTCCAGTGCAATAGTCGTGGGTAGTGAGGGTTGGCCTTGTGCTCGCATCTGTATCACACTTTGTTCTCGTTCTAAGAGGGCTGGGTTATTTGGCTCAACCGCTTTGGCAAAGGCGATGTTTGCTTGGGTGTATTCATGGGCACTATATACCAGCGTGTTTTCTGGTAGTTGTTTTAATCTGTCTAATGAGGATTTTAACTCTAAATGAGTGCCCGAAAAAATCCGGCCGCAGCCAGAGGAAAATAATACGTCGCCACTGAAAAGCTGATAGTTATCATTGCTCTCAACCACGTAACATAGATGCTCTGGCATGTGCCCTGGTGCTGCGTAGGCTGTGCAGTTTGTACCCCAGAGTGAAAACTTATCATCGTCATAAAGAGGGTGTGTAATTTGAGGAATGTGTTGCGAGTCCGGCCCGAGTATAGCCACGTTTTTGTATCGCAAAATGTCATCAAGGCCGCCGATATGGTCATAGTGCGAGTGAGTAATCAAGACACCCACTAGTTCGAGCTTGTGCTTCTCCAAATATTCAATCACGGCTGTGGCATCACCAGGATCTACTACCCAGACTTCGTTACCATCTGTTTGCTGAATAAGCCAGACGTAGTTGTCTTGAAATGTTGGGATAGGAGAAACTTTGAACATATTATGACCTCTTGTATGTGATCTTCTTAATTCGATCTTGCAACCAGTACCTTTTAGTCTATACCTTTGAACCCAGGCACTTTATAAGCGACTTTGTGCGTGGTGGCAATGTTAATAAGGTGCGTATTTTGTCGTATTGACATAAAATAAAGGTAAGAGTGCATTTATTTTGTTCGTGTATATTTGTTTTGGAGTCATGATGAAGTCATTGAGATCTCGATTCAATATTGATCCGCTCGCACAGTCACAGGCACGCATTGCCCAGTGGTTCTCCACGCCCTTGGGTCGGCGTATGCTCTTTCATGAGCGTAAAACTTTATCTGAGGAGCTGCGTTATTTATTTGGTTACCATTTTATGCAGCTAAGCCCTGTCGCCAATGTCAACTTTGGCAGTGCCAGTCGAATTAATCACTGTATCTCTATGTCACCGGCTGTAAGCGGCTTAGATGATAAAAATTCCAGTATCGATGGCGTCAGTGATTTTTGCGATTTACCTTTTGATGATGATGTCATTGATGTGACTGTGTTGCACCATGTATTGGAGTTCTCTGAAAATCCACATCAAGTGCTAAAAGAAGCAGCTAGGGTCACGATTCCAAGAGGATATATCATTATTGTCGCTTTCAACCCTATAAGTTTATCTGGGCTATTTCAGCCGCTGGGTGCACTTCTTAATTTCAGTAGCATTTCCCGCCGTCGACTTTTACGCGCTGGCAGAATGAAGGATTGGTTAGAGTTTCTCGACTTTACCTGCTTAAGTACCAAACAAGTTTTCCATAATCTACCCATTAACAATGCTCGCTTTTTAGCCTCTACACGAGTGTTAGAAAGATTCAAGTACAAAAATAAAATGCCGATGGGAATGTCATTTGTGATGGTGGCCCGTAAGGATAAAGCGGGGCTAACCCCAATAAAACCCAAGTGGGAGAAGGGCAATTTACTCGGTGCTATGCCAATTGCTAAGCAAGCCATTCGCGCCAATGCGGCTAAAGAAGGTTTGGTATTACCATTTAGAACAAAAATCAAAAGAGAGTTTTAGAGGCTTTCATCGCAATAAATATATTGCAACACAATTGTCAACGAATTGCTGGAGAATGCTGTAAGGGCTTATAACTATTTGTAGTAAGTTTCATCATTTTCTATTGAAAATATTTTGACTTGTAGGCAGACTCTTAGACAAAGTATAGGGCGCCAGCTTCAATTCCATTATACTTACATGATATATTTATAAGCTCTCGATATATAGAAATTCGCTTAAAAAAGTTATAAAGTACGCCTTACAGGTGTGATTAATAATATTAATAATAGAAATTAAGCTTTAGGAAGGTATGTGAGACAGATAGTTCTGGATACTGAAACCACAGGTCTTGAGCACGCCCAAGGCCATAGAATCATTGAGATTGGCTGTGTTGAATTGGTCAATCGTAGGCTTACCGGCAATCACTATCACCAATATATTCAGCCTAATCGAGAAGTAGATGAAGGTGCCATGGCTGTCCATGGTATCACCAATGAGTTCTTATTGGACAAACCTGTCTTTGCCGACATCATCAATGACTTTCTAACATTCATCGGTGATTCCCAGCTGGTTATCCATAATGCTCCCTTTGACGTTGGCTTTCTTGATAGTGAAATAGCCCGTTTCGATTCCACTTTGCCCCTTATTGAGCAGCGCTGTAAGGTGCTCGATACGCTCACCATGGCGAGACAGAAGCACCCTGGGCAAAAAAATAATCTCGATGCCTTATGTAAGCGTTACGAAGTCGACAACTCCCAGCGAGACCTCCATGGCGCTCTTCTCGATGCCGAAATTTTAGCTGATGTCTATTTGGTGATGACCGGTGGCCAGCGAAATTTGCTTTTTAACGGCGCCAGTTCAGATGATGAAGGCGATGGGAGCTATGTTGAACAAATTATTAGGGTCGATGCTAATCGGCCAAGGCTCAGTGTTGTTAGAGCTGATGAAGGTGAATTGTCCCGCCACAATAAAAAATTAGAGGCCATTGACAAAGCATCTGGGGGGAATTGTCTGTGGTTGAAGCCAGTTTGATTTTTTATGTGCCATCCTCCGATCGAGAATTATTTTAGGTTTTAAGCTTAAGTTGTTAATTTCACTGGAAAATTTATAATGATTTTCTGTGTCAATGCTATACTTGCTGCAATAGCAATACCTGAACAAGGCATTACTTGCACTTAATAATATGGAATAGAAGCGACAATGCGACATACCTTATATTTATCAAGTACATTAATTGCTCTTTGGCTATTGAATTCAGGCCACTACACACCGCTGATATTGGCACTAGGATGTTTTTCCGTAGGCTTGACGGTGTGGATTGCTCACAAAATGGATGTGGTGGATGGTGAAGCGCAACCGATCCATCTCACCTTAAGATTGCCTGGCTATTGGTTTTGGCTGACAAAGGAAATTGTGCTATCAAATATCGATGTGGTGAAACGTGTCTGGCTTGCGCCAGAGAGTATTGATCCTGCCGTGGCCACTTTAAAAATCTCTCAAACCACTGACATGGGCCGTGTCATTTACGCCAACTCAATTACCCTGACACCAGGCACGGTGACCCTAGATCTGAAAGACGATGAAGTGCTTATCCATTCATTGACGCGCGAAGGCTTGCGCGATTTGCAAAATGGCGAAATGGATCGTCGCGTATCGCTACTGGAGAAATGATGTTTGTCGCCGCCGTTGCCGCCATATTGATCTCTATGATTCTCGCCCTGTTTCGCGCATTTATGGGGCCGACACTTTATGACCGGATTCTCTCAGTCAATATGTTTGGCACTAAGACCGTCATTATGATCTCACTTCTAGGCTTTATGATGGGGCGTCCAGAGTTTCTTGACATCGCATTAGTTTATGCACTTATTAACTTTATAAGCATTATCGGTATTTTGCGATTCTTTGAATATGCCGAGTCGGATGCCGATACAAATGCCGAAAAAAAGGAGCTTAAGTCGTAATGGTATTAGATATTATTAGCTGGGTCTGCCTAGTCAGTGGCGGTTTCCTCTGTATTACAGGAGGTATCGGTTTATTTCGTTTTCCCGACTTTTTCTCCCGCATGCATGCGGCCAGTATTACCGATACCCTGGGCAGCGGCCTGATTATGATCGGCTTGCTCGTTCAAGTGGGGGAGGCGTGGATCGTTGCTGTCAAGCTATTGTTAATTATCTTATTTATCTTTCTAACGAGCCCAACGTCTAGCCATGCACTGGCGAAGGCTGCGCTGCATTCTGGCCTCAAGCCCTATGAAAAGCAGCAGTCAAAATCGAGCTCAGAGTAAACTTTAAGCGCAAACCTATATAAACAAGAAGGGGCTAATCATCGAGTTTTTAACTGATATCGTCATACTGGGTTTTCTGGTACTTACGGCAATATCGATTGCTTTGACCAAAGACCTTTTCGCCAGCGTGATGCTAACAGGCATCTATAGCTTATTGTCTGCTTCATTTTTTGTGGTGATGGACGCTGTGGATGTGGCTTTTACAGAAGCTTCTGTTGGGGCAGGTATTTCGACAATTTTGATGCTTTCTACTCTAACCCTCACGGGTCGCTATGAAAACCCTGCTCGTCACAATACCACCTTAGGTTTAGTTGTGGTGGTGATCACCGGCGCATTATTAATTTTTGGTACCAGCGATATGCCTTCTTTTGGTGATTTACTCGCGCCGGTGCAGCAGCATGTAGGCCCCTATTATTTAAATCAATCCTATGAAGATATCGGCGTCCCAAATGTGGTGACTTCAGTACTGGCCAGTTATCGAGGGTTTGATACTTTCGGCGAGACAGTGGTGATTTTTACCGCTGGTATCGGTGTTTTAGGGTTGCTGGGCTTCACTGCCAACGGTAACGCACAATATGAAAATACCGTAGCCCCCATGTACCAGCATAAAATCCTACGTATCGTCAGCAAAGTACTGATTCCGCCGATCTTATTATTTGCTCTCTACGTCCAGTTTCATGGAGATTATGGCCCTGGCGGCGGCTTCCAAGCCGGAGTGATTTTTGCGGCCGCGATTATTTTATATGCCATGTTGTTTGGTGTTGGCAGTGCTAAGAAAGTTATCAACCAACCACTTATTCAAATATTGTCTGCTTTGGGTGTTTTATTATATGGCAGTGTTGGTGTTGTTTCTCTCTTAAATGGTAAGAACTTCTTGGATTATTCCGTGTTGGCAAGTGATTCTGTTGCGGGACAACACTACGGTATTTTACTTATCGAGTTGGGTGTTGGTATCACTGTTACCTGTGTCATGATCATTATATTTTTTACCTTTGCCGGGCGGATAGATAAAAAGCATGGGGTGGCTCAATGAATATTTTAGAGCAGTATAATTATTGGGTTGTTGTCTGTCTCATGATGATTGGTTTTTTCATCGTTATATCTCACGGTAACTTGGTTAAAAAGCTCATGGGCTTGAGTGTTTTTCAAACATCCGTATTTATTCTCTATATTAGTATGGGTAAAGTCAGTGGTGGTACGGCCCCCATTCTCGACCAAGCCTATTCAGTCTTTTCCAATCCTTTACCTCATGTGTTGATTCTCACAGCTATTGTTGTGGGTATTGCTACCACTGCCTTAGGCTTGGCGCTGGTAGTAAGAATTAATGAGGAGTACGGCACCATAGAAGAAAGTGAAATCCAACAAAAGGATGATCGCGAGTGCTAAATCATTTTCCTATTTTGCAGGTAATCGTGCCGCTGCTGGCGGCGCCTATATGCTTGTTACTGCAACAGCGCCGCCTGGTCTGGATATTTACTACGTTGGTCAGCGCTATAGCTTTGTTGATCAGTTTCCAACTGCTCTATCAAGTGCAAACCCAAGGCACCCTTATTTATGAGTTGGGTGGCTGGCAAGCTCCCATCGGCATTGAATATCGTATCGATGCCCTGAGTGCTCTGTTATTGGTCTTGGTTTCTGCCATGAGTACTGTGGTACTGATGGGTGCGCATAAAAGTATTGAAAAAGAAATCCCTGAAGACAAGCAGACCTTTTTCTATATTGCCTTTTTACTTTGCCTGGCGGGTTCGCTGGGCATTATTGCGACGGGCGATGCATTTAACGTGTTTGTATTTCTGGAGATTTCTTCCCTGTCTACTTATACCTTGATTGCTCTTGGTAAAGATAGGCGAGCCTTATGGGCTTCATATCAGTATCTAATCATGGGTACAATCGGGGCGACATTCATTCTGATCGGTATTGGTTTGATGTATATGATGACCGGTACTTTGAATATGCACGATCTGTCCCAACGCCTGCCGGAGGTGGTGCAAACTAAAACGGTGTTCACCGCTTTTGCATTTTTTATTGTGGGTGTCTGTTTAAAGCTGGCCCTGTTTCCTTTGCACCTCTGGCTGCCCAATGCATACGCTTATGCGCCGTCTATGGTGACAGCTTTCTTGGCTGCAACGGCGACTAAAGTGGCGATATATGTGTTAGTACGTTTTACCTTCACAATTTTTGGGGTGGAGTTTGCGCTGTCATTTTTGCCTTTGTCAGAGCTGTTAATGGTGCTAGGCCTTTTGGGAGTCTTTGGTGCTTCTATTGTTGCCATTTTGCAAACGAATGTGAAACGTCTTTTTGCATACTCTAGTGTGGCGCAAATAGGTTATATGATTATTGGCTTCAGCCTGGGATCTCAAGCGGGCTTAAAGGCTGCACTGTTGCACTTGTTCAACCACGCGCTTATGAAGGGTGCGATCTTCATGGCGATAGCCGGCTTGGTGTATCGCATCGGTGCCACTAATCTTGAACATTTTAAAGGGGTAGGACAGCGCATGCCTTTGACTGCTGCGGCAATTGTAGTTGGAGGTTTAAGCCTTATTGGTGTGCCCTTGACAGTGGGCTTTGTGAGCAAGTGGTATTTGATTGTTGCCTTGCTAGAGCAGGGTTTGTGGCCGGTTGTTGCACTGGTCTTGATGGGTTCGCTGCTAGCGGTAATTTATGTTTGGAAATTGGTGGAAATTGCCTACTTCCAAACGCCTTCTGGCGAGTTGTCCCCTAATGGAAATGAAGCCCTTAGTCCACAAGATGCCCTAAACCCACAAGACGCCTTTAGCCAGCGCGAGGCCCCTTGGATAATATTAGTTCCCACGTGGTTACTTGTTGTCGCCAATATTTATTTTGGTATCGATACTGATTTTACGGTGAATGTTGCTACTCAAGCTGTCTCCAGTTTGTTTGGAGAAAGTCCATGAGCAGTGAATTGCTATTGCTACTCAGTTTATTTTTGCCCTTAGTGGCGGCCTTTTTAATTGCGCTTACTGGGAAGTCGCCCAATGTTCGTGAATCTGTCACTTTAGTGGCCAGTGTACTGTTATTGGTTGTTGTCACCGCTTTATATCGTCGATTCTTAGCCGGGGAGGTCATTGCTTATGAATGGCTGCAGATTTTACCCGGTTTGGCAATTAAGTTTCGCCTGGAAAGTCTAGGAGTATTATTTTCTCTTGTCGCCAGCTTCCTTTGGGTGATTACTAGCGTCTATGGTATCGGGTATATGCGTGGTAACAATGAGAAGAATCAGACGCGCTTCTTCATGCTCTTCCCAGTTGCCATTGCCGCTGCTCTTGCTATTGCCTTTGCTGGTAATTTGCTGACCTTATTTATTTTTTATGAGGTTATGACGCTTTCTACTTTTCCCCTCGTGACTCATAAAGGGAATGATAATGCGGTTAAATCCGGACGTATTTATCTCGGTGTGTTGATAGGCTCTTCTATTGGTTTACTGCTGCCGGCCATTATTTGGGTATGGTCGATTACTGGCACCACAGACTTTATCGCCGGAGGTATTCTGCTAGGTAAGCTCGATGGTACCTTGCTTACGGTGTTGGCTTTACTGTTTGTATTGGGAATCGGCAAGGCGGCGGTTATGCCAGTGCACCGATGGCTGCCCGCGGCCATGGTGGCACCGACACCGGTAAGTGCTTTGCTGCACGCAGTTGCCGTGGTGAAAGCTGGGGTGTTCAGTGTCGTTAAAGTGGTGGTCTATATTTTTGGTATCGACCATTTGCGCTCAGCTCCCCATATCGAGTGGGTATTATACTTGGCGTTTTTCACCGTAGTGATGAGTTCGGTGATTGCTCTGAGACAAGATAATCTTAAAAAACGTTTGGCGTATTCTACTATTAGCCAGTTATCGTATGTTGTGATGGCAGCCTTGCTACTGGCTCCTATCTCCATAGTCGGGGCGGCAATGCATATCGCAGCCCATGCATTTGGCAAAATCACACTATTCTTTGCTGCAGGTTCTATTTACACCGCGTCGAAGAAAACGGAAATTAGTCAGCTCGATGGTATAGGTCATCGTATGCCTTTTACCATGGTGGCCTTCACCATTGGCGCACTTTCCATGATAGGTCTGCCTCCTGCAGTGGGGTTTATCTCCAAATGGTATATCTTAATGGGGGCTTTTGAAGCCGAGCAAATGCTGGCCGTTGGCGTTATTTTGCTATCTACATTGCTCAATACTGCTTATTTTATTCCGATTGTTTACCGCGCCTTTTTTGTTAACGAGGCCGGCGATAATAAAGATCATGGAGAAGCTCCAGTGGCTATTGTCGCGGCATTATCGATGACAGCACTGCTGACTATGGTCTTATTTCTATACCCTGAAATTCCCTATAATTTAGCCAGCATGATTCAAGTGAGGTAGGCGGTGATACGCATATGAGTGAGAATGATAAACACTGGTTGTACCGCGAGGAGAATAGGCGAACGCTCTGGATTGCGCTCGCTGTGATTCTTGTGTTGGTTATGATTCCCGAATTTTTTGTTCATCATCATGCCCATTTTGAAAAACAGGGTGTGCATATTGATGCCTCTTGGGGGTTTTACGCCTGGTATGGCTTTGCTACCTGCGCCGCGATGGTTATCGCAGCCAAAGTGCTAGGTATTGTGCTTAAACGTAAGGACACTTATTACGATGACTAATGTGTTGTTACCTCCGGGCCTCATCCTTGTATTCGGAGCTTTGGCTATTGCATTTAGTGGCAACAGTCGCATTCGCCAAGCCCTAGTACTCGGTCTACCGCTGTTGACCTTAATAAGCATTTGGCTAACGCCTCTTGGGGACAATATATTACTGCCATTTTTAGAATATCAACTTCAGCCCCTTTCCTTTAGCGCGACAAGCCGTGTGTTCGCCACAATTTTCGCTCTTATGACGTTGATTGGGGGGCTGTATGCCTTACATCAGGCATCCACATTAGAACTTAGTGCGGCCTTTGCTTATGCAGGGTCTGCCATCTGTGTCACTTCTGCAGGGGATCTTATCACCCTGTTTATTTTTTGGGAGTTGATGGCAATTGGCTCGACCTTAGTGGTTTGGGCTGGAAATACTGAGTTGGCGTATAAAGCAAGCTTCCGTTATCTGTTAATTCATTTGCTAGGTGGCGTCATTTTGATGTCGGGAATTGTCGGCCATATTTATCAGTCCGGCTCTATTGAATTTACCCTATTTAAGCTTGATTCAACGGCGAGTTGGCTAATTTTGGCGGGGTTTTTAGTGAACGCAGGTGCACCGCCATTTTCTTCTTGGATCGCCGATGCTTATCCTGAAGCCAGTCCCAGTGGCAGTGTGTTTTTATCTGCCTTCACCACTAAAACTGCCGTTTATGCATTGATGATTGGCTTTGCTGGTAGCGATGTTTTGATCTACATCGGCCTCTACATGGTCTTCTATGGGATTATTTATGCGCTATTGGAAAATGACATGCGCAGAATTCTCGCCTACAGCATCGTCAACCAGGTGGGCTTTATGGTGACGGCTATCGGCATCGGCTCGCAAATGGCTCTCAATGGGGCTACGGCCCATGCTTTTGCTCATATTATCTATAAGGCGTTGCTATTGATGTCAGCGGGCAGTGTGCTGCTGCAGACCGGGGAGCGTCGTTGTTCTCATCTGGGTGGTTTGTTCCAAACTATGCCAGTGACAGCGTTTCATGGCATTATTGGTGCACTCGCCATTTCAGCATTTCCATTTACTTCGGGCTTTGTTACCAAATCTTTAGAGACATCGGCAGCGGCGTATGAAGGTTTAGCATTTGTGTGGTTTTTGCTGATGGCAGCGTCTGCTGGTGTGTTTTTGCACGCGGGCATTAAATTTCCTTGGTTTGTCTTTTTTCAAAAAGATTCCGGCAAGCGCCCTGAGGAAGCCCCGTTGAATATGCGTCTTGCCATGTGGGTGTTTTCGTTTTTATGTATTGCCATTGGCTTATTCCCTCAGCCGCTGTATAACATCCTACCTTATGCGGTGAAATATGAGCCCTATACCGTTGACCACCTTGTGACCCAGTTTCAATTGCTGGTGTTTGCTGGCGCCGCGTTTTTCGTATTTTTGCCCATGATGAAGCGTACTTTAACCATTAGCTTGGATTTTGATTGGCTATATCGTCGCCTTATTTATCGTTTAGGTCTTAAATTGTTCGATGGGATTTGGCGTGTTGATGCTGTTATTCGACAGGCAGGTCTAGCCTGTTTTAACGGCTTGTGTACCTTTATTGTGGAGCATGCCCCTAGCGGTATTTTGTCTAAAACTCGTCCTTCTAGCAGCATGGTCATATGGGTTACCGCGATGCTTGCTATTCTTGTTGTCAGCTTTATCTTATAGGTGCTTGCTTCTAGACGCTTGCTTCGAATTTTATGATCTACTGGCACTTGTTAAAGCAAGTGCCCGGCTTTTTATGATGCAACGCTAAACCTTATAACTAGAAAGCTGGTACAAAAAAACAGCTTTTATGGTCAAAACCTAAGCGCTAAACCTCTGGCATCAGGCCCTTCTCGATGAAAACCTATAGGCAGTTACCTCAAAAATATAAATATTCTGTCATGCTATTTGCTCATTATTATCGAGCAATCTCTATAGTGTAGACTTGGTTTTTGAATTTATACGAGATATTGAGTTAAGATCGTTCCATAACTCTAAGAAATTTAAGGATTTTTACCTGTTTCCTATTATACTTAAGTTGCAGTACTATAGGTGCTGGCACTAATAGGGCCTAGTATTGAATATTTTAAAAAACGGGCGTTACGCCTACGATGTGATTCCTTCAACATAAATTTTTCAACATATAGCAAAGTGGATTCCTAACTGTGAGCTCTCTGGATGCTGTTAACTTTCAATCTTTAAATCTTGTTCGAGATGAGCTTGTGGCGACCATCGAGGAGGCGGCGAGAAATTTAGAGAAATTTGCCAATTCCCATGACGATAGTGACGCACTGCAAGCTTGTATTGAGTGTATCGGGCAGATCGCCGGAACGTTAAAACTTATTGAGTTTGGTGGTGCTGAGTTGCTTGCTCAAGAGCTTTTGGCCACTGCAAATGAAATTTCGCCTGGCAGTAATGGCTCAAAATTTGAGCGGCGTCTTGATGTTGTAAGTAGTACGTTTTTTGTGCTGACTCGCTATATGGAATATGTTCAGCAAACTGAGCGTAAGGTGCCTGTACTGTTGATTCCGCAAATTAATGAATTGCGTAAATTGCGTGAAGAGCCGGCCTTGCCTGAATGCCACTTCTTTTTGGTGAATCTTACACATAAGCCCCAGGTGCCTGTTGTAGATCCTCTTACTCTAAGTGATGCAGAATTTGCTCCGGCAGTGCGTCGCTTACGCCATATGTATCAGATTGGCTTACTTGGCTTTTTTAAAGAGAGCCAGCTGAAAAACTCCATTGCCATGATGCGCCGTGCTTTAAAACGTTTTCGCCGTTTGTGTGAAGGGGATAAGCCTTTATCGTTATTGTGGTGGTTAGCCGATTTGACGCTGGAGTCTTTCACCTCTCAAAAAATGCAAATCATCGAAACGCGCAAAATGCTGTTTGGGCGTATTGACCGCATTGTTCGCCAAGTGGAAAAGAATGGGCGAGTGGCCTTCGATGCAGAACCGCCAAAAGCCCTAATTAAAGAGCTGGTCTATCTCATTGCGTTATCGACCTCTGATGATGACGAAGTCAAATCAGTGCGCAGCACCTATGGCTTGGAGCGATTCAATTATACCGATGAGGATTTGGCCAGTGAGCGAGATCTGTTAAATGGTCCAAGTGCTCATACTGTATCCTCTCTTGCTAGTGTCTTACAGGCAGAGCTATTGAGTACGAAAAAAATTCTCGAAAGTGCGTCTCAAAGCAGTATTCAAAAGATTGATGATATTGATGGTTTTATCGCGACCTTACAGAAAGTGGCCGAAATTTTATCTATTGTGGGGTTAGTGGCGGCATCGAATACCCTCAAAGATGAATTGAACCGTATTGATTCATGGAAAGAGGTGGAGGAAATTTCTCGCCAGGATATGACAGAAGTAGCGAATACTCTGCTGTATATCGAGTCCACGGTGAACTCTATTGAGATGACCAAATTATCTGATGAAAAGCTCGATATGGCCAATAAGGTGGCACAGAGAGAAATTATCGCATCTGGTCAGTTGGCTGAGGCAAAACGTATTGTTCTCACCGAGTCAGAAGCGGGTATTTCCTTGACCAAGCGTGCCTTGAGCTCTTTCTCTGAATCTGAGTTTGATACCGGCCATATTCGTAATATTGGAAAAACCTTGAATACCATTCGTGGTGGTATGCTCATGCTAAAATGTGGCCGCGCAGCCGTTATTCTTGAGCGTTGTGCATCATTTGTAGATGAAGTTCTTATGGATCCGGACTCTCCTCCGGCACTGAAAGAAATGCTGGAGACCTTTGCCGATTCCATTATATCTATTGAGTACTACCTCAATTCTGTAACATCTAATTTGCAAATGGATGAATCTGTATTGCAGTTAGCCGAGGAGAGTCTGGAGGCTTTAGGGTACCCGATCAACGCAGCTGAAGAGTAAGTATTGCCCTCAGTGCCGTTGTGTTGAAGGTGTCGCTATTATGGTTTTTATTCCTGCCGAAACTAATATCTCAGGGGCTTCAGAAGACCTCTTTGTGGTCATTAATAAGACCCATATATTATGTGTAGAAAATAGTGCTTGGCGGCCGCTGTCTTCTTCAATGACAACGGCTTTAGGGCCCTATCATCACCGTCACTATCTGGGAACTTTGGACGGCGAGCATTGCTATGCTGTTTACTACGATCATCTTGATGCGCCCCAGGTGGAGGGGTTTCAATGGTATGGTCTGCGCCATCAGTTAGGCGCTTCCAGTGAAGAATATTTTCAGCTCGCGGGCAGAGCCTTACAATTGACGCGATGGTATTTAGAGCATCAATTTTGCGGTGTGTGTGGTAGCCCCACATCCACATCCAGTGTTGATCGCGCTCTTGTGTGTGAAAATTGCGAAGCACGTTTTTATCCGCGTATATCTCCTTGTGTAATTGGTTTGGTTAGGAAAGGGGATATGTGTCTATTAGCGCAAGGGGTCAAACACCCGCAAGGTTTGTATAGTACTTTGGCTGGATTTATTGAACCTGGTGAGTCTGCTGAGCAGGCCTTTGCGCGTGAAGTGGGAGAGGAAGTGGGTATTGAGATAAAAAATCTACGATACTTCGGCTCCCAGCCATGGCCATTTCCGGGACAACTTATGTTGGGCTTTACGGCAGATTATGCCGCCGGAGAAATATGCATCGACGATGACGAAATCGTTGATGCACAATGGTTTAGGGTAGATTCCCTGCCTAATATTCCACCTGTCAGCACTATTGCAGGAAGATTAATTCAAGATTTTGTTGAGCAAGTGAAAGGCTAAATCATGTTATTTGGAGCATTTGCAGCTGTTAATATCGTTATAGCACTTATTCTGCTGTATTTAGGTGCACGTGTTGCCGGTCGGTTTAAGTGGGTTCTCGCATGGATTCAAGGCAGTATAGGCCTTTGCTTGCTAGCAGCCGCCATCGTTTTTGGTTTATCCGGGTTGGACTTATTAAGTTACAAGCAAATGCTGCAGGATAAACCGATCCTTACTATTAGTTTCAAGCAGCAAGAAGAGCAGCACTATGTATCCACTCTGATGAATATAGAAGATGGTGTTGAGAAGAACTTCGATGTATACGGGGAGCAGTGGCAGATAGACGCTCGGGTAATTCGCTGGTCCGGCTTATTTGATATTTTAGGTGCCAAACCTGGCTATCGGCTTGAGCGTTTAAACGGTCGTTATCATTCTCTGGAAGATGAGCGTAGAAAAACGCGCTCAGTGCACCCACTTAGTAAAAGTGAATACGGCATCGACACCTGGATGTTAGTTCACAAAACTAACAATATGATCCCTTTGCTTGAAGCGACATACGGTAGTGCTGCTTATTTGCCTATGGCAGACGGCGCAATTTATCAGATTTCCCTTAGTCATAGCGGATTGGTGGCTAAGCCTATGAATCAAATAGCTGAAACTGCAATAAGCAGTTGGCAATAAATATTAATTTTAGAGGAATTTTTTTTGGAATACTTAATTCAGTATGCGCTCTTTTTGGCCAAAATTGTAACAGTTGTGGTGGCTATTGGCGTCGTTATTGCCCTGGTTGTATCTGCGGGTATGAAAAACCAAGGCAGAGGTGATAAGGGCCACCTTGAAGTGACGAAGTTGAATGACAAATTTGATGAGTTGGCCGATGTGGTTAAGGATGCCGTGTTGCCCGAACATGTGGTCAAGCTTGAAGAAAAAGATAAGAAAAAACGCGACAAAGAAGAAAAAAAGAAGCTTAAAGCGGCATTAAAGTCAAAAGGTGATACCGATAGTGATGAACAGCAACGTAAGCGGGTGTTTGTACTTGATTTTGTTGGAGATATCAAAGCTTCTGCTACAGATGAGTTGCGGGAAACTGTTACGGCTGTATTGAGCATCGCCAGTGACAAAGATGAAGTGGTGGTGCGTCTTGAGAGCCCTGGCGGTATGGTACACAGCTATGGTTTGGCCTCCAGCCAATTAAAACGTGTTACATCCAAGGGTTTAGCTCTAACCGTTTGTGTGGATAAAGTTGCCGCAAGCGGTGGTTATATGATGGCGTGTGTAGGCCAAAAAATTGTTTCAGCGCCTTTTGCCATCATCGGTTCTATTGGTGTCGTTGCTCAGCTACCAAACTTTCATCGCTTACTAAAAAAACATGATGTGGATTACGAGATGCTAACGGCTGGTGAATATAAGCGAACCTTAACAATGTTTGGCGAAAATACAGAAAAAGGCCGTGAAAAGTTTGTAGAAGACCTAGAAGATACGCATGTGTTGTTTAAGGATTTCATCGCGCAAAATCGCGAACAGGTAGATGTAGAGGCAGTGGCAACCGGTGAGACCTGGTTTGGTTCACGGGCCTTAGAAAAGAACCTGGTGGATGCTATCGAAACTTCTGACCAATATTTGTTAAATATGAAGGATGAAGCGGATATATTTGAAGTAGCATTTGTCAATAAGAAGTCGATCGCTGAAAAATTGGGTGTTAGTGCTGAAAAAGCAGTAGAACGTGCCATACTTAAAGTTGTGCAAAGCGTTAACAATCGAATCTTTAGCTAGCATTTTGACTGCGTCCCTTAGTTTTATGAAAGTTTTTATCCACTGATGTAATTTGTCGGGATAATTAATTAAAAATATCCATGACAAATGGACAAAATTAGGGGACAATAAGGCAAATGTGTGGATCTGTTTCTGCATTTGGTAAATCTTATTGCAAGCTTTTTGGTTTCTAAAGGAAATTAAGTGATGAGCATGAAAACAAAACTATTCAAGCGGTTAGCTATACCCCTTGTGCTCGCTGGCTTGTTAACTGGCTGTAATAGCTCTAGAGAGCCATTACTTGGATGCTGGTTGAAGGATTGCCATAACACTTCCAGTAAGCCTTGCAATCAAGATCGTGAGTCTGAAAACAAGAGATCTCTGCGTCTTATTGTATTTTGATATCGTTCTATCCATCTCACTGTATTGAACTTGTCTATCTGAAGCGCATATTCTAGCGCTTCATCAAAGCTCTAGTCTCTTCTTAACTTATCCGACACAGCAATAGGGTTGGGGAAGTTAAATGTTACAATATAACTTGAGATGATGAAGCTCAAAATCGCGGCACACTGAATAAGGACAGAAGTGGTTTCACCTATGACTCCT
The DNA here is from genome assembly GCF_002157225.2 of Agarilytica rhodophyticola. Classification (NCBI taxonomy): domain Bacteria; kingdom Pseudomonadati; phylum Pseudomonadota; class Gammaproteobacteria; order Cellvibrionales; family Cellvibrionaceae; genus Agarilytica; species Agarilytica rhodophyticola. Next base: position 3,383,013 of record NZ_CP020038.1, read on the forward strand.
CTCTGGCTTGCAACAAACGCAATGAGTAGAGAAAACTCACTAATCTGCCCAAGTCTAAAGCTCATGTCCCAGGCTAGGGGGCGTTTCTCCCTTTGCTGCCTCAATAGAATAAAGAAAGAAATGGGTTTCACTGACAGCATTAATCCCGTGTAGAGCAGGGCTACTACAAGTATGTCCGGTAATAATGCAATATTAAGCTGAGCGCCAAGGGCAAAAAAGAATAGTACTAAGAAAAAGTCGCGCAGGGGTTTTAGATTAAGCGCTATGTACTGAGAGATAGGGCTCGTAGCTAGTGAAATGCCAGCAATAAATGCCCCAATCTCGGCAGATAGATGCATCATCTCTGCTATATGAGCTAAACCAAGACACCAACCTATAGCTAGTAGAAAGATATATTCATGGAAGCGATCAAATGTGCTTATGAGTTTGAAAAGTATGTAGCGGACAACTAAATAGGCTGCTGCGGCAAGTATAGGCAGTGCCAATAGTGCTGTAATAAGTGGTTTCGCTTCAACGGTGCCATTTGAGCCAGCAAGCAACACCAGGAGGCAAAAGATGGCAATAAAGTCTTGTACTAACAGAATGCCCACCATCAATTCACCTGCATGCTTATGATGTAACACTGTGGTAGGTAAGAGTTTGATGCCAATGATGGTGCTTGAGAACATGGATGCCATAGCTATTACAATGGCTTCCATTAGGGTAAATTGAAAAAGTAAGCCTATCGCCAAACCGATGGTGGCAAAGATCGCACAGCTGATTAAGGCAACACTGGTGGCCTTGCGCAATACCGAGAAGAGGGCGCTGGGCTGCATATCCAGACCAAGTAAAAAAAGTAGAAAGATAATGCCAATATGAGACGTTTCGGAGATGTAGCTGATATCTGTTATCACTTCAAAACCAAAAGGCCCTAATAGTACGCCCACGGCAATATAGGCAACCAGCAGTGGCTGACGAGTGTAAAGAGCAAATGATGCTATTAGCGCGGCGCCAGAGAAGATTAAAAAAAACGTTTCAAATACTTCTCCGCCCATTAGGCTCCTCGTTACACTTATTTTTCTTGTTTTTTATTATTCTACGTGAAGGGCTCAATGTTGTCTTATTGATTTCGCCAACCTTAATTGTGCCGACAAAACATATGTTAAGTTTTTATGTGATTGATAGGTCTATATTAGTAAAAAGCCAGATGTAAGCCAAATATTTGGCCTGAGTTTACACTAAGGCGCACTCAATGAATGCGCCTTTGATTATGAGCAATTTATACGCGACGCCGAAATAGCGGTTGCGGTTCATCGCAGGAGGCTTGATAGCTTTCACTGAAGTCAGAGAGACTTGCAATAGAAGATTCTATGTCGGCATCCTCTGGTAGTAAAAAAGCATTAACACCACAGCGTGAGAGGTAAAACAATTGGTCTTGTAAGAAGTTGCCGATGGCGCGCACTTCACCTGTAAAGTCTAGCTGATCCCTCACAACCCTGGCTTGCGAAAGGCTGCGACCGTCCATAAATGAGCCAATATTAAGTGCTACCAATGGGATTTTGGCAATATTAGCAGCCAAACTTTCGGCTTCGTCGTCACTATTCAGATAAACACCGCAATTTTGCAAGTTGATATCTGCTTGTTTGGCGGCGTCTTGAAAGCGTGCCAAAGAAAGTATGTATTTGCCGCTTGACAGTTTAGCCAAGTCAAAGCTGTCATCCTCAACTAGGTGCCATTCGTTAACTGCAAGTTCACCGTTTTTAATGAGCTTTTGCATAAACATACTCCTTAAATGGTTGAATACCAATGCGACGATATGTGTCGATAAACTCTTCGCCTTCAATACGCTTATCAGTATAGATTTTAAGTATTTTGCGCACAATCTCTGGCATTTCTTCCCGCGAGAATGACGGCCCTAGCACTTTGCCTAGTGACGCGTCGTTACCTTGGCTGCCACCGAGCTGAACCTGATAAAACTCTTCCCCTTTTTTGTCCACGCCGAGAATACCGATATGGCCAATATGATGATGACCACATGCGTTCATACAACCCGAAATATTAAGCTCCAGGTTACCCAGATCATAGATGTAATCTATGTCTTCAAAGTCTCGCTGAATGGCCTCGGCAACGGGAATGGACTTAGCGTTGGCAAGGGAGCAAAAATCTCCTCCCGGGCAGCAGATGAGATCCGTGAGGGTGCCGATATTAGGGGTAGCAAAGCCAAATTCACATAAAGATTGCCAGAGTGCAAAAAGCTCGTTTGCCTTAACGTCTGCCAGTACAATATTTTGTTGGTGCGTGGTGCGAACTTCGCCAAAAGAGTAACGCTCACAAAGCTCCGCTATGGCTTCAAGTTGCACATCGGTAAGATCCCCTGGTGCAACGCCAGTTGCCTTAAGTGATAGCGTGACAATGCGATAGCCCGCTACTCGATGATCTTTTACGTTGCGCTCAAGCCAGCGCGAGAAGGCCTTATCTTTCTCCGCCTGTGATTTTACTAGAGCAGCGTCAGCTTCTTCGACAAGTTGGCTGTATTCGGGTTCAGTGAAGAAGCTCTTTGCGCGCTTAATTTCTTTATCGGTCAATAAAGTTTGTGTGTCGCGAATACGTTCCCATTCTTCTTCTACTTTAGAAGCAAATGCTTCAGCTCCCATGGACTTAACTAGGATCTTGATACGTGCCTTGTACTTATTGTCGCGGCGACCGTTGAGGTTGTATATTCTTAAGATCGCTTCAAGATAGGTAAGAATATCTTTCTCAGGCAGAAATTCGCGAATCACACTTCCAATAACAGGGGTTCGCCCGAGGCCACCACCCACAAGAACTTTAAAGCCTGTAGCGCCGTTGTCTTTCTTAACTAGCTGTAGGCCAATATCATGAAAGTGGATAGCGGCCCTATCACCAACCGTGCCGCTGACAGCAATTTTAAATTTGCGTGGTAAAAAAGCGAACTCAGGATGAAGTGTCGACCACTGACGAATAATTTCACAGTAGGGGCGGGGATCGATAATCTCGTCCTTTGCAACGCCTGCGAATTGATCCGAGGTGACGTTACGAATACAGTTGCCACTTGTTTGTATTGCGTGCATCTCAACTTCTTCAAGCTCAGACAATATATCTGGTACTTCTTCTAATTGCGGCCAGTTAAGCTGGATGTTTTGCCGAGTCGTTACGTGGCAATAGCCTTTATCGTAATGGCGGCAGATATGAGCAAGGCGCCTCAGTTGCACAGCATTGAGCATCCCATATGGTACGGCAATTCTGAGCATCGGTGCTAGGCGTTGAACGTAGAGACCATTTTGCAAACGCAAAGGGAGGAACTCTTCCTCTTTTAACTGACCGGCAAGATAACGTTCGGTTTGTCTTTGAAACTGCTGAACACGTTCTTTTACAATTTTGTGGTCATGTTCGTCGTAAACGTACATGTGTAATTAATACCCCTAATGGTTGACATACGGCGGGTCGTACTGAAAATGAGGCGGAATAATACAGCAAACAGCAAATGACAGCGAGTGTTATAAAGTAACAACTCCCTATAAATTAATATTTTATTGTCACATTAATATAACTTTATGTTTTATATAACATATAAATATAAAGCTCTTAGAAGAATTTTATCTAATTATCAAATAAAAGCTTGATAATTATTGTTAGCTGGGGTCAAATCGATTCTTGAACAGCTCTTCAGTTGTTTTTCTTGCATAAATGATACTTTTTACTTCGAGTAAGCATAAAGCAGCTAAATAATTGGATGAAATATGTTCTATCTCATACTCTGAGTTCTCATATTTTAAGAAAGAACAACAACGTACCCTATAAAAACTACAACGTACCAAAAGTTAGGAGGATAAGATGGACGACGATATTCAAATGATGGAACACGGTGATAGTATTGCTGATGCAGTTGCTGCAGTCGCATTGATTTTGATTTTTGTAACAACCTGCGTTTTTTGGATTAGTGGCCAGTAGGGCTGTTTTAGTAAAGACCTAATCTTAGTTTATTTATGGCAGTGGTTCTGCCATAAATAAATCCAACTATTTCTTCTCTTCATTTATCTCATTTCTATTCTGCCAATGCGATTTTGGCGATAAAAATAAGGCACGCGAGAAAGATAACAGTAAAAACAATGCCTGCGACAATGTAGGGAAAGGGACTTGAGGTAGCAAAATCTTTTTCTAAATTCTTGTCGTTTTGTACACCTACTGCGGCCGCTAGGGTCGACATTATCAGGCTCCCGTAGCTGACTTTGTTGCTAGCACCGCTGCCTTGTTTCCCGCCTTCATCATGGTTCTCTTGTTTGCTCATTATTTAATACTCGTAATCCAAGTTTGACTGCAACCAACGCTCCATTTGTTGAAGTGGTATTCCTTTTCTATTAGCGAGGGATTCTACTTGATCCTTGCCAATTTTTCCCGTGTTAAAATATTGGCTTTCTGGGTGGGCAAAGTACCAGCCAGATACTGCGGCGGCAGGATACATTGCATAATGTTCTGTTAGCTTAACACCAATTTCTTCACTGGCATCGAGCAACTTAAATAAGGTGTCTTTTTCAGTATGATCCGGGCATGCGGGGTAGCCTGGTGCTGGGCGTATGCCGCGGTAACGTTCTTTGATTAAGTCTTCATTGACGAGGGTTTCTTCACTGTCGTATCCCCAGAATTCTCTGCGCACACGCTCGTGCAAATGTTCGGCAAAAGCTTCTGCCAAACGATCTGCTAGTGCTTTTACCATGATGGCAGAGTAATCGTCTTGCTTTTCTTCATAAGATTGAGCAAGCTCCTCAGCACCAATACCAGCGGTCACTACAAAACCTCCCATATAGTCATCTTTATCGAGTTCTTGTGGAACGATAAAGTCCGCTAATGAAGGGTATATGTCTTTGCCATTTTTTGATATCTGTTGGCGAATATGATGACAAGTGGCCAAAGGCTGGTTATTTTTGTCAAATAAGGCAATGTCATCATTATTAACTGTTTGTGCCTTCCAAAAGCCGAAAACGGCCTTTGCTTCTAAGCGTTTGTTATCAATTATGTCTTTTAGCAGGGTTTGCGCATCATTGAATAGATTCGTTGCAGCTTCACCCACCACTTCGTCCTGCAGAATTTTGGGATATTTCCCAGCAAGATCCCAACTGATAAAGAAAGGAGTCCAATCAATATACTCTATGAGATTTTCAAGAGGGTATTGGTGCAAGACCTTTTTACCAAGAAATTGAGGTGTTGGCGCCACATAATCACTCCAATCGATTCGACGCTTATGTTCAATGGCCTGCGGATAGGGCAAGGCTGTGCGTTTGGAAGTCTTATTCGCTCGGCGCTGTCTAATCACTTCATATTCGTCTTTGGCAGCACCGACAAAGTTGTCGTATTCCTCAGAAAGCAAGCTGGTGGCTACACCTACAGCACGGGAAGCATCGGCAACATAAATCGCTTGATTGAGATTAAATTGAGGATCGATCTTGACGGCTGTATGTGCTTTTGAGGTGGTAGCACCGCCAATAAGCAATGGAATATTAATACCTTGTCGCTCCATTTCTTTGGCGACAAACACCATTTCATCCAGTGACGGCGTGATTAAGCCTGATAGGCCAATGATATCGCATTTTTCTTCAATGGCGGTTTGCAATATTTTTTCGCAGGGTACCATCACGCCCAGATCGACAATTTCAAAATTATTACAACCTAGAACCACACCGACAATATTCTTACCGATGTCATGCACGTCTCCCTTTACCGTGGCCATAAGAATTTTGCCGTTAGACTGGCTGTCGCCATCTTTTTCTTCTTCAATAAATGGTTGTAGATAGGAGACTGCTTGTTTCATTACGCGCGCGGATTTTACCACCTGCGGCAAAAACATCTTGCCGGCACCAAATAAATCTCCCACCACATTCATGCCATCCATCAATGGCCCTTCAATAACATCCAAAGGCCGAGGCAAGTTTTGTCTTGCTTCTTCAGTATCCTCAATAATATGGCTGGTAATACCTTTGACAAGGGCATGAGCGATACGACTTTCCACACTTTCTGAGCGCCAAGCGAGGTCTTCTTTTTTGCTGCCAGTTTTACCATCACCACGAAAGGTTTCTGCAATGTCTAGTAAAGCTTCGGTACTGTCTTCTGAGCGATTGAGGATGACATCTTCCACTTTATTACGCAGTTCTTGGGGAAGTTCGTCATAGATAGCCAGTTGTCCGGCATTGACGATACCCATATTCATGCCTGCCTTGATAGCGTGAAAAAGAAACACAGAATGAATAGCTTCACGCACCGGGTTATTGCCACGAAAAGAGAAGGACACATTACTAACACCGCCAGATATACCTGCATGAGGTAGATTTTCTTTTATCCAACGGGTGGCTTCAATAAAGTCTACGGCATAATTATTATGCTCTTCTATTCCCGTCGCGACGGCAAATATGTTCGGGTCAAAGATAATGTCTTCAGCGGGGAAACCCACCTTCTGGGTAAGTATTTGATAGGAGCGTTGACAGATTTCTTTTTTTCGAGCGGCAGTGTCCGCTTGGCCTTCTTCGTCAAATGCCATCACGATAATGGCGGCACCATACTTTTTACACAGCTGTGCTTTTTCTATAAAGTCTTCTTCGCCTTCTTTTAAGCTAATAGAGTTAACAATAGGTTTGCCCTGAATGCAGCGCAGCCCTGCTTCAATAACGTCCCATTTGGAGCTGTCTACCATGATAGGGACGCGTGAAATATCGGGCTCACTGGCGACTAAATTTAAAAATGTAACGATGGCATTTTTTGCGTCCAGCATGCCTTCGTCCATGTTAATGTCGATAACCTGTGCACCATCTTCCACTTGCTGAGCGGCAACTTCAAGGGCGGTGCTGTAATCCCCTTCAAGAATAAGACGTTTAAAACGCGCAGAACCGGTAACGTTACAACGCTCACCCACGTTAACAAAAAGCGAATCTTCGGTGATGTTAAAAGGCTCGAGTCCAGATAAGCGGCAGGCAGGTTCTACTACTGGTATTTCTCTTGGAGGGAAGGGGGCAACCGTTTCGGCGATGGCGCGAATATGTGCTGGCGATGTGCCGCAACAACCACCGACAATATTTAAATAGCCTCGCTCTGCGAAGGACTTGATAATAGCGGCCATTTCTTCATCTGTTTGGTCATATTCTCCGAACTCGTTGGGTAGGCCGGCATTGGGGTGAGCAGAAACATGCGCATTGGCAACTCGGGATAATTCGGCAATATAAGGCGTTAACTCTTTTGCCCCTAACGCACAGTTTAAGCCTATGGACAGGGGATGGGCGTGTGCTAGAGAATTGTAAAAAGCTTCTGTTGTCTGTCCTGATAGAGTCCTACCGGAGCTATCGGTAATAGTGCCGGAAATCATAATGGGTAGCTCGTAGCCAATACTGTCGAACAATTCGAACACAGCAAAGACCGCCGCTTTGGCATTGAGCGTATCGAAAATAGTTTCGATCAATAATATGTCTGCACCTCCATCAACCAGACCGCGACCAGCTTCAATATAATTCTCCACTAGTTCTTGGTAAGTAACATTACGAGCACCTGGATCATTAACATCGGGCGAGATGGTGGCGGTTCTGCTCGTCGGTCCAAGGACGCCGGCGACAAAGCGGGGTTTTTCCGGTGTCGAGCGGCTATCGGCAGCTTCACGTGCGACCTCGGCAGAAGCTTTGTTCAGCTCGTAAACAATGGACTCAAGCGAATAATCTGCTTGAGAGATGCGTGTTGCGTTAAAAGTGTTGGTTTCAATAATATCCGAGCCTGCGTCCAGGTATTCAAGGTGGATATGTTTAATGACATCTGGCCGCGTAATTGACAGTAGATCATTATTACCGGCGAGATCTTGGTGATGATCGGAAAATCGCTCTCCACGATAATCTGCTTCCCCAAGCTTGAAACCTTGGATCATGGTACCCATTGCCCCATCCAATACTAAAATACGTTCTGACAATGCTTTTTTGAGTGCAGCTTGAGCATCTGAATTAGGGGCCATTGAATATCCTAGGTGTATGTGTTGTTCAATTAATCTGGTTTTAAATATCAGGTCAACCCGTCTTTATAGCCCGGTAGCCTTACGCGCAAACAGGTTGCCTATATTTATTTGGGCTTATATTGGGGGATTACAAATGAATACGATATTATCCGTTAGCAACTGCTCGCAATTTATACCCTGGTATCTATATCAAAATATTTTGATGTAGTTTAGCAGAACTAAATCCCTAAACTAAAGCCTTCTTAATATATAAAAGCTGGACAACCGTTAAAGACGATAAGCTATTCAACTCTGTTAAAAAATCCCGTAGAATAATAACCGACGAATTTACTTGGTTATTATGAGGTCTCTTACTCTCAATGTTAAATGTAACGATCACTGAATCAGCCCAGGGTTATTTGCGAGAATTATTGGAAAAACAAGATGTCGAAGATATTGGCATTCGAATGTTTGTCGCAAATCCCGGTACTCCTCAAGCTGAGACATGTATTGCTTATTCTCGTCCAGGTGAGCATGAAGAATCAGACACTGTACTTGCCCTAGATGGTTTCAATGCTTACTTTGAAGAGAGAAGCATCCCTTATCTTGATGAAGCAAAAGTAGATTACTCCCCGGATAAAATGGGAGGGCAGCTCACCATTCGCGCACCAAATTCAAAAATGCCAAAGATCTCCGACGATAGCTCTATCGAAGACAAGGTTAACTACATTCTCTACAACGATATTAATCCAGGCTTAGCTTCACATGGCGGTAATGTTAGTTTAGTTGAAATTACTGATGATATGCATGCAGTTTTGCGTTTTGGCGGCGGTTGCCAAGGCTGTAGTGCAGTTGATATGACACTTAAACAAGGCGTTGAGAAAACCTTACGAGAAAAATTGCCAGAAATTCTTGGTGTAAGGGATATGACTGATCACAGTGATCGCTCGGGTGCCTACTACTAGTTTGTCGGAATAGAAAAAGTCAAAAATAAAAAGATAAGAGCAAGCTAAGAAATAGCTAAACCGTATACTACTAGAATTTTTTCTTTGTCTAAAAAAGCCAATCTTAGTGATTGGCTTTTTTGCTTAATCCTCAAGCTTTTTAGGGCTTAAGTGGATCGAGTCTGCCCAACAATATAGAGCTCAATACTAGAAGTAGAAGCCAGTCCACGCTGCCGCCACCGCTTTTAGTACCTGGAATCAACCCTTTGTTTACGGGCGCAGCGTTTTCCGGTACGGGAGGTAAGGTGAGATCTGGTATTGGAGTGATTTCAGGTGTGGGTGTCACTACCACTGTAGGGCTAGCCGTAGGTGTTGCAACTGGTGTCGGCGCGAAACTGGGGGTAGGCAGTGGGGACGGCGTCACTGTTGGTGCTTGTGTAATAGTGGGACTTGGTTAGGCACCTTGGCCGACATTGGCTGGGCTTCCACCGGTGCTGCGTTTGGAATTAAGAGTAAATGGATCGCCATCTGTATTGTTTGGCCAGCGAGCTAAGTCCAGAGCTGTTGCTCTGTGCATCACAAAGTTCTCTTGGCCTAAATCCCAGTCAACGGATGTCTTATAAACAGGGCCTGAGTCTACAGTCCAACCATTGAGTGCCTGCATGGCGGTAATGATAACTTTTTCATTTTGATATGATTGAAAAATAATAGGTTCTGAAGCTTTACCTGAACGGGCTGGCCTAAGTGTTTCTTCATATGTACCTTCACGAATAAAAACAATATCCCCTGCATCTGCAACATTTGCTGCCTTACCAATCGTTTTATAAGGTGCATTAATAGTTCCCGCAGCATTATCATTTCCCTTTGGCGAGACATATAAAGCCTTCGCTGAGGATCCCAGAGAAAGCGGCAATAATATTGAAATTAATGCGCTATAGAAAATGTGTTCTTCATATTGTTGATGACTTAGACGAGTTTTTAGTGATAGCGACTTTTTACAAGTAGAGTCACGAGTGATGATTTTTATAAATAATGTAAAATTATGCGCTATGAAAGTATGGGGGTTAGGACTTGTTCCACAAAAATATAAATAATCTTTCGCAATGTGGTTTATATCGTTTTTTTACTTGAATTAAACCGGCAGCGTGTTTTTTTGGGGGGCTTTTTTATAAAGTAAGTGAAAAGATATTTTTAATTTAGGCTTTTCGCAAACGTACTTTCCACCAGCGAAAAAAGACGTAGTGTTTTTTATTTATGTGTAAATCTTTTTCGGGTAAGAGAAAATACTTCAACTTTGGGTAGAAAGTTAGTGATTGTGATATGTATGTGATGGAGCAGCGGTGCGATGCTAGCTGAACAGTAGAAATGTGTCTTTATAAATTTTATCTGGCCTGTCCAGCTACTATTTCTTTCGTGTTTCAATAGATTTAGGCATTGCCAATAAGCATGCCGCTGTGATCAAACAACGTTCTTATAAAGTTTTTTTGTTCTACATCTTTAATTGTATTAATGTGGAAATCTTTGATTTGTTCATCTTGCCAGTTGATAGTAAAGCTAGCAAACTCAGGACTAGTGAGTGTTTGTTGCGAATAAATAAATACCTTAGCACGTTCATGACAAGTTTCCATAATTTGGTAAACTTCATTCATAAAATCACTCAAGGCAGTTTTATTTGCAAGCTTTGAATTTATGTTCGCAGAGAGAAATATATAGTCATAACTAGAAAGTTGGGCATAGCGCAGTTCAGCCCAATGTGAAGCTGGATCGTGAGGTTCTCCTAAAATTGTATAGATATCAGTTTGTTGTTGTGGAGCGGATAGTATTGCAGACTTCATGATTCAGGTTGCCTTTATATTCACACTTGAACTTGATGAAAAAATTGATCAAGTAGTAAGTTAGCTTATCAACCAAATGTCTAAAAATCTATACTTTAAATGCTCTTATAGTATATCGATTTCCTATCAATGTTTAACAATAACCTAACAAAAAAGTATGATTTAATTCGATAGAAGCGATTTTTTGAGTGTTGTCAGAGAAGAGAGAATGAATAAGATAAATCCATCGCTTTACTGCGACGGATTTATCCGATTTTACCAATTATTTTATTCTGGATTTAAGTGCTGATCTGAGTTTCTCAGCAGTATTTAAAAGTGCCTCTTCGGTTGTTTGCCAGTCAATACAAGCATCTGTGATTGAAACGCCATATTCAAGATCGTTGAGATCACTTGGAATTTTCTGGTTACCTGCTCCGATGTTGCTTTCCATCATTATGCCGATAATAGAACGGTTGCCTTCGAGTATTTGGTTGACAACATTTTCCAGTACTAGCGTCTGCAGTTCATGGTTTTTATTGGAATTCGCATGACTACAATCAATCATAATATTGGGTGTAATAGCATGCTTTTCCAACTCTTTTTCGCACATAGCGACGCTCACTGAGTCATAGTTTGGACGACCATTACCGCCACGTAAAACTACATGGCCATAAGGGTTACCACGAGTGTGGATAATAGCCACTGAACCATCGCTATTGATTCCTAAAAAGCGGTGGGGGTTAGATACAGATTGCAGTGCGTTAATCGCTACGGTTAAACCTCCATCGGTACCATTTTTAAATCCTACAGCTGAAGACAGACCACTAGCCATTTCTCTATGTGTTTGCGATTCTGTTGTTCTTGCTCCAATAGCAGACCAACAGATCAAATCTTGTAGGTATTGGGGAGAAATAGGATCGAGTGCCTCGGTAGCACAAGGTAGTCCAATTTCAGCAATATCGAGTAGTAATTTTCTCCCTACATGAAGACCCTCTTGTATTTTAAAAGAGTCGTTAAGATAGGGATCATTAATTAATCCTTTCCAGCCTACAGTCGTACGAGGCTTTTCGAAATAAACACGCATTACAATGTAGAGGGTATCGCCGACTTTATCTGCTAGGGCTTTCAATCGTTTCGCATAGTCAATTGCAGCCTTGGTATCGTGTATAGAACAGGGGCCTATAACAACAATTAGTCGCTCATCTTTGCGATCGAGAATATTGCGCACGCTATTGCGGCCTTCCGTTACCACTTGCGATGCTATATCGCTAATTGGCAACTCATCTTTAAGTTGTTGTGGGGTCACAAGGATTTCTTGTGATACTACATTAAGATTGTCTACTTTTGCCATGATGTGTTGTACCAAACTAGTGCTGAAGTTTTCGGGGGCATTATTGTAATAGAAAAACAGTTTACATTGTTTTCTATATTTTAAAATTTACTCAAGCATTTTATTCCTGACTTTTAGGTCAGCTAATTGAAAGATGAAAATTGACTTGTCCGATAGATGATATGCTCGTGTTTTTCCACCTAAAATTGCTATAGTTTTGTCATTAAAAATATTATTCTTATTCGTTATATTTAATTTTAATTTGTATGTTATTTTTTGCGTCATTTTAAATAAAATTATGCCTTATAAAAACCTTGATTTTTGACAAATTTGTTACTAAGAGGCTTCATGGGTTAGCGCACGCTAACTTTTTATGCACATACCTCAACAAAACTAATTGGAAGGGGCTAATTTGCGCCATATTGCCTTTTTTTTACGGAAAGAACCTATAAAAATACAATAACTTATTGATAAATAAGAAAAAATAGAAAGAGGTTAAAAAATAGTCGATCCGAGAGAGAACTAGACATAATCGGTATTAGCGTTGTTTTTCAGAGGCCTATCCACCAACTTATCCACAGGAAATGTGGAAAACATCCCAGAAATAAAAATGTCATATGTAATTTAAGTGCAACCTTTGGGCTGTAATGCTTAGAGCTGCCTTTTTTATAACTGATAATTTGTAGAAGTAGCGTTTTTAGAGAGGAATGGCGACAAAGATGATGAATTTGGTTATATCTTTTCGCGTCAAAAATATGACGCATGCTGTCGTCACAGTAAAGGAAATATTACGGACATATAATTGTCAAAAATATAAATTTTGTGTTTTTTTTATACTGATCTGTGCTTTTACTATGTGTATAAAAAAAGTTTAGTATCTGCATAAAAAAAGCCCGACGTTTCTGGGGGATACCGTCGGGCTAGGACCATTAGGAGTGAAACATCAAGGATAAACATCCTCAACTGGCTAACAAGTAGCCTCTGACGACAGTTAACACTTGGGGGGGATGTTTGCCATCAGATAACTTAAGTATTGAACATATTTGGAAAACTTCCAGCCTGGGGTTGTATATTTTTAAATCGAATTCTTATAGTTGTATAGCAAAGGCAGCTAACTTGAAATATCAAATTACGGTGCCGATTAATACGAACTTTTTTTGATAAAACATCAGGGATCTAGCACTAAATAAAAGGATTTATTGGCGATACAAAATGGCGAATCTCAATTTCTGAGATTCGCTTCTTGTCGCAATAAAATACTTTTAAGTACTGTAAATTATAGAAACTTGGATGCTGTTAAATTAATAACATTAGAAATTGATGTATGTAATTTTTGTGCTGTTTCAGTTCTCGCAAACCATTCATCAATATGATTCTGTAATTGTTTGATTTTTCTTGCGCATTCAGGGAAGTGTACAGATACAGGTTCATAACCCATGTTGTGATCTTCGATGCTCAGTTTAGCTAGCTCACTTAATTCCGCACTAATGGTAGAAAGAATATCGAATACTGTATCTTTTCGAGAAACGCAGTTTGAGTCCCAATATGCTGCTATTAATGCTTGGTGAAGCTCCTCAAGTGCTTCTGTTGCGTATGAGATAGTATAACGGTCCATAAGTTGACCTACTTTTCTTAGCTTGGACTTTGGCGAAAATATGCCAATGAGCAATCATTGACATGGTTTACCATAAGTATAGCGCTATATTTCGCGAATAAGACCTTCCTGAGCTGTCGATGCTACAAGTTCTCCTTTCATATTAAAAATAGACCCTTGGGTAAAGCCCCGAGCATTGCCTGCCCACGGACTGAAAGTCTTGCATAGCAGCCATTCGTCGGCCCGAAAATTTCTACTGTGAAACCACATAGCATGGTCGATACTGGCGCTCACCATATTCTTTGTAAACACAGTCGCTTCATGAGGAAGCAAGGCTGTTGCAAGCAAACCTAGATCCGAAGCAAAGGCCAGTGCGCAGTAATGCACAATAGGTGAGTCAGGCAGGGGTTTCATGGCTTTCATCCAGAAGTAGCCTACTGGGGGATCAATGACTTTTGTCGAAAAGACATCTTCGTCTACAGCAACTAAATGAAAGGGTGTCACAGAGTTTTTATGTTCTTCCGATAGCTCTGCAGTTTTCTTTTGCCGAGCTATAATTTCCTCAGGGTGAGGAATATTGTCTGGCAATGGCAGTTGGTGCTCATAGCCTTTTTCTTCCTTGTGAAACGACGTGGACATATTAAATATTGGCCTGCCAAACTGTCTGGCAACAGCACGACGGCTGTTAAAGCTGCGGCCATCTCTAACTTTCTCGACGTCGTAAATAACAGGGATCTCACTGCTGCCTGCACGCAAAAAGTAGGCGTGTAATGAGTTTGGAAGTTCCCCATCCTGAGTATTGTATGCCGCCATCAGCGCCTGTCCCAGGACTTGGCCCCCGAACAAGGTCTTGCGGAAGTTTTCACAGTGTTCTTGGCTGCGAAAGAGATTGCTGTCGAGCTGTTCTAGAGACAATATACTTTCTAGAGGTGAATCCATGGGGTTTTCCTTAATAAAATACTCAGGTTGACGATAATTAGAGATATAGCATTTAATTTCTTACAATGTGGGTATTTAACTATGCGCATACTAGCCATTTGCTTTGTCGCTTTAGTCACCACTTGGTTGGTTAGCGGATGTACTGCTGCTTACGTGGCTGAAGTGTCGCACAATGTATTGAAAGATATTCGCCTTGCTTCAAACTATCGGGTTGAACGAAATGCCCAGTGGTCGATTAATTCTCAAACTGCGGTATTTTTAGCCAAGCCTGTTGATGTGTTACAGCAAGATAGACACCGTAATCTGTTAACTCTTTATAAGTCATTGCATTTTTCTCTGCAACAAACATTTCCTGGCTACCAAACTCATCAAAGCTCACTTTCGTTAACGCAAGCCTTTAATCATGCATTGAATCATGACAGTGAGCTTTTGTTCTGGCCTCAGTTGGTGGTATCCGAAAATAACTTGAATAGCGTACAAGAAATGATAGAAGGCAAATCTATTCATTCTGATGCCAAATATGGACCCGATGTCGTCGTATTTCAAGTACTTATTTACGATGTTAAGACCCGAAACCTAATTGATATCGGTACAGTATTTAGTCGTGCAAAACTGTTTGCGGCGAATGAATCGCTACCTGTAGATCTTATTCATAAGGCAACGATTCACTATTTAAAGGTGATCACTGGTAGGAATGTAGGGTAGGGCGGAGTGAAAATTCTACCCTTCATTGCTTACATATTAGGGTAATTGGGGCCTCCACCGCCTTCAGGGGTTACCCAGGTTATGTTTTGTGACGGATCTTTAATATCGCATGTTTTGCAGTGTACGCAATTTTGCCCATTAATCTGAAAAACCTTTTCATTGTTGTCATTCTCAACAACTTCATACACACCCGCAGGGCAGTACCGTTGAGCAGGCTCATCAAATACTTTTAAATTATGAGAAATAGGGATGGCGCTGTCTTTCAGCTGCAAATGGCAGGGCTGATCTTCCTCGTGATTGGTATTTGATAAATATACCGAACTCAATTTGTCAAAACTAAGCTTGCCATCAGGTTTAGGATAGTCAATTTTTTTACATTCGTTAGCAGGTTTCATCGCCTGATAATCGGGTTTTGGATCTTTCAATGTCCACGGCAGCGTACCATCAAAAATATTGATATCGATGAACGCATACGCCGAGCCTACTAAATTTCCCCACTTATGTTGAGCTGGGCCAAAATTTCGTTGTGTGCGCAATTCGGTAAATACCCAAGACTTCACATATTCTTTGGCGTAACTGTCTAAGTCGCTGTGCTGTTTTTCTTCAGATAAAGCTTGTGCTACTACTTCGGCTGCGATCATACCCGATTTCATTGCGGTATGAGAGCCCTTAATTTTAGCGAAATTTAGCGTTCCTGCATCATCACCAATAAGCAGCCCGCCAGGAAAATGCATCTTGGGTTGCGATTGCATGCCGCCTTTTGTCAGTGCCCGTGCACCATAGGAAATGCGTTCGCCTCCCTCTAAATACTGACTAATTTTAGGGTGATGTTTATAACGTTGGAACTCGTCGAAAGGGCTCACATGGGGGTTGCTATAGGATAGATCTGTAATCACACCAACAGCGACTTGGTTGTCCTCCAAATGATACAGGAAACCACCACCGGCGCTTCCCGATTCAGACAGGGGCCAGCCAGCTGAATGCACCACTAAACCCTGTTGATGTTTGTCTGCAGGGACTTTCCAAAGCTCTTTAATGCCAATGCCGTAATGTTGCGGTTCTTTGCCCTTATCTAATGCGAAATGCTCGATAAGCTTTTTACCAATATGGCCGCGGCAACCTTCGGCAAATAAAGTATATTTCGCATGGAGCTCCATACCCGGCATATAGCTATCTTTTTGCTCGCCATCTTCACCCACGCCCATATCGCCAGTAACAATGCCTTTAACACTGCCATCTTCATTCCACACTAAATCAGCAGCGGTAAAGCCTGGGAAAATTTCTACCCCTAAATTTTCTGCTTGCTCGGCCAGCCAGCGACATACATTGCCAAGACTGACAATATAATTACCGTGGTTATGCATGGTTTTGGGAGCAAATAGCCCTGGAACTTTTATGCCTTTTTCAGCGCTGGTGAAATAATAAATATTATCGCCGCTAACCGGAGTATGAAGCGGTGCTCCCATTTTTTTCCAGTCAGGAAATAACTCGTAAAGGGCTTTAGGTTCAAACACAGCACCAGATAATATATGGGCACCCACCTCGGAACCCTTCTCAACGACACATACATTGATATCTTCATTGAGCTGCTTTAGTCGACATGCCGCACTCAGACCGGCGGGGCCGGCACCGACGACAACAACGTCATACTCCATGGATTCTCTTTCCACGCGGTTTCACCTCTTAATCTGTCAATCTGTTTATATATTATTTTAACTAGTATTTATAATTATCTATTTTCATGTGGTTTTTGGCGCTGTCATCACCGGAGTATAGAAATCTAGCTAGTGGCGACCAATAGCAAATGCTAGCAACCGAGCTATCAAATAAGTCCAACTTTATCAGCTATTAAGCCTTAGTAAAAATAATAGTTAACATTAGTAAAAATAATTGTTAAATCAGCTGCTTATCGAGTATACACCGCATATAATTAGATTTTATAATGCATGCAGTGTGCGTTGCACAATAATTAAATAATGATATTAAATACGGAGGCGCTAAGGGATATGAAAGTTCTCGTGCCGGTAAAACGAGTAGTTGATTACAACGTAAAAGTTAGACCAAATGCTGATGGCAGCGATGTCGATTTGGCTAATGCAAAAATGTCGATGAATCCTTTTTGCGAAATCGCAGTAGAAGAAGCTGTGCGTTTAAAAGAGAGCGGCAAAGTGAGTGAAGTGGTGGTGGTGTCCATTGGAACTGCTAAATCACAAGAGCAGATACGTGCGGCGATGGCTATTGGTGCTGACCGCGGTATATTGGTACAAACCGATGAAAACTTAGAGCCTTTGGCGATCGCTAAGTGTTTGAAGGCTATTTATGAAAAAGAGTCGCCAGAACTTGTGATTTTAGGCAAGCAGTCAATCGATGGTGACAACAACCAAACAGGTCAAATGTTTGCAGCGCTAACAGGGTTAGGCCAAGCGACTTTTGCGTCAAAGGTTGAGCTTGATGAAGGCAAAGTGGCTGTTACCAGAGAAATTGATGGTGGTTTGCAAACTCTTGAATTAGGTTTGCCCGCGGTGATAACTACCGATCTGCGCTTAAACGAACCACGCTATGCATCTCTCCCTAATATTATGAAAGCTAAGAAGAAGCCAATGGAAACGCTAAGCTTAGATGTTGTGGGTGTTGATGGCGCTGCGCGAGTGAAAGTACTCAGTGTATCACCGCCACCAGAAAGGCAGGGCGGTATTAAGGTCGCGTCGGTGGAAGAGTTGGTTGAAAAATTGAAGAGCGAAGCAAAGGTGATTTCATGAGTGTACTTGTCATAGCTGAACATGATAACAAATCGCTTAAAGATGCAACGCTTAACACTGTTGCAGCTGCAGCTAAATTTAATAGTGATATTGTTGTTTTAATCGCAGGTAAAGACTGTGGTGAAGCTGCTGAGGCGGCAGCAAAAATCTCGGGAGTTAGTAAAGTATTGGTTGCTGATAACGAAAGTTATGAGCATCAATTAGCTGAAAATACTGCTGCTCTTGTCGGTGAAATTGGCAATCAGTACAGCCATATTTTGGCACCTGCAACAACAACGGGGAAAAATACTGTTCCTCGTGCGGCAGCACTGTTGGATGTACAACCTATCTCTGATGTTATCGCTGTAGAAAGTGACGATACATTCTTGCGCCCTATCTACGCAGGTAATGTTATCGCTAAAGTCCAATCCAGTGATGCTATTAAGGTGATGACGGTTCGTGGCACGGCATTTGATCCAGCAGAAACTTCAGCGCAAGCCTGTGCAGTAGAATCATTAGATGCGGCACATGCGCTTGGCCTTTCGAGCTTTGTTAAAGAAGAACTTGCCGAATCTGATCGTCCAGAGCTAACCGCTGCCAACATCGTTATTTCCGGTGGTCGGGGTTTGCAAAATGGTGACAACTTTGAAATGTTGTACAAACTCGCAGATAAGTTAGGTGCGGCAGTGGGAGCTTCTCGTGCTGCTGTCGATGCGGGCTTTGTGCCGAACGATATGCAGGTTGGCCAAACGGGTAAAATCGTTGCCCCTGATCTATATATCGCCGTTGGTATATCTGGTGCTATTCAACATTTGGCTGGCATGAAAGATTCAAAAGTAATTGTTGCTATCAATAAAGATGAAGATGCGCCTATCTTTCAAGTTGCTGATTATGGTTTAGTCGCAGATTTGTTCGAAGCTGTACCTGCGTTAGATAATTTGCTTGGATAATCAACACTTCTGGGCCTCCTTATTGGATGCATCCTTGTATCGCAATTAGCTTGGTGTAAATACCCACAGGGCATAAATAACCACCGGGTTAATTGCTAGGAGGCTCACCTTCTTCTTCATTTTACCTTTCTCTTATACTAACAACTTAGGATAATAAATTTGGAACAATAAATAGGTTCCAGTAGAATAGCTTGCCAATCTCATTAATGGGGATAGGGTCTAATACTAACTGTATTTAGCAGCTTATGCTTAAATGAAGATAAGCATAATCAAATAACGATTGCAGAACTATGTATCAAAGGACGCGATTCAGAAGTCGCCTGGTTTTAATCGTAAAATGCAAACAAAACCTGTTGGCCTAACCCCTTGCTTGGACAAGATATGTTGAAATTCTTTTTGCCAGCCAGCAAAGTACAGAAAGATCGACGCATTATGCGCGAAACAGATTCGCGCATGGCGAAATACAGCCGACGAGGTCTAATATCTAATTTCTTTGTATTTCTCATATGCCTCGCTCATGGCCGGTTTATCGATGATAATCCCCAACTGATGGGGGTTTTAACAGTCGGATTATTGCTTATTACTTTGCTGCGTGGTCTCTTTCTCTTTCGCTTTGACCAGCTCTATCCCAGAGCTCCAGCAAAATGGCGTAACCGTTACTTTGTGGCGACGCTCATCGGGGCTTGTTGGTGGGGCGTTATTTTAGTTAGTGTTACTACACAGCTAGAAATGGAAGAAGAAGCGCCACTGTTATGGCTATATACCGTGATATTTTTCTCCACCACAGCGCATGCTTTTGCTCCCTACCAAAAATTCCTGTCTTACTACCAATTTTTTGGTCTTGTGCCGGCTGCAGCAAGTGCTATTTATTTAGGTGATTTTGAAGGGTATTTATATGGTATTTTAATGCTGTTTTTTTTCTTGGTACTCAGTCATCAGTGCCGTCTTATTTCAGAAAACTATTGGGAGAAGCTGGAGGCGACCTACGCATTAGCGCGTAAGACACTTTCAATGGAAGAGGAGAAGCGTGATACCAAGGCTAACGTGAAACTGAATCAAGAGTTCATGCAGCGTCTTCATAGTGATATTGACCGTTTTATGTCCACTCTAAGTGATGCTGAAAATTTAAGTGAGAAGCACTTAAAGTCGATCATTAGAAATGAGTTACACTCCTTACACACGAATATTTCGGATTTTAATGGTGTGTTGTCTAAAAGCTTGGAGCTTGAGGAAAATATTTTTAATATTCGCCATGAGATTCAGCACTTGGTAACAGAATTTATCGATGATGCCGAAAGCCGCAATATTCAAATTGAGACCAGTTTATCGCCCACTTTGCCTATGCGTTTAAAGGGTGATGCTTCACGTTTGGCACAGATTATACGAAGTTTATTGAATATTATTTTGCATGACATAGACAAATGTATTGTCCTGGTGGAAGTGGAGTTTTTGCGTGAATATGACACTGCAGGCGAACTCTATGTGTCGGTAACTCGTAGTTTTGATAAAAGTAAAAAACTTTTTGCTAGTGATAGTATGCCGAAAGTTCCCCAGGGCACATTATCTCTAGTTGTTGCCAAAGGTTTGGCCGACCTAATGGATGGCAGTATTGAGTTTAACGATGCCATGCAAAATGAGCAGCAATTTCGTTTTAATGCAAAAATAGATATCGCCGACAGAACAGGGCAGCTAGATTTTCATAAGGATTCTTTTTCTGGGCGTAATGTGTTGCTGGTTCATAATCACCCGCGCATTGTAGATTTAAAACGTCAAGAATTGGATGCTTTGGGCTTTAATGTTTTTACCGAAACGCAATATAAACGTGCCATCCAAACTCTGCAGGATAGTTATAAATTCCAAAATCCTATTGAAAGTCTAGTCTTTTATCTTGAGCCGGATAATCAGTCGGTGATAACTTTTTGTCAAAATCTATTGGATATCGCCGAGTTAAAATATACGCGAAAAATTGGTGCTGCCACCCGACGCCAGCAGAGTGTTATGCGCAAAAATGGGTTTGATGAGGCCAATGGTTTTTACTACGTCGACAAGCCAACGGGTCTGTTTGAAATTGAAAGTATGTTCCACCAAATTTATAAGCAAGAAAATGAGGATGGCGAGCATACTCCAGCGCCAGAAGTCCGTGTTGGCTTTGTTACTGAAGATTTTTCAGGGGATTCTATATTACGCCAACATATACAACAGATGGGAGACGAAATCACATCTGTCGAGCACAATGATCGGATGATAGGCCTTATAAATGACGGGGACTTCGACATTATTGTGATTGATTGCGATACACTCAGTGATATTAATTTAGTTGTGCGTAATATTCGCAGTTATGAAGCGGGCAAAAATATGGAAAACTTTATGCCTATTCTCGGTGTTAGTAGTTCTCGTGAAGAGCTTGAAGATACCGCTTATGAATTAGGCCTCGATGATTATCTCGACCTAACACATAATCCCAAAAAGACATTAAAACGTACGATTTCTTATTGGTCTACGCTACTGCTGGAGAAGGCTTAAATCAAAACTGGCCCATACTGGACAATGATCAGATGGGCGCTCCATTGAGCGTATGTCGTAGTCGATACCTGCGCCTGTACACTTTGCTGCCAGAGCTTGCGTTGCTAATACAAAGTCAATGCGCAAGCCACGTTTAGGCTCGCGATCGAATCCTTTACTACGGTAATCAAACCAGCTAAATGTGTCGCTGTTGTCTGGATAGTGCAATCGATAGGTATCTTCAAGTCCCCAGTCCATCAGCTGCTCAAACCACTCTCTTTCTTCTGGCAAAAAGCTAGATTTTCCCGCTTTTAACCAACGTTTACGGTTATCCTCGCCGATACCAATATCTTTATCCGAAGGGGAAATATTCATATCTCCCATGGCGATAAGCGCTGCATCATTGGTGTGATGTTCATTTAAATGTTGGATTAAAGATTGATAAAAATGTTGTTTGTTCGGGAATTTCGTTGGGTGTTCTCGACTTTCTCCCTGAGGAAAATAACCATTTAACACCGTAAGTATTTTCCCATCTGCAAGTTCAAAGTCTGCGCCGATAAATCGTCTTTGGCTGTTTTCATCGTCATTGGCAAAACCTTTAATGTGTTTCTTTGCCGGCACTTTAGAGAGCAATGCCACACCATAATGGGTTTTTTGGCCAAAGTAATACACATGGTAACCAAGTTCCTGTATCTGCTGTAGCGGGAAATCTTCGTCGCTGACTTTGGTTTCCTGTAAACCAATAAAGTCAGGTTGGTATTTGTTGACCACTTCTTCCAGCTGATGCATTCGTGTGCGGATACTATTGACGTTGAACGATACACATTTCATATTTTATCTCGTTAATAATAAATATAGACAGGCAGGACTTCTGCTTTTAAAGCTGAGACTATTTGTGCCTAGAGTTTTTTGCATAGAATAAAGGTGTGATTGCAGGATAAAAAAATACCCGGCATGGGAAGTAGCATGCCGGGTATTTTAGGAGTCCAGTGGACTTATCGTACAGAGGCCGTTTGTTGGTCGGTTTTACTTTGCAAACGGATCATATCTAATAAAATACTCCCTGTTTCAATCAAAATTGCGTCGCCATCTACGTCAATTTTATTTCTTTCCGATACAGGAGCACTCTCTTCTTTTTCTTCCTCTTCCTTTTCAGACTCCCGGTACGCTTCGATAGTTTTGAATACTTCCAGGTTTTTAGCCAAGCGACGCTTATTTTCAATGCGCATTGCTTCGAGTTCTAGATCTTCTTTTTCCTTAACTCGTTGCTTCTCATTTAGAGAAATAGTTTTTCTTTCTCTATTTTTCTCCATGATTTTCACTTGATCAAGTAAGTAAGTGAAATCTGGATCTTTGTTGGCGCGCTCCTTATGAAGACTTTTCATCATTGGTAGCAAAGAGGAAAAATTAAAATAATCCGAATGAGGTACTGGGTGAATTTGATCCCAGGGGAGGGCATTGTCATAGGCCGACTCACCTACTTCCTCAGGATCAATCAAAAATGGAATACTGATATCGGGAATAACGCCACGATGTTGAGTACTGTCTCCAGATACACGGTAGAACTTAGATTCGGTTATTTTTAACCCTCCTTCAATAAGAGGATTAACCGATTGCACCGTGCCCTTACCAAAGGTCTGAGCTCCCACAATAAGGCCTCGGTTATAGTCTTGTATTGCGCCGGCAAAAATTTCTGACGCAGAAGCACTTAATCTATTAACTAGTACAATTAGTGGGCCGTCGTATAGGGCTTTAAAACGAGAACGGTTATGGCGGTTTATGCGATCATCAGGGTTGCGTATTTGAACTACGGGCCCTTGATCGATAAATAGATCTGTCAAGTTAACCGCTTCTTGCAGCGAGCCACCCCCATTGTTACGTAAATCTAGGATAATGCCATCGACATTTTCTTTCATTAACTCTCGTACTAATTTAGCAACATCATTAGAGCTACTTTTGTAGTTAATCTTGCGTTGTCTCTGTGCGTCAAAGTCCACATAAAATGTAGGCAGGTTAATAATGCCAAGTTTATGTATTCCTTTGCCATCAGATAGCTCCAGAATTTCTTTCTGTGCTGCTTGGTCTTCGAGCTTTACGCGACCGCGATTAATTCGAATGATTTTGTTATCGCCAGGCTTTGCATCCGCCCGCGTCACTTGCAATTTCACGACAGTATTTTTGGGGCCGCGAATAAGATCAACCACTTCTTCTAGCCGCCAACCCACTACATCGACAACTTCGCCATCATCACCTTGGGCGACACCACTAATTCTGTCGGAGGGTTTGAGTTGCCCCTGCTTATCTGCAGGGCCTCCCGCCACTAGTCGAACTACCTTGGTATATTCGTCTTCAGATTGTAAGACGGCACCAATACCTTCCAATGACAGACGCATATTAATATTGAAGTTTTCAGAAGTGCGTGGCGACCAGTAATTAGTATGTGGGTCATAAAGCAGAGTCAACGAATTGGCAATGGTTTCAAAAATATCGGCAGTATCTTCTTGCTCTACACGCTTTAACTGACGCTTGTAACGCTTGGTCACAATATCTTTTGCTTCTTCGACTGTTTTACCAGACATTTTAAGGTTGAGTAGGCTCAGTTTTACGCGCTTGTGCCAGAGTTTATCCGCCGACGCGAGGCTTGACGGCCAGGCTTCTTCATCGCGTTCAAGGAGAACCTCTTCATCTTTGGTGAAATCGAACTTGACGGTGGGGTCTTTGAGTAACTCCAGGACAGATTCAAGCCGAGACACAATGCGTTGGCGGTACAGATGATATATTTCAAACGCAGGTTGTAAGTTACCAGTTTTGAAGTAATCGTCAAACTTGGCCTCGTGCTGCTTGAATGACTTAATGTCTTTGTCGTAAAAAAACATTCGCGATGGATCGAGGGTATCCAGATAGTTGTCTAAGTAGTTGGCGGACAAGGTATCGTCGATACGCATTTCGCGATAATGGCGAGATTGTAACTTGGAGAGAATATCTCGGATCGTGTCAGATTGAGACTTGGTTGCAGAGATTCTATCAACCGGTTTTGCTACGGCTGCAACACTTAACGTCAGTCCAATAACCCAAGAAACCATAGCTTGTTTCTTAATCATCATACAGCAGACTACCTTCTATCTTAGTACCACTTTACATTGTGCAAAAGGTGCATTTTTGCGTTTTTGGTAGCTATATTATTGATAAACAAATGAGCAGCTTATCAATAATATAGCTCGGCATTTCAATTAATTACTTGTTTGTGGACGAAATAGTTTATCTTTGCGCTATTTTATCCTTACAAACGGTATCTTTACGAATACTATCTATATCGATTTGGTCGTTATTGTGATATCGTCACTGCCATGACAGGGAATTGCAATATATGTCTTCTAATATTTAGTGTTTGCTCTCACTAAATTGGCCAGTACCGATCCCATTTAATCGAGTTTAATATACCATAGCTTCGCTATTTCCATAGAACTGAATTGGCATTAGAGTCTGTATAATCCCGCTAAACCACTCTATTTCACATTCACACAACTCAATCAGTCTATATCCACAGAGCTGAATTAGTCTATAAAGTTCAATAGCTTAACGTCGCTGTGATACTAATGTGTGCGTCTTATTTCAGGTAATGTTGTAAAAAGTGACCTGATATACTCTTTTTTTGATTTTTAGAATGTTGTTTATAATTATATTTTGTTAGTTTTAGTGCTGCCTGGTTATTACCTAGATTGTTACCTAATTTGTTACCTAATAGAAACTTGAGTAAGGAGATTTGTATGTTTTTAGGCGTTACAAAATATGTTGTCGCAGCAGCAGCGATACTGAGTATATCGGCCCACGCTGACCAAACCTATAACTGCCAGAAAGATGGCAGCGTTCGTGAAATCCGCGTAGCGTATGATGTTCAGGGCGAGCCCGTTCCATGTTCTGTTATCTATGTCAAAGATGGTAGTGAGGCGGTTCTATGGACAGCAAAAGCCGAAACTGGATATTGTGAGGAAAAAGCCTCGAACTTTGCTGAAAAACAGCGAGGTTGGGGATGGGACTGCAGTACAGACGCATCCCAGCAAGATGATTCTGTGATAGATAATGATGAGCTTGATGCAGAAGAGGCCGTTGAGGAGAGTACAGAAGAGGTAGATACTGAAAACTAATGCATAACTCTTGCTTGTCGCATTGATGGCAGCCAGCCGAAGGGTTTAACCCCCTAAGCACGATGCTTCCTTGTAGCAAGTGCCCTGTGATGCGGCTGTCTTGCCCGAAATCCCGCTTTATACAAAGCCTTCATACACCCCTGAGGGCTTTGCTAAAACTCCCTGCTTCAATTTCATCTGATTATTCTGGAACCATGTCAGACCTTCTAAAATAGAATTCTCTCTATACTCAGTTTTTATTCCATTAACAAAAAGTATCCGTGAGGATTCTCTACAGCTTGGCATGCAGGTACACTGTCGCTTCAATGGAAATACATATGGAAGGTTAAATGAGAAATTTGCGCTGGTTGCTATATTGCTTAGTTGTTACATGTATCTTGTTAGTTTCTTGCTCAAAGGATATCGAATCCACTTCTGGTGTCAGTGAGAATACTGCGCTACCAGAACCTGAAAAAACCGAACCCTATCTATCGACCGATGACTTTGAACATATTCGTGAACATGGTGTGCTACGTCTAATTGCGCCACGCTTCGATGGCGCTGATGCCTTACCCCGTGGGGGAATATCTATACAAGTGTATCAGCAACTGGCGGAGAAATTTGCGGCATTTCATAAGCTAGATGTTCAGTGGGTATTTGTCGACAGCTTCGACAGTTTGATTCCTTCGCTGCTGGCGGGTGAGGGGGATCTTGTGATCACCAATATGACAGTTACCAAAGCGCGTCAACAGGCGGTAAAATTTTCGCGCTCTGTGGCGCGCATTTCGGAACATGTTATTAGCAAAAAAGACCATAAGATCGATTCGTGGCAGGCGTTGAGTGAAACCACCATCACCTTGCCCCATGGAACGGCTTATATTGAAACCCTCAATGCAAAAAAAGCTAAAAATAAAGATATTAATATTACTATCCAAGAAGTAAGTGGTGAGGTGAGTGATAGCGATTTACTCTCTGGAGTCGCGGCAGGTCAGTACCAGACTACTATTATCGACAGCGATATTGCGCGTAAATTATTACCTGCTTATCCTGAGCTAGCGATGGGTTTCGAGGTTAATAAACACCGTCCAATTGCTTGGCCTGTGCGCAAGAACAATCCGGTACTCCTGCGCGCATTAAATGAATTCTTAGTGTCCCACCATGTGAAAACAAGCTCACAAAAAAATGCTTTAAGAGATTGGCAAGCAATCAAAACTAGTGGTCGTCTACGCATGTTAACACTCAATAATCCTGCCAGCTATTTTATGTGGCGAGGTGAGCTAATGGGGTTTGATTACGAGCTTGTAAGGAAGTTTGCTGATACCCATCAGCTGCATTTATCTGTCATTATCAAAGATAGTATTCCAGAACTATTTTCCGCACTTCATGCTGGAGAGGGGGATGTGATTGCTGCTTCCATTACTCACTCACCTGAGCGTGAGAGCAAAGGCCTTAGCTTCACTCGTCCCTATCTTAAAGTTACCGAGCAAATTGTTGGCCGCGAAGGTGGCCCTAAGATTGAAAGCCTAGAGCAATTAAGCGGATTTAAAGTCGGTTTGAATCCTGCCACCGTATTTTATTCACGCATGCTTGATCAAGTAAAAGATATAGAAGATGTAGAAATTGTTAAGGTTGAGCATGCTACCACTGAAGAGTTATTGGGACGTTTGGCAAATCAGGAATTTGATTTCACCGTTGCCGATAGTCATTTGGTTGCGCTTGAGAAATCCTACCATCAAAATGTTGTAGCCAATCTTGACCTAACCCGTGAATCGCCTATTGCGATGGTAGTGAGGGACGGCAAGAATGAGCTATTGAATGAACTTAATCAATATATTCAGAAAGAGTATCGTGGTTTATTTTACAACATCGTTTATAACAAATATTTTAAAAATCAAAAGAAAATTGCTCGCTATCAAAATGAGCGAATCAAAGGTGATAAGTTATCATCATATGATGATCTCGTAAAAAAATATGCTGGTCACTATGACATGGATTGGCGCTTACTTGTATCGCAGATTTATCAAGAAAGTAAATTTAATCCTAAAGCTAAGTCATTTGCCGGCGCGGTGGGGTTAATGCAGGTAATGCCCCGCACGGCTCGCGAATTCGGCTTTGATAATCTGCAAATTCCCGAGAATGGTGTTGCTGCAGGTACTGCCTATATGAATTGGTTAGAAGAACGTTTTCCTGGGGAACTAGACTTCCAAGAGCGAATTTATTTTACTTTAGCTGCTTATAATGCCGGTACTGGCCATGTACGAGATGCTAGGCGTTTGGCCAAGCAACTAGGGTTTGATCCTAATAAATGGTTTGGTCATGTTGACCAAGCGATGCTAAAACTATCCCAGCCACAATACTACAAACAGTCTCGCTTTGGTTATGTTCGAGGCCGTGAACCTGTAACCTACGTGCGAAATATTCGGGATCGCTATTTGGGCTATCTATCTGCGGGTATTTAATCGAATAATTCACAACATCTTTAGCTGATTGATATAAAAATATAAGGGGTTTTCATGGCTGCGACAGGTTTATTGGCGTTACTGGATGATATCGCAACACTATTGGACGATGTGGCAACAATGACAAAAGTTGCTACAAAAAGTACTGCGGGAGTGTTAGGGGATGATTTAGCACTTAATGCCGAGCAGGTCTCTGGTGTTAGAGCTGAAAGGGAATTACCTGTGGTATGGGCGGTGGCTAAGGGGTCATTTAAAAATAAATTTATTTTAGTGCCTGCTGCTCTCGCAATTAGTGTACTTCTACCCTGGTTAATTACGCCATTATTGATTGTCGGCGGTTTATATCTATGTTTTGAAGGCGCTGAAAAATGTTTACATAAGTTCTTTCACAATAAAGTTGATGATAATTCAAATGCTAGCGAAGAAGTCATTACTGAAAATATAAACCTTGCTGAGTATGAAAAACAAAAAATTGCTGGTGCTATAAGAACCGACTTTATTTTATCTGCTGAAATTATAGTGATCGCTTTGGGATCGGTAGAAGGGGAGTCATTGCTTATTCAAGCACTTGTGGTATCTGCCGTTGCATTACTTGTGACCGGTGTGGTTTACAGTTTAGTCGCTGCGATTGTGAAGATGGATGATGCGGGGCTACACCTTATTGAAAGTGAAGAGGCTAATATTTTTAATAAGAAACTAGGCGCTTTTTTACTGGCAGTGGCTCCGAAACTTATGAAGTTACTAGCGGTTGTTGGTACCATTGCTATGTTTCTTGTAGGCGGCGGCATTATTGTTCACCGCATACATTTCTTTCATGAAATGTTGCACCATATTAAGCATAGTGTTGAAGCAAACATAGGATTTCTACTGCCGATAACGGAAGTAGTGGTATCAGGTATAGTAGGTGTTGCAGCTGGCTTAATTGTTTTACTCATTGTAGAAGTGTTTGCTTCGCTTAAGGCTCGATTACAAACCCGTGCTTGATTAGGTTATTTTAGAGGTGAAATTTAAGGCTAAAATTAGTCGCAGAACTCTATACCCGGTGACTATCAAAATTAAAGACCAAGCAAAATTAAAGACCAAGATTAAGCATTAGAATTAATTATCTCAACATTAAATTTTGTTGATAGTGGATATTAAATAGAAATACAGTTCTTTTATGTGTGCAAAAAACTCACAGCTATCTTTTTTGCACACTATATATGACCACTTCAATTTATTATCTTTGCTTGCAGCCCAGGCTTAGCTGGCTGCTGTATTACATAACAACCTTATAGTGGCTTTTGATTTCGCGTAATGGCGCCATAGAACCATTTTCAAATATAACAATTTTATGACTCATGGTTCTGAATTGAGCAGGAATGCTACGGCTTTTATCTTTATTACTTCTCGGAACAAAAATATCTGCTACTCTCAATAATCTTCCAGCAGGTGAGGTGACTTTATCGCCCATAGATAACTCATAACGGTTCATATCTCAGCTCCTGTTATTTACACTACTATTTTCTATTAGCTTTCTGTTACTTTCTCAGTGCTTCTATTTCAGTACTCGTATTTTGGGATTCTTATTTCAGTATTTTTAATATCAACACCGTTTGTTTTGATGCTTTCAACATTTGTACTTTCAACATCAACGCTTTAAACATCGGTGCTTTCAATATTTGGTGTCAAATAGCGACACTAGAGTTCAAATTTTGTGCCTAATATATGATGTTTTTCTATCAACTGTTTTAATATACAGTGTTTTGTTTGGCTCGGCAAGCATTAAATATACAGTAGTTTATACAGTTGTTTTTATGTCGCCTTAGCATTCTGCTTTGTTCTTTTTTTGATCAAAAAAGGTGTTTTGTAGATCTCACTGTGAGTGTTACCATCAGAAGATAACGACAGGCCATAAGGACAGATAAATGACGATTCATACGCTACAATCAGCGCGTATTAGACTCAGACAGTGGTGTGATAAAGATTTACCTATCTTCGCTGATTTGAACTCTGATATGGATACTATGGAGTTTTTCCCCAGTCCATTGAATATGGAGGCCAGTGACGCTCTCGCTGAAAAGTGCCGATCACTTATTGCCCATAGAGGATGGGGGTTATGGGCTGCTGAAATCAAAGACACTTCGGAGTTTATAGGCTTTATTGGTCTGCACGAAGTCAAACAAACTTTGCCTTTTTATCCCAATGTTGAAATCGGTTGGCGTTTGCATAAAAATTATTGGGGCAGGGGATATGCCTCGGAAGCTGCTAGTGAAGTGTTAGCTTTTGCTTTTACAACGCTAAGGTTAGAGAAGGTGGTTTCTTTCACTACTGTCTCCAATATTCGTTCACGTAAAGTAATGGAACGCCTAGGTTTAGTTGATAGTCACCTAAATTTTAAACATCCTGATATACCTATAAGCCATTCATTGGTCGATCACGTTTTATATGAAATCACCCTCCAGCAGTGGTCGTCCCGCCAATCTTAGGGTGAATTTGCCACGAAAAATAATTTAGAAACTTCAAATAGTGTGAAGCTAATCTCCAAAGAAATAAGTACGATTAAAGTGTTGAAAACTGTTTGATTGGTAAGCCTAGCGCATAACCAAGCACCCAAAGGGGCACCGATGACTACTATGGGTATTGCTGCGTGGACATAGGACTGTACTTGTTGTGTGATATTGCCCAATACAGCAATATTAAAGGTGCTTGCCAACACTGAAGTTACTGCCATGACAATAACAGAAGTCGCAGTGGCTTTTTTGATATCTTTTTTAAGAATGAGAACGAGTAGGGCGAACAGCAATATATCCACTCCTGAACCCAATAATCCACTGGCGATACCACCGATAAAACCCACCAGTACTATAGCGCCATAATTCGTTTCTGCTGGGCTATGATCCGCCAGTATATTTTTCTTAAAGTTCAATATAGTGACAGAAAATATAAGTAAAAATAGACTGAAAATTGATTTTGTCGCAATTCTTGGCATGACTTCACTAATCCATATTAGGCTTACTAGTGTTCCAGGAATTGCACCTAATAATGCAAAGAAGACGATTCTTGGATAGAACGGAATACGTTTACAGATAATCGTTAAGCTTGCCGCAGTCATTCCAAAGCTCTGTATGGCTAAAGAGAATAATTTGGCTTCAACGGGAATGATTCCCAGAACTTTGGTAAGAACAGGAAAAGCCACTGCGCCGCCCCCCAAAGCTGTTCCTCCGGCTACAAAAGAGCCGAAGATCATTGTGATTGAGATAGATATATGCTGCTGGAGGTTTTCTAGTGCCCACATTGGACCGAACGATACTAACCAGAATATAATAGCGATAAGAGCAAAAAAAACGTGCGCTCGTGACTGCATAATATTAACAAGAAATCTCATATTTCGAATGATACATGAACCTCTGCAGCCTTAAAAGAAAATTAATAAAGCGCACGTGTATAGTAAAATACATCCTTGTATACACTGCACTAGTTAATACGTTTTTATGTCTAAACTACTGTACTTTATCTTCTACTTGTTGTTTTGGCAGATGACTTGCTAACTGTGTCTCGATAAATGTTTTTAAGGGGTCTATGTGAACATCTTTTTTCCATTCACCGGCAAGATCTTCTAATAAATGTAATTCTGCTGCTAATTCTCCCCCTTTATAGTGTTTAATAACAGGGTGAAGGAAAGCGCTATCATCGGCTTTATCTGGATGGGGTTTTCGCTGAATATTAAATGGATCAGCTTGCGCGGCTCCAAACTCGAGGCTCACCGTTAAATACTCTTGATTTTGTATTTCTTTTGTATCTTTATAATTCTCAAATATATTTCCCTCATGAATATAGTCCATAGGTAATTGCGAGTAATAATCAGCAGTGCTATCCGATTGTCTGATAATAATAGCGTCGGCGAGAAAGCCTGTTTGCTGCCATAGAGCCGAGCTGACGTTAATACGATACAATATCTGTTCGCATATTGACGACACACCTAGCATAAGTTGTATGCAAGGAAGCGCTTGGCCTTCATACTTGTTTTCC
The DNA here is from genome assembly GCF_002157225.2 of Agarilytica rhodophyticola. NCBI lineage: Bacteria > Pseudomonadati > Pseudomonadota > Gammaproteobacteria > Cellvibrionales > Cellvibrionaceae > Agarilytica > Agarilytica rhodophyticola. The sequence goes on from NZ_CP020038.1 coordinate 3,415,077, forward strand.
AGTATCTTATGCATTGCATGTATGTTGTAGCGAAAACCGTGAATAAAACCAGATTGCTTTTTCTTGTAATCTCTCTGATGCATGAGTACACCGGCAAAATACAGGCCTTTAATATTCGTCGATTCCCATTCGCTGGTTTGTTCAGGAAAACGATCTTGTCGTGACAAAGTAGGTTTGCAGGTGTCATCAAATAAACTGTCATCAAAGCGAAACCCTGCGCATAGAATCACCTTATCATAAACAATAACTTCTTTTTCCCCATCGGCATGAGAATAGTCAAGAGAAACCGAATAGCTGCCATCCTCTTCTTTGCTAATGCCTTTAATGGTTGCATCCAAAACTGCATTCTGAGACTTCAATTGATAGCTGTCTAAGAAGTTATTATTTACCGCTCTCAAGTGTCCAACATACTTTGTTGTCCATGCCATTGATATGGGATTGGGGCTACAAACATGAATAAAAGATGTTGCTCCTAACAAATGATCTGCTGTTTCAAAAGCTGAATTACCTTTACCTATCACTAATACTCTTTTGTTTGTGTATTCTTTAAGATCAAGCGACATTTGGCCGTAGGTTTCTGCTAGTTCAATCCCTTCAATCGGTGGCATATAGGGTTCGGAAAAACCCGTAGCGACAATCAACTGCTCTGCGATATAAGTATGATCACTATTATCTTTTACGTGGAAGATATCACCTTCGCGGCTGATATTAACGATTGAGGTTTTATACTTAACATTTAGCTGGTAATGCTCAGAGAATTTGTCGAGATACTCCAATAAAGCTTCGTTTTTTGGAAAGTATTCTTGACTGTAATGTTTAAATAGAACATCGCTCTCGCCGTCACACAAAAGAGAGTTCCAGTCCCAGCGTAAATTTACTTCTGGATCATCATATCCAGTATACACTTTATTGATAGAAATTAGTTGTCCGTGACGAGGGTACTGTTGGAATCTTTTCCCCGCGCATTCTCCAGATTCTAAAATTAAATAATCTCTACCTGATTTTTGTAAATAATATCCAAGCTGAAGCCCTCCAGGGCCTGCGCCAATAATTAAATATTTATGCTTGCTATGCGTTGTCATAGTGTAAAAGTCTTCTTCTAGTTGTTTTGGGCAAAATAAAATGTGTATCCAACTTTAGCCATCAGGTGGAATATTAATAAATGAATTAGTTAAAAAACGCTCAGGAGAAAATGGCCGTAAATCATACTCGGGCTCCTGTCTGAGAACTTTTTGAGTTAATAGCTCGGCATATAAAGGCGCTAATGTATAGCCATTACCGCCGCAAGCGAGCCATAATTTCGGATGAGATGCTACTTCTCCGACGATGGGTAAACCGTCTTGTGTCCAGGCTGCCCGACCGCCACGAGCTCTTAACGGAAGTGAATTCTCTAGAGCAGGAAACATTTCTACGGCTAATGATCGGCAATCTGTTATATTATTTTCTATAATTTCAATATTTTTATCTAAATCATTACTTAAAGCTCGCCAACCCCCACCAACAATAACACTACCATTGGGCAATTGTTTCATTGAAAGTCGAGCGCCAACTCTGCGTATAAAAACAGGTAGCAGAGGTGACTCGTAATCAAAATCGAAAATTTGCAGTGGAATAGCTTCGATGCCAAGGTCTATTCCTAAATCTAAAAGTGTTTGCCCTGTATAAGCGCCTAATGCAAGCACTATCTGCTCACTAGAATATGTGTATCCTTGTTTTGTTCTGGCTTGGTAATATTTATCATTAACCGCTAATTTTATTTTCCCAACATTAGTTGCAAGGTTAATATCGCTATCTTTAATACTGTGTGCAAGGCTTTGTGCACACCGCACAACATCAACATAGCCTTCATGTGCAGAGTAGGTTGCACTTTTTACTTTATGAGAAATATTTGGCACTATTTCTTTTATATGAGAGGAATCTAACCATTGAGTATCAAATCCCCATTCTTTTTCTTGTAAATGTTTCTCCATCAACGCTGTATTTCCTTCATCGTCTAAGGAAACAATTAAACCGCCGCAAAAATTCGCTATACTGGGGTCGCCAATGGTAGAAATTGCTCTGTCCCATGCAGGGCGAGCCTGTTTGATCAGGGTCGCTAGGTCTCTTATCTTGCTTCTCTGTTCTTTACCGAAAGCAGAAAATTGTGGTTGTAATTGAAAATAAAGGCCACCTGCATTATTGAGACTTGCCCCGTTTAGCAGCTCCCCTTGTTCTAACAAGGTAACGCGAAGGCCTCGCCGGCTCATATATAAGGCTGTTAAACAACCTGTTAAGCCGCCGCCAACAACAATAATATCTTGTTCCGGAGAAATCATAGTCCGTGCTTCTCTAGAAATTGCCGAATATTCTTTAGAGCGGGCTCATCGAGGTCAAGTAGCGGGGGACGCACCGGGCCGACGGGAACACCTCTTTCTCGCAAAATAGCTTTAAAAATTGCTATTGCATGACCATTGCGACCGGTAAAACCTTGAAACATACTTGTCATCAAGTCTTGATCAATTGCACCAAGTTTTTTTGCTTCTTGCTTATTTCCGCTCCAAAAAGCATCAAAAAAGTCTGGTTGTATGTGTCCTAAAGTTCCGGCAGCACCAATACAGCCGTCGCCACCCACTGCATCCAATAAACCCATTCCGACATCGCCAGGCATTATCCCAAACGCTTGAACTTTATTTCGAATCATGCGTAAACATGAAATAAATGCGGATAAATCGGGAGTTGAATTCTTAATCGCTACTATATTTTCCAAATCTGCAATATTGTTGAGCAATTCTGGGGATAAGTCTTTAGCTGTGCCAATCGGCCAATTGTAGGCAATAATGGGAAGCTGCGCCTTAGCCGATATTTGAGTGAAAAAATTTAGCACCTCTCGATCCGTTGGACTGACATAAGGTGGGATACTTACTAATGCCCCGTCCATTTCTAACTCGGCACACTGTTCCAGATAATATTCGGTTTCACGCACTGATATTGCACCACAGCCTCCTATTAACGGCGTAGTTTTAGGAACACTATCTCTACCGATTTTAAATAAACGAATTCGCTCTTCCTTAGTTAGTGCTGGCCATTCACCGTTACTACCGGCAAGCACAATACCGTGCATTTTCTCTTTTACCAACCAAAGCATATATTGATGCAGTGCATCTTCATTTAATTCATGGTTAGCATCAAATGGAGTGACTGCTGCTGCGAAGTAACCTCGCCAATCGACTTTCATAACTTATTTCCCGACTATAATATATTTAACGTGGGGCTTAACTAGCATGGACTCAGCTAATATGGGAATTAACATGGAGTAACTTCAAGAGACTGACCTAAAGGCATTTCAATCAAATCAAAAATCTCTTCGCCAACTTGGTTTAGGAAATCTTTTGGTAAGTCGTTGGTAAATGGAACGACTCTTCGCAGTAGGCCTGTTGAAATAATTTTTTGAAGCTTTCCTATTGTTTCTTCGCTACTAAAGTTAATAGTATTTATCTCTAGATCAAACTTAGATATGAGTAATCTGGCTATTTCTTTTTCGCAGAAAAATATCTGCGTGGATAGATTTTCTTCAAGGGATGTGAGCCAATCGAATAGGGTATCTACATCAGTTTGAGAATCAGTCAGTAGAACAGTGTAGAGCTTTGTTGGTATTTTTTCTGTTTGATTTCTCGATAGCGATACAGATGCTAGGCCTCTCACTAACGCTAAGCCTGCAGCGGGTAAACGAAGACAATACTGTTCTAACTTTTGATAAGGAACCTTAGCTATAGAGCACAGGCTTTCTGTGCGCACAGTATGTTTCCTTTTATCTGAATCAAACCATTGTTCTTCACCAATAATTATAGGTGCTTTTAGTCGAACACTATGTCCATCAGATGGATCTGTAATGGATATATCCCCTGATTCTATTAGAAATAGACTTTCTGCAGTGTCCCCACACTGAAAAATAGTTTTACCTTCCTCTAGGTCATATCGGTTTTTTAAATCGTTTGGAATCGAGAAGCTTGGGGGCAAACTATGCATGCCCGGAGTTACCTGTACGGATGGATACCATCCAGCTATGGTTTCTTGTGTGACACTCTGGTAGCTTGCGCGAGAGAAGTTGAGCTTTATTAAAGGGTCGACTTTATTTTTTTGCTGAGAAGGTTTTTCGAGTAAGGTGTAGCCCGCTTGTTGTGATAAGTCGCAACATGCTAAACCTTCTATCACTTGTGCTTGTGAAAACTCAGTCAAACGTTGCTCTAGCGTGGAGCTCTCATCTTTTATTACTTTAACAAGTGTTGCGGCTTCTTCAAGTGCCAAATTAACGCCTTGGCCCATAAAGGGTGCTACACCATGAGCTGCATCACCGACGATTAATATTTTTTTCCCATTATAATAAGAATCACTGCGCACCATTGTCATAGGCAATAATTCACTATTGATAATATGCTCTAACGGTGTTTCTAAGTGAGGGAAAACGTCGCTGAACTGTTCACGTAGTGTTTGCTCTATAGTGTTTTCGCTTTTCATTTGTTGCCACAATTTATGTGTCGTAACAAATGTCCCACGATGACGACCATCCTGACATGGGAAAGAAACCAATAGCCATTGGCTACGCGGCCATATGTGAGGTGCCGAGGCCGACAGTTTTTTCTTTGCGTACTCCGCGCTAATTGTCCATTCCATATAGCCATGAGGCGTAATGGTTTTGGCAAAGTTAACCATGGGATTACGAGTGATGGCTTTTCTTACATTGGACGATACTCCATCTGCACCGATCACGAGATCCGCATCCAACTCGACGATAGCGTTATCTTGTTTACGTAATATTACTCGAGCGCTCTCGGTACTATCCAATACATCGCAGCAGTGTGATCCAAAATGTGTTTCTATACTTCCTTGTTTGAGGGCATCATGGATCAGTATTTTTGCTATATCCACGCGGCTGACAGAAAAAAGTTCACACCCATTATCTGGATAGCTTCGTATGTCAACTTTTCCATCAGGCAAGTGAAAAATGCGATTTTTAAGCGGAATACTTATTTGCTCAAACTCTGTTTGTAACCCTAGTGCTTCAATTGCATCTTTTCCCCTTGGTGAAAGGGATAGCTGAATGGTTCTCTTGTCATTTTGTTTAATAGGGTCAGCTCTACGGTCAATGAGAATAATTTTATGTCCTTGCTTGCCCAAGGCGGCGGCAAGGAATGCTCCTGTTGGGCCTGCACCCACAATGACTACCTTCATTTTTTTCATAATCTAATTATTCTCAATTGTAAAAATATGTGCTGGTGAAAATCTGTATTGTTAAAAATAAAAGTGTAATTTTATTAAATCATTATTAAGAATTAATTAAAAATCACCTTAAGGAGTTAATTGTTTTTTGTTTTTTGTTGATGATTTTTTTATGTTTTATGAATATATCTTTGATTGTGTTTTGCAACGGGCGGTATATTAATCTTGAGAAATATAGGGGAGTGATACTTTATGTGTCAGAGTAGTTTTTGTATAAGGTTTTACGAATATTTTTTTAGTTATATTTGTGTGTTTTTCTTTTTTTGTAGTGGCGTTTTTTTATGTGCGTAATTTTTTACCAGGAGTATTAATTAATAAAGGAATGATGAATTGTACGTTTTTTTGAAAAAAAAGATGCCATGCACCTGGATAATTAAAGCGAGTGTTTTTTGTGTGTCACTTTTGTATGTTATAAAGGTAAAAATAATAAAAAGTCGAAAGCTGCATAAAGGCTGCATAGGAGCAGAATGTTGAAGACAATGTTTTGCGACCCTGTCGTCTTTAACATAAAAGACTGAAAAAATTTCTGTCGCGAACGATTAAGTAATACCTGTTTTGTCTAACCAAATAATTGCTTTGTCTAAGTATATGAAAAAATGCTTTTATATTTGTGCCATTCAATCTTTATTAAAGTGTTTTAACAAATGTATTTATCTGTGAGGCCAGAGAAGTGAAGTCAAAGAAGCATTGCCATTTTTTTAGCATTAACTACTAATGCATTCACTTGTATATTGCAATTTATGTTTAGATGATAGTTACAAAAATTATAGGAGCCATAAAATTTTGTGCCTAGTCTCTTAGGATCTTGTTCAGGTCATGATAGGCATCTATTCTTCTATCACGAAAATATGGCCAGATTCGTCTTATATTTTCACTGCGTAGTAAATCTAATTCAACTAGTGTAATTGTTTCATCCGATTGGTTTGCTTGAGCCAATATCTCGCCTTGAGGCCCGGTAGCGAAGCTTGTGCCCCAAAAATCGATGCCAGCTTCTGTGCTATTAGGATTGGCTTCATGACCAACCCGGTTAACGCTCAAAACCGGGATGCCGTTAGCAATCGCATGGGAGCGTTGAATAGTGATCCAGGCTTGTCGCTGCCTTTCTTGCTCAGCCTTATCATCCCTGGGGTCCCAACCAATAGCAGTGGGATAGATAAGCATCTGTGCACCGGCCATCGCCATTAGACGTGCGGCTTCAGGAAACCATTGATCCCAACAAACGAGCACCCCTAGTGTGCCGATCGAGGTTTTAATTGGAGTGAAACCTAAGTCTCCAGGTGTAAAGTAGAATTTTTCATAAAAGCCTGGATCATCGGGAATGTGCATTTTCCTATATTTACCTGCGATAGCGCCATCAGTATCTATTACCACCGCAGTATTGTGATATACCCCGGTTGCACGTTTTTCAAACAAAGAGGCCACAATCACTATGCCTAGCTGCTGAGCAATGGAGCCTAAAGTATCAGTGCTTGGGCCTGGGATGGTTTCCGCAAGATCGAAGTAATCTGTATTTTCTTGCTGACAAAAATATAAGCTACGGTGAAGCTCCTGTAGCACTATAAGCTTTGCTCCTTGTTGCGCTGCTTGTTGTATAAGAGTGAGCGACTTCTCCAAATTACTTGTTAGATCAGAGGAGCAACGGTGTTGAATCAGGGCAGCGTTAAGCTTTGACATGGATATATCTTCCGAAAATGAAGCCGTGTTAAATTGTTTATTATACGTAATCGCTGGCAAGCTTGGGTATTTGCATTGTAATACAATGCAGGCTGCCATGCTGTTGAATAAGGTTTGAGCAGTCAACGCCTTCTATAGTGCGATCTGGATAGGCTTTGGCTATCTGTTCTAGCGCAAGAGCGTCATTTTTATCCTGATATGTCGGTACAAGTACTGCATTGTTAGTAATAAGATAATTGGCGTAGGTGGCAGGTAAGCGATGGCCGTCATCGGCAAATTTTGGTGCTGGCCAAGGAAGCGCAATGAGTTTGAAGGCTTGGTTATTACAATTGGTAAAGGTTTGAAGTTGCTCGCGCATATTTTTTAATGCCAGAAAATGTTCGTCCTTTGGCTCGTTACAACTGACATACACAATGGTGTCGTTCGGGGCGAACCTTGCCAAAGTATCCACATGACTATCGGTATCGTCGCCGGCTAAATAGCCGTGTTCTAGCCAAAGTATTTTTTCAACGCCTAAATGTCGCTTTAAATATTGTTCAATGTCTGCTTGTGACATATTCGGATTGCGATTGGGATGACATAAGCATTGACGAGTCGTCAGCAGGCAACCTTTACCATCAGAGTCTATGGCACCGCCTTCTAACACTATGTTCTGCGCTGTGAGTGGAGTTGTGCCAAATGCTCCCTGCCGATGCAGTGTTTGTGTAATCTGGTTGTCATAGTCTGCTGAAAACTTATTGCCCCAACCGTTGAAGGTGAAATCGAGCAAACGTATTATCCGATTATTCTCAATAGCAATGGGTCCGTGATCTCTCGCCCAAACATCGTTGCTACTTGCTCCATAGCATTTAACCCGAAAAGGTTTGTGGTTAAAATTTCGTGCTAATTTTTGCTCCAAGTCATCCAATTGTGACGGTGGTACGGCGATAACTATGGGCGTGTAATTGCTTAAAGTTTCCACAATATCAAGGTAAGTATGCTCTATCTCGTTCAACATACTTTGCCAGTCGGTATCTAGGTGTGGCCATGTCAGTAAAATAGCGCTTTGAGGCTCCCATTCAGCAGGTAATCGAATCACTTTATTCCTCATTATTTCATGTTCTAAACCGCGACCTTAATTATCGCATTATTCCTTACAACTGTTAATTGTGAAGCGCTTCTGAAATTTTTGCCGACAATCTGGCTAGAATATGTTTATTAGTGTGTGTCAATTGTGTATGCATTAAATCTTCAAGACGATATTCAATAATGATAGGAGAGAAGCAATGAAGATTAAGTATTTGGCCAGTGTTAGTGCTTTTCTTATGCTTTCTTCCATTTCATCTGCACAGAAGCCTAATGTCGATTTTATTCTCGAGGTGATGAAACAAAACGGTGGTTTCGCTGAAGGTGCCCAGTGTCTGGGAATTGCCGAAGATAAAATGGATGGGATCATGCGCAAGGCCATTGCTCATTGCTTTGGCAAATACGAAATGGCTCAGGAAGACGCATTAGATGCGTGTTTTAAAACACAAATATCAAGTTTGAGTGGCAAATCTCCAAGTCAGATCGAAGCTTGTGAAAGCGATGAAGATAAACTTGAGCGTAAGTTATCTGAGGTTGATAGTAAAATAGAAGCGTTGCAACTGGAGCTTCAAGAGCTAAACCTTAATGAAGGTCTGAGCCAGATGGATGAGCGTCGCATGGATGTGATAGAGCAGAAGCTGGATGAATTAATGGAGCAGCAAGATTCTCTCATGAACAAGCTTGCCGATACTGATATGAGCCCCACTGAACGAGAACTTAATGCTCTGTTTAATGAAATAGGCGAGGGCAATGCTACACCTGCTCAGAAAAAAAGGCTAAAAGAGCTGCGTGATCGCTTGATTCAAGAAAGTCATGGCAGAATAACAGTAAAATAGAAGATATTGCTATTATTAGGGTCTGTTAACAGACCCAACTCTTTCACCTTCTTTCGCTCTATGATGACAGCATATATTATGACTGCATATGCTGTAGCATTTCTCCCATTTTTTGATGGATCATATTGACGCCCTTTAAGGGGCGAACCATAACTTTAAAATCAATAATCTTACCTTTGTCATTCCACTTAATCATATCGACACCATTTATGGTGATGCCTTCTATTTCTGTTAGAAATTCTAACACGGCATTATTGCCATCAATAACTTCTCGTTCATAGCGAAAATTATTATTGAGAGTATGGAAAGCTGCGCTTAAATATAAGAATGCTAACTCTTTGCCCTCTATTGGGCGGTGTACAATCGGGGAGTGGAAAACGACACTATCATCCAGTAAATCCTTTAAACCATCAAAATCTTTTTGCTGAAGTACTTTATGCCAAATCTCTATCATGTGTCTCTCCGCACTTATCAAGGTTGGTGTTTAAGGTGGGTGTGTCCTTTTTAAAGGCCTACTCGTTATTGTTATCGATAACACCGCAATACCATATGACTGTTATTTTCTTGTATTTGACACACTCTAATCATTATAGGTATTTGCGCGTATCTGCTTGCACATGGGGCTGGCATTATAGCGGCTTTGTATAAAACAATGTCAATAACATAGGCGAATAAGATTAATGACGTTTTGTGACTGATGATGGTTTTCTTACTAGGTATTAAAACTTTATATGAATAAACTCTCAGTTGGGTTTCAACTGAGAGTCTTGATGGAATTCTTAATTACTTAAGAAGTGTAATCTTGCAGTTAAGATATTAATTTTGGAAGGGAGTATTTTCTGCAAAATATTCATGGCTGTCGGCGTTACGAACCGCTCGGTACGGTGAGTTTCTCGCAAGACGTTTAGATGCTGAATGACCATAAGCAAAATCATCAGTGCCTGCTACTACGGTAAAGTGGCTTAATTCATGAATAATCGTGCCGGCTTTAGAATCGGTGCCAACTTCAGGTACATTCCAGAACACATTACATAGATAAATGTTATAAGGGTCGCTTGGGTAGACGTAGGCGAAGTAGTTTTCATTACATGAGCAGTCATAATTAACCGTCTTATTTTCAGTTGCATCTAAAATGGCGTAGAAATTATTTCTTACTCTGTTGTAGCGGCTACTATTGTTGCTACCAAACCAAGTGGTATAGCGCGATCCAGCGGCACCGCTAAGTAGGTAAGAATATGCGTTGCTTGCTATATTGGCAGCGCTATTGGCAGCGCTTCTGATTTGGTTTCTTTGACTGTTATTGCAGGCGCGTGTGGTAACAGCAAACTGGCTTTGTTCAGTAGTCTTAAATGAAGGTTGTGCTGGTGCCTCGAATTGCACTCCGTCCATCCAAAAATGCAGGCTATTAGATTGCAGTGAAGTTGTTTGATTTTCTGTTATGAACTCAGAACTCTTACCTTTTATAGGCGCATCCAAATTATCAATATCTAATTTTATTTCATAGCTACCTGCAGCACTAATATCATAGGCGCTTGTTAATTCGATAGTTGTACTATAGCTTTGTTTTGGTGCAATAATAAGAAAATCTTTTGCTGTGGCTTGTGGCCTTTTAATTAAACGCCCCTCGTAATTTACTTTCTCGCCATCACGAGTAACTAAGAAAATATTACTGTCGAGCCTCCCGCTAGGTAACATCCAATTTAAAATCCTTGCATGCTCTGTTGATGTGTTTGTTACTGTAACAGTAACATCAACGTTATTTTGTGCACTAAAATAATCATCGTTAATAGAAATTTTTGCTTTTAGTGGTGATTCTGATGCAAAGACGTTAGCGCAGAAAGATAATGAAACGCCAATTGTAAGAGATACAAACCTATTGAAATTTTTCATGGAGAAACCCTTTTTTACATAGAAAGTAGAAAAGCCCATTTCTTATTTTTAATAAGGTTATGGGTTTAGGTAATGATTTTTACTTCACGTATTATTTATATGTGAAGAATAAAATCGACAGGGATAGTAGTAAAACAAAAAAGTTATGTAAATGATAAAAGTAGACAGTAGCTCTTCGGTGTTGTTTTATTTTTGGTTTTAAGTGCCGAATTTTGTTTTTCCAAATTTATGAGTGATTGATTTGATTGGGGTTTTTGTATTCTGTAAACAATATATTTTATGATGTAAAAAAATATATTTATTTTGATTTTTTTAAAGGTTTTATTTTTATTTTTATTTTGACTGTTTGTTCTTTGTGCCATAAAGGGGTTTTGGGGTTTTCGTTTTAAAACGCTTTGTTTTTTGAATGTTAAAAATATTCTTGTTCGGCTTGAGGTGTTTTTAAGTTTTATAATTAAAAACTGTATTTTATTATTTTAAATAATTGTGCTTTTTGTGATTGTTGTCTTCTGGGCTAAGGAAGTATATTTTTATTTAAGGTTTTTGTTTAAACTGCTTTGTGAGTTTTTTGGTTGTAGATGGTTTTCTCTCTCTGCTTATGAGGGTGTCACTAACTGATATTGGCCGGGTAATGATGTGCGTTTTCAGATGCCTTAATATGTGTGGATGTTTTCTTTTGCGCCAGTTGTTTGACCACTCTGTAAATTCCAGTTTCATTATCTTGGAGTGGTATCATCTCAAAAATATTACCGACTACTGATTATGGAAATATATATTGCCAAAATTTCTGCCAATTAAGATATCCCAAAGAAAAGCAGTGAGAAATATTGGTGTTATTGTTGAAGTGCCAATTTCATATTCAATTAAAAAAATTACAAGAATGGTTACTGTTTTTTTGCAGAGGAAAAAAATGGCGTGAAAATTTTTAAAAATACCTGTATTACATCATATTAAGTGATGTTAGGTGATATAAACTACCGTATTTGTTCAAACTTTATGTTAGTCTCTAGAGAATTTACATCAGTTTTAATCTGCTCAGAGAGTGTCATATGTGGCCTTTTTGCCACATAGATTTGGTCTCAAACAAAGGATACTGCGCAATGGGTGATCTGACTCAAGATGGTAGACTCATATCTGTAAGTGATTTTTCACTTGGTAAAGATACGTTCATACTCACTCATTTTGATGGGGTTGAGTGTATTTCGGATATTTTTAATTTTGAGCTTACAATGATTTCCGAAAACCTTAACATACTACCAAAAAGTGTGGTTGGCAGGCAGGTTACTGTCACCGTGCATGGTAGTTATGAACGATCCTTTCATGGATATATTCGCACCTTTAGCCACGGTGAAGTCACCCATCATAATATGCGTCAATATAAAATGCGAATGGTTCCATGGTTATGGTTTTTGCAAAAAACGAGTAACTGTAGGATATTCCAGAATAAGAATACTAAAGAGATTGTTAGTCAGATATTTCAGGATCGAGGCTTTTCTGATTTCGAGTTTAGGTCGGCAGGTGGCCTACCACGAGAATATTGTGTTCAATATAACGAAAGTGATTTTGACTTTATTTCCCGTTTATTAGAAGAAGAGGGTATTGCATACTATTTTATTCATTCTAAGTCTTCTCATAAATTAATTCTGGCGGATCAAACGGATGCTTACGAAGAAGTGGCTCAAACTGATTTAGAGTATTCATCAGGCTCGTCGACAAAGCTACAAATAACACGTTGGCAGCACACGCATAGTTATCACAAAGGTCAATGGAGTTTTAGTGATTATAACTTTAAAGAGCCCAAAAAAAAGTTATATTCTAATACACGAACCACCAGTGAATTCGCCGATAATCCTAAGTATGAGCACTATGAATATGCGAAAATGTATGATTTTAGTTACGGTGATGACTTAGTAGAAATCCGCTTAGATGCAGAAGAAGCTGCAATTGATACAATAGAAGGTGATAGTAATTGTTCAAGCTTCTTCGCAGGCGCGAAATTTAAAATAAATAAACACGAATGCAGCTCTGAACTAGGTGCTTATAGAATTACGCGGGTTTATCATAAGGCCTATGATCAATCACACCTTAGCGATGCGAATAAGAGCTGTGAATATAGTAATAACTTTATATGTATTCCTGCCAAAGTACACTTTCGGCCACCTAAAATCCATAGCAAACCTAAAGTGGTGGGGCCCCAGTCAGCGATAGTAACTGGCCCGGCTGGTGAGGAAATTTATGTCGATGAATTTGGTCGTATTAAGGTACAGTTTTATTGGGATAGAGAAGGGAAGTTGGATGAAAACACTACCTGCTTTATTCGTGTTATGCAGGTTTGGGCAGGAGCCCAATGGGGAGCATCGTTTATTCCTCGTATAGGCCATGAAGTTATTGTCGACTTCGTCGATGGCGATTGTGACAGGCCGATAATTACTGGCACAGTATACAATGGCAAGAATAGGCCACCTTTTGATTCAAAAACTAAAAGTGGTATTCGCACACGTTCAACCAAGGGCGGCAGTAAGCCTCACTGTAATGAATTAATTTTTGATGATAAAAAAGATAATGAGCAAATTTTTATTCATGCAGAAAAGGATATGGATACTGAGATTGAGAATAATGAAACCCTTACGGTAGAAAATGATCGAACTAAGATCATCATGCACGATGAAAATTCAACAATTGAAAATGACCGTAACAAAACTGTTAATAACAATCAGACCGAAAAAATCAAACATAAAAAAACCATTGAAGTAGGTGATGATCATAATGAGAAAATTGGAAAAAATATGATTGTTGCAGTAGGTAAAGATTTAAAAGAAAAAGTCGACGACAACCATATTGAGACTGTAAAAAACGACTATAAACTAAAAGCCAAAACTATTTACTTGAATGCTGACGATCGCATTGTTTTTAAAACGGGAGCGTCCAAAATTACTATGAATAGTAACGGGGATATTGTAATTAGTGGAAAAAATATATATGAAAATGCCTCGACTAATGTAGTCATGAAAGCCAATAAGATAACCTCAAACTAACCCGATAATAAGGGATATATGGTGATTTTGGGATGGCAACAATGTGTAAAAGAAGTGTGGGTGAAATACTATGAATGACAAAACCAGACACTTAACTGACGAAAATGCTAGGTATGAATCTAGTCAGCAGGGTAATGCTGATGGAGATTTAACAGTCGCTTGTATTATCGCTGTTAATGAAGACGGGCGGCCAGAGCTTAGATTCGATGATAATACAACAGCAATTGCTCTAGCGACAGTTAAGATAGAAAGCCACCATATGGGCCGACGTGCAGTTATTATGTTTGTTGATAAAGACTGTACGCAACCTGTCGTTATCGGAATGCTAAAAAGTCGACTTGATGACCTACTTGATGCTAGTACGGATCAATCTTTGAATAATAATATGGATTATTACTTGGCTGATGAGAAGCCAAAAAGTGTACATGTGGATGGTCGTAAAGTCATTATTGATGGTCAGGATGAAATTATTCTGCGTTGCGGTGAATCGAGTATTACCTTAAATAAAGATGGTAAAATTTCAATTCGTGGAAAATACTTACTTAGTCGCTCCAGTGGCGTTAATCGTATTATGGGAGGTGCTGTTAACATTAACTAATTTAGCCCAATACATAAATCCGTCATAATGAAATATACATTATGTATCTAAATAATGAGACACCATTTTGTGTTCAATTAACACCACAGTTTAACGAAGATGGTATTGAAACACTCTTTGCCGTGGTAAAAGCTTCATTTCGTATTAGCCATTTAGGGGTTTTAAGTGAGCAAGTAGCATTGCAAACGGAAGATATATACTGGGGTAAAAAAGGTAAGTCCAGCCTAAAATTTCCTGTTGACTTTCATATCGGCAAAGCGGGTACCGATATTGGTGTTGTAGGCGATGCTTGGGCGCCTGATGGTCACCCCTGTAGGCAAATGGATGTATCTTTATCTGTCGGCGAAGTTCATAAAACATTGCGAATTTTTGGCAATCGCGTATGGAAAGGCCTTCGTCCTAGCGAACCAGAGTTATTTCATAGGATACCTTTGCGGTATGAAAATGCTTATGGAGGTAGTGTTCTTTTAAAAAACGAAGACTATTGTATAAGTCCGAAAAATCCAATAGGTAAAGGGTTGTGGCACAAAGATGCGAGAGATGACATTAACGGTGTAGCCCTGCCTAATATTGAAGACCCTCAAAATTTAATATATTCCCCGGAAAACAAACCTGATCCCGTCGGTTTTGGTTTTCTTGCTCCTTACGCACACCCACGTAATCAATATGCAGGCACCTATGATGACACATGGAAATCTCTTAAGGCTCCTTATTTACCAGATGATTTTAATAAGCGTTTTAATAACTCAGCTCACCCGGATCTTATTACACGAAAGTTTTTAATTGGCGGTGAAAAAGTTGAGCTTACCAATATGCACGCAGATGGAAATATCCGTTTTTCCCTGCCCAAAAAAACTTTTTTAGTGCAAGTAGCATCTGTCCATGGCAAACAGGAAATGCTGAATGCTTCTCTAGATACAGTGATTATTGAGCCAAACGAGCTACGTTTGCAAATGATTTGGCGGGCTGAATATTGCGGCGTGAGAAATATAACTCATATAAAACGTATTGATGTCCTCAAGCACTGACCGCAAAAAATAGGCGATTGAGAATTGAATTATTTTAAAGATATTGTCGAACAGCACTTTGAAGAAGCCGCATTTTTGTGGACTCTGAGAGCAAATGTGGCGAAAAAATCTAGTTTTACCCAAGTTGAGCTCGCTAAACTGGAATCTCGTATCGATCATAATTTGATGGGGCTGATACTCTCTTTCGACGAAGCATGGCAATTGTGCCTAGATGCAATTGGTATACAAAAGGATTCAGCCGGTGAGCAAAGATCAATTGATCCTGGATGTATTTTTGTTGCAGCTGTTATCGCATTTCAACTGGGTATTACTGACAGAGAAGGCGAAAACAGTGGTAGGGTACGTACAGTTTTAAATACCGCAAAGAATGAGGTACTTGTTAAGGCAGTCGTGTCGGCTCTTGCTTGGATTCCCGCGAAAATTGGTCATACTTGGATTAAAACCTTATTAGATAGTAATAATCAGAAGTATCAATACTTAGCTATTTGTGCGTGTTCCGCGAAACGGGTTCATCCTGGTGATAGCTTATCAAAAATTCTCCAGAATGAGGATAATATTACCGATACTGCTCTGTACAGCCGAGCGTTAAGGTTAGTGGGTGAGCTTAAAATAAGAGACTATTATCCTCTTCTGAAAAAGACTATCTCACGTTATGGTAGTTGTTCAGAGTTTGTATTTTGGGCTCAGTGGTCTCAGGCTTTTATCGGCGAACGCCATCAACTTGACTCAATCAAAAAGAATATCTTTGTTTCTGGAAAGCTGCAAGAATACGCTATTAATGTGGCTTTCAGGATACTTCCCAATAAAGAAGCAAAACAATATGTAACGTTATTATTACAAGAGGAGAATAATCAAGATGCAAATGATTTACGGATTGCACTTCAAGCGATTACTGCCTTAGGGGATCTCGCAGCAGTTCCTTGGCTGATCGATAAAATGGATGACCCCGCTATCTCTCGTTACGCGGGTTTATCTTTTACGCTCCTTACCGGTGTCGATCTGGAACAGCATCAGTTAATCGATATAGAACGGGGGCAAAAAAGTCGTCTTAGGGAAACCTTTGGTACTGAGCCAGATGATGAGTTACCTTGGCCCGATAGTAAAAAAGTAAATAGTTTATGGCAGCACCACCGCAATGGCTTTAGTTATGGTGATCGTTATTTTCTAGGGGATAAAATATCTGAAGAGAAATTAAACTACCATTTGACTAATGGCACACAACTTAAGCGAGCACCAGCTGCTATCGAGTTAGCGTTATTACATCCTCGCGCACCTTATATTAACATCTGCGAAAAATGCCAGCCCCTCGCTAATGAGCAGGTGGCCTGAAATATGGTAACAATTACTGATTTGGGCATAATTACTTCGCTAGGTGACGACATTGGCAAAATAAATGCTGCAGTGAATGCAGGAATAAATCGTTTTAGTGAAACGGATATTTATGGTAGTGACGATGATCCCGTGCGTCTATCTTGCGTGCCCGAGGCGGCGCTGGAAAGTGTTGTCTTTAACAGAGGGCTACGAGGTAGATTAAGCTTTTATCAAAAAAGGCTTTTGCGTCTTGCTATTTTGGCTGCTAGAAAAATGGCATCTAATCGTATGTCAAAAACTATTCCATTATTCTTAGCCGGCCCAGAAAACTACTGCCATGGGGATGTAATCAATAGCGTATTTTTGGAAAGCCTAATGCAATATATTCCCTTTGACATTAATAGCACCGATAGTTGTTTCATTAACGGCGGGCGCACAGGTTCGATGGTGGCTATACAGTCGGCTTTGGCGTATTTACAATCCGGTAAAGGTGATACTGCACTGGTAGGAGCTGTTGATAGTTTCTACGACGATGAGGTATTAGGGTTTTTAGATGAACACCATCGTTTATTGAAGATGGATGGTAGTGACGGTTTTATCCCTGGCGAAGGTGCTGTTTTTCTCTTACTGAAGTCGGTGGATGCCGCCAGAGGGAGCAAATTAAAGTCGTTTATATCTATGCAATGCCCAGCATTGCATTACCAACAAAAAAATACGATCTCATCACATGCATTGTCGGCTGATCTCAGTCGTGTGATAGCCTCATGTTTGGATAATATTGACATGCATACTAAGACGAATGATCAGAAAAAAATTAAGCATATTATCAGCGGCGAAAATGGTGAAATGCAGCCGGCAAAAGTCTTGAATGTCGCTATTACGCGTAATCAAAAGAGTATCGATAAAAATTATCTGATACATCGTCCAGCACAGTACCTTGGAGATCTAGGTGCGGCCTTTGTCCCCGCAGCTATTGCCTTAGCGGGAATTAAAATGAGAATGCAATATATTCCAAATATCGTTATTTGTTGTATATCTGACTCAGGTGTTTGTGGCGCTTTATCTATGAGGCTACTGGCGAAAGATTAATAAGGTACAGGTAAGGATTATTCAAGAGGATATTTAACATGGCACGAACAGTGTTTGCTAACTCTCGCAATTTTAGTCATAAAGGTAGCGGCGATAAATCTCTTAATAGCGCTCCTGATGTTTGTAAGACACCCATCGGCAGCGCTACTCCACCGATTCCTTACGGTATCGTAAGCCAGGCTTCAGATCTTGCAAAACATACAAAAACCGTATTTATTGATGGCAATCCCACAGCCATTGAAAGTTCGACTCACACTAAATGTAGTGGTGATCAACCGGGCGTTGCCAAAGGTATTGCTTCTGGTACTACCGGTGATAAGACTCAATTTGTTACTTTTTCTTTTGATGTTTTGTGTGAAGGAGAAGGTGTTGTTCGCCATCTTGATAGCACTACCATGAATAATGTGAATACTGGAGGTAGCCTTCTTGGCGTCAGTGACTCACCTGCAGAATTACCAGATAACGGTACTGTGGAAGTTATTTTTCAGCGCAAACCTCATAAGCGACATTGCCGATGGTGGGCAAGAGAGAAACAATTGGGCTACGATGATCATCTTTATGATTTCGAACATACAGCGGGCTCTGACAGCGGTGACTTAGATAGCCTAGGCAGTGTGATGGCGTTTGAATTAAGTCCCGGTACATGCACATTTACACCAGTGGATTTTTATCTGGAAATTGAAGACTGGATTAAGGAGCAATTAACGTCATGAGTGTGGCAGATAATATTGTTGAAGTTGACTGGGACAAAGTTGAAGATGCCCCTTTTTCAGGTTTAAAAACAGGAATTCGACATAAAGTACAAGTGAAAAGGGAGAGCATTCCTATCATCTTGGTACCTGGAATTATGGGAACAGTCTTACGGCGAGCAGGCACCGACGGGGAAGGTAGAGGCGATGATGGTTTACCGAATATGCGTTGGAACCCGTCTTCGACTTTCTGGCTGGTGAGAAAATATTTTGGTTCGTCAGGAGAATGGCGAAAAAATATGTTGGTGGGAGAGAGCTTTGACGAAAATTTCTTGGAGCCACATGATGAAGACCCTGTTGGTAATGGTTTTCAGGCTGTAGCTGAAAGCTTCTATCATCCCTTTTTATTTTTTTTGCAAAATGCAGATAATTTTGGGCCACTCAATAAAATTTTTGATTTTCCCATTTATGCCTTTGGCTATAACTGGAGTGATAGCAATCTCAATAGCGGTAATAAACTTGTGAAACGTATTGATGAGATTATTGCTGAAACAAAAAAGTATGCGTACAAATGTGAAAAAGTTATTTTAGTTACCCATTCTATGGGAGGCTTGGTATCTCGAGCTGCCAGTGAATCAGAAGGGGGGCGCGACAAAATACTGGGAATAATACATGGAGTGCAACCATCGACGGGAGCCCCGGAAGTTTACTGGCGTGCTAAAGGTGGTGCTCAAAGTTCAGGGGGAATTATTGGTCGAGTCACCTCTAGTGTGTTGGGGGCGAGCGCTAAAAAAGCCGTGCCTATGTTGGGCCACCTTCCAGGCCCTCTTGAGTTGTTACCTAATAAACATTATCAAGATAACGATGGCAGTAGCGCTTGGTTAACGGTAACACACAATAATAATACGATAATTTCTTTACCTAAGTCCGATCCATTTAAGGAGATATATCGCATCCCGGGTACGGGTGATGAAAATCTTAATCCAGGCAGGCATTATTGGGGACTGATTGATCCTGACCTCTTGAGCCCTGGTAATGATGAAGTTGCCAAATCAGTGTCTAAGCGGCATCGTAGAAGAGGCAGCACAAAAAACGGCAATGGAGCGGTCAATAATAATGGCGGTTTGCGTGATGAACTGTCCAATGAAGGCAGTATCGCTCCGTGGGATCAATATCTTAGTATTTTAGACATGGTAGAGCAGTATCAGCAAAAGGTAGACATTAAAGTGCATCCCGATACGCATACTTTTCACGGTATTGGCCATGAATCTACAGATCGTATTTTAATGGAAGTAGAGTCTTATACGTTTAAATGGCAACCTTATCAAACGCGTGGGTTCTGTGGTTACTTTACGGATAAAGATGGCAGGAAGAAGCGGGCAGAACTGAGTACTATAAAATTTGATGGGGACGAAACTGTGCCTGTATCTTCGGCAACAGGGCTAGATGATCAAGCGGCTGACACTCCCCCCCCTACAGCGTTTAATGTGACCCATGGCGAGCCTTATAATAATGCTGATGTGAGAGCGTATTGTATTCGTGCTATTACCGCTTTGTGTGCCAATCGCTATGAAGAAGTTCGAGGAAAAAAGCTGCGTTAGTAAAGGGCACTTTTATACAGAATTATATGAAAACTTATCCAAAACAATTTAGGTCTCGCTTTGGTATTGGGCTGATATATTTTATATATATTTTAGTAACCTCAGCATGTTATGGAAAGCCAGCTGAAAATAGTGACAATAAAATAAGAAATGAGGAGCAGGCAGGTGATGCAAATAGAGGAAGTAATATTATGTTAATTCAACATAGTGTCGGACGTTTGAATTTTAGCCTACCCAAGTCGTTTGATGTATTAGGACGCTATCATAATATTTATCGTGTAGAGGTAAGCGCAGAACCACTTGTGGATGCACTTGTGGATGTTACGCCACAGCAATTTTGGCAAGCGCGAGTAAAAGCCCTACAAGATATTCACCAATCTGTCGGTGCCAAAACGGACACCTTTGTGGAAACTCGTATTGAAGTTAAGGGTGAAGCTAATACTTTTCATGTGCCAGCGGCTGTTTATCGATCTAATGCGACCTTTCTCGATAACCCGACTATCGAAACTATGTATTTTGCAGAGCGTGAAATACTTAAAGCAATATTTCATGCCGCTCCAGGCAAAGAGTCCAAAATATTACAACTGCTGGCACTGGTTGTAAGCGATTACCGTGACAATGTGTCTTATGGTTTTAACATAGGTGCGGGATCTTTAATTGGTGAGCCGAGTGCTAATGAGAAGGCGCGTATCTCGTTTGAAGACTCCACACTTCGATGTGAGCTTATGATAAGCACACAAACACCAGGTAAGCATTTAGAGGATGGCCCTCTTAGTGGTTTTTCTGGAAACTTGTTATCAAAATTTTTTGGCGATGTTTCAACACGTATTGCTAGGCGGGAAAGTAGGGAACTTATGTCATTAAGGGGCGAGGAGGGCTTGCTCTTAACCAAAGATAAAACCAACAACGATAGTGAGTTAACCTACACTTGGTTCTACCCCGGAGAAACGGCTAATCCACTCAAACCTGAAATACTTATTAAAATGCAATGTCCTAAAGGCAATCACCAGCATTGCGACCAAGTTTGGCAAGGTCTATTGCATTCTATATCTATGCGGCCAACGGTTTATGATGGCCTATAGACGTAGATCAATGGATACGTTCTTCGTGTTCTTGGTTTAGATTAAGAATGTTAACCAATTCTTGTTGCCGGCTTTCAGTTAAGTCAGCAAGAGAATATTGTTTTAAGACATTCATAAAAGCTTCTGTGGCCTTGTTTAACACTTTTTTGAGGTCGCAAGCAGGCATGATAGGGCACAGTGGCGATTGGCAATCAATGACTTCCAGTGTATTTTCTAGCATGGCGACCATTTCACCTAAGTTAATCTCTTTTGGATCTCTTTTTAAATAAAAGCCTCCACCTTTACCACGCTTGGTTTCAATAACCCCTTCTTTTCCTAGCTGGTGGACAATTTTGTTCACATTATTGCGTGAAATCTTATAAATAGCGCTGATTTCGTCGATGCTTGCTAATTTATCCTTCGGCATTAACGCCAAATATATTAGTAAACGTAGGCTGTAATCGGTGTATTTTGTAAGCTGCATAGGTTTTTGATCGATTTCTGTTCCGGTTTTCTACTGTTTTTTCCACAGGGTTAAATTGACATCGCTATAAAGTACATCTAGTATGCATTTTAGTAAACATGCTTTTTATATGCATTTTTACGATCATGTCTATATTTTATACTGACTAAAGGATATTTAGATGTTAGATCAAGCAACTATCGATATTGTTAAAGCGACAGCACCCGCTGTAAAAGAAAATTCTGATGCTATTACTGCCCATTTTTACCCTTTGATGTTTGAGCAATATCCAGAGGTGATTCCTTATTTTAATCAAACCAATCAAGGTAAAGGTTTGCAGCCAAAAGCTTTGGCAAGAGCGGTTGTCGCTTATGGTGAGAATATTGATGCTTTGGGCAATTTAGATGGTGCAGTGACTAAGATCATACAGAAACATTGTTCTTTGGGGGTTCTTCCGGAGCATTACCCCATCGTTGGTACATGTTTATTGCAAGCTATAAAAGCAATAATGGGCGATGCTGCCACCGAAGAGATTATCGATGCTTGGGGTAAGGCTTATCATCAATTGGCAGAAATATTGATGACAGCAGAAGAAGCCATTTATGCAAACAATGAGCAGAAATTAGGTGGTTGGCGCGGCGAAAGAGACTTTACTCTCGTCAAGCGTGTCCAAGAGAGCGATGTTATCACCTCATTTTACTTTGAACCAACAGATGCACAGGGTGTACCTACGTTTAAGGCAGGCCAATATACTACCGTCGTGCTGAATATCAATGGTCATAGCGTTCGACGTAACTACAGTCTATCGGATGCACCAGGCACGCCGTATTTAAGAATTAGTGTCAAACGCGAACTTAACGGCTTGGTTTCTAATTATTTACATGACACTTTGAAAGTAGGAAGCACCGTTACGTTATTACCCCCTTGTGGCGAGTTTACCTTGCGCGATAATCAAAAGCCTCTAGTATTGGTGACTGGTGGCGTTGGCATAACTCCCGCAATTAGCATGTTAAATGCTTCTGAAAAATCAAATCGGGATATTCGTTTTATCCACGCGGCTTTAAACAGCAAAGTACATGCTTTTAAAGAGCATGTAGATAGTATCGTCCACAATAATACTTCGGTATCTTCACTGTATATTTACAGTGACCCCAGTGATCAATGTGTTTATGACGAGAGAGGATTTATTACCGAGGATATTTTGCAAAAACAACTGGCTGATACGAAAGATGTAGAGCTTTATTTCTTAGGGCCGAAGCCTTTTATGAATGCGGTATATAAAATAGTGAATAAGCTGGGTATTCCTAAAGACCAAGTACATTATGAATTTTTTGGGCCAGATGAAGAATTGATTGCCTGATCTTTAGAGTAGAGAGCATGTAATAACTGTTGGTAATAGAGCGCATATACCTAGGGGTGGAGAATTTCTTATGCGAACCTCTGCTGGTCATCACGATGGTTGACACCCAAATAAATTCATATAGTTATCCAGATTATAAAGATAGAAAACCTGTAATGACACCTTGTTCACAAAGGCGGTTTATCTGCCTTTGTGAACAGCACCAGCTTGATGAGTTAGCCCCAGTAACATCAGAGATTGATCTAAATAATTTTATCTCTCATGTGGCTGAAACATCAAAATTTTTTAGAAAGTTAAGTATAGGGTTATGATAACTACAATAAAAAATACTACTACAATAAGTTCAAGCGGATAATGCCGGCTTGAACTTATATTCCTACATTCGAGTAGTTGTTAAAGGTTAATCAAATTTAAACTGTTGGTTAGCACCACCATGACATGCCCACTGATGAATTTTTTGAAAATTTGCAGTGGTGTTACCTGAAACATCAATACATTTATTTGCATTGCGCGTTACCAGGTTAAACCAACCATTGCTTTTATCGACGATTTTAAAGTGTTGATTAGTGTTCGCATTACTACAGTCCCATAATTGGATATTAGTACCGTTAGCACTATTTCCCGCACTTAAATCTACGCAGCGACGAGAACGCTGATCTACGAGTGCGTACCAGCCATTGCCTCTGCTTTCAAATTTAAATTTCTGATTACTGCCATTATGGCAGGCCCACTGCTGTATGATTGAGCTATTGGTCGTACCTGACGCATCCATACATTTATTACTATGTTTTATTTTAAGTCGAGTCGCAGAAGAGGGGGGTACAATGCCAGCCCCGGGTTGGTTGTTTCCGCCACCTCCAGAGTTATATTGTTTATCTAAATCATTTATTGTCTTTCTGCCGGTGGAGGGTATATCGCTACTCCAAGTGGCTTTCGCCCAGTGCGTTGAACTGGTGGCGCGACTTGCTCCAATAGCATCGTTGCCCCAAAAATACGTATGTCCTTTGCCTTTATTGATATGGGAAAAATAATCTCCTCCTGCACCTTTAAAGCTAGTGGGTTTATAGATGGCGTTATTAATAAAGTAGTTGTCTTTAGTTAAGCGACCGTTACTACCATTGAGAAATAGCTGAGTGGTGCCGTTGTCTGCCCATCCCATTTGAAAACCAGTATAAGGTACAAGTGTTGCCATTACACCTAAGTTACGGACAATTTGATTACGTTGAGCACCTTCTTCTACAAAGCCATTCCATCGTCCAGCACTGACGACGACATTTTCAAAAGCGATATTATCGCTGGCATAGGCATCCCAATCGAAACCATCCCAGCCAGCGTTTTCAATAAAATTATGAACAGCTTGAGCTTTGTCAGCACCCAACATCCAGATAGCTCGACGGGTAGTATTGAGAATATAGTTGTTAAACATTTTTACTTCATCTGCATTCCATTGTGCCGATATCGCTTCCCAAGTGTTTTCAATTCGAAAACCGTCAATAGTAATATTCTTAGAGCCAGTAATATGAAAGGCTACAGCTTTCATATTACTAGAAATTTTCGCATTATTAACCCCGTAGAAGTGAACGTCAGATGAATTTCTTATATCGAATATCACGTCTGTTTTATTTTCTGCATTACGATTAAAGGTTCCATTTTTATGGACAGACCCCTCGACATAAACCCTCACATTAGCAGGTACATTAATATTACTACTAACTGTAATATTACCTTTAACTACATATGTGTTACCGCTTTTCATCGATTTAAGCTGGTTTTCATTCCATATTGTTTTGGCTCCCGCCGGCGTCTTTTTACTTGAGATAATTCCCTTCAAAGCGTTCTTAAACCGTGAATCTGAAGTAATTTGTTTTTTATAGTTTGATGAGTTTATATAGTTTTTAACGCGGTTAGAAAGGCCTGCCTCGGACATGGTTTGTGCTGTTGCTAACGGTGTAAGTAATGGCAAAGAAAAAGCCCCAAAAATTAAATATTTAGCAATTCTTTTCATTTTAGTCCTCATTATTTTGCTGTCGAATAGTAGATTGTTGAATGATTAAAACTAACGAAAATATCGTTTATTGATAAAACTAATGTAAAACTGAAAATAAATTTATAAAGATTTAATTTAAATTTGTTAATTCGATTGGTTAGCGTTTTTTAAACTGCAAGCGATGTTGTGAAAATTTATAATATATTTCTTTGGTAAATGCTATGGGCTGGCTTTGGTTGAATTAAATAATTTAATTTTTCTTTTAAATTATTTGTTTCATTGATTTTTTAGTATGATTGATTTTATGTAATATAATTAGAAGTGGATAGAAAAATAGCTACCTCCTTTGTTAGTGATGGCTAATTATAAATGGTTTTTTTGCTATTATTAGTTTTTTTCATAAATATTTTTTTGCTTTAATTTTTATTTTTTGTCTAGTTTTTTTGTTTTTTTAAATATATAAACCATTCTGTATTTTTTGGGCTTTCGGTTTTTTTTAACTATTTTATCGCTTAAACATTTTTTAACAGTTTTTGTGTGAGGATGTTTTAGTAAGGAATATTTACAAGAATGAAATAAATCGAGAAAGTGGTCTACCATTTTTTCTTTAAATAAATGTCAGGCCAATTTTTAAATTGTGGGAATTCTTATCCGCACAAAGAATAGATTGAATGTTTTGGATGTTGCTGAGGGTGCCCAGTATATAGGCTTACAGTTTTTTTATTTGCTGAGAATTAATGGTTGGGAATTAATGTCGCTAAGTAGTCTAGTTCTTCTTTCGATAACTTACTCATTTCTCCTATTAGTATGTGTGCCTGTTGAGGGTTATCATGTGCAACAGTTAATAAGATATCTTTACTGGCTTCATAACGTAGAGATGAGTCTTCAATTGTTTGTGCTACGACTACGGCGTTTGCAGCATCGTTAAAATTCCTCAAGCCTAAGCTCACCATGTTCTTAACGGCAATGTCTCGCGCTAAGCCACTGGAGAGCGTTGATATCCATTCGCTTGCGGCAGTGTAATCTTTATTGATCCATGTTCTTGTTAGCTTATCTACCACAATAGGTTTGTGTTCTTCAGAAAAACGATGAAAAATACTCGCCAATTCTGCACTGTTTCTGTCGCCAAGTGATATAGCGGCTTCCTCCATAAGCGCATTACGCAGTGCTTTGTCTTGTTCAGCTTGGATAAATTCAATAATCTCTTGGCTGGAAGTGTCACCTTGAGCCCAGTATTGAATGGCACTATTCATGACTATATGTCGACTGTTGCTTTCGCTGATGGATTGTGCCCATTGCATCGCCATGTGAGGATCGAGCTCAGACATAAACTTAACAAAATACTGTAAAAGACGCGTCTTTTTGGGGCTAGGTGGTAATGTGAGAATGGTGGTTTCTGCCAACTGATCATTTTGCTCAATAAGATTGAACAGTAAGCTGATTTCCAGATCCTCTGTTACATCAAACAAATGATTATTTTCATTTTTTTGTTGCACGAGCCAGTTAAATGCCTTTTTTGCATCGATTTTAGACCACTCTTCTAATACGGCAGATAGTAGTCTTTTTTTCATTTCCATATTGTCTTCATTGCCAAACCCATTCGTTATGATGTCGTAGAGGGCACCCTCTGGATCGATTTTTGTTAGTCCTCTGTAATATGCTTCTCGTATTTCAAAGCTATCAAAGTTGTCTGATCCACTTAGCCAATCGTGCATAGCAGAAGGGTTGGTAGCCATCGCATGTTCAATGAGTGAAGGCATAATATAATTCGTCATAGGAGAGGGCAGATGTGATGCGAAATTCAATGCTTGTAGCAGGTCGATTTCGCTCCAGACCAATATTAGCTGAGTGATTGCTGCCACATTGGCAGATTCATCGGCAATAAGCTGTGAAAGGCATTTTTCCAATAAATCGCTTGATAAATGTTGATAGGTAGAGTTCTGCCAATTGGATAGCGAGATATGCGTCAGTTGTGTGCAGGTTAAATTTTGGTCGTGTATGTCATTGGAAGTTTTTTTGCGCGACAGCTGAGAGGGGGTTATAAAGGCAGGTGGGGTATGCTCTGATGCTGGCGTATATTTATTATTAGCTTTGTCTAACTGTAATGTTATGTCTTTTTGGTTAACAAAATAACCACCTGTTAATACAAGCAACGCCGAGATAGATCCTGCACATAGCAAAGGTTTTTTTTTCATAGCAGCAATGATTCATTAACTACAACACAGAGCGCTTTTTATACAACTAGCTCCTTGGTTTAACGTTCATTTTTTATAGCAGCAATGATAGTTACATGTCTTGTGGCCAGTTAACATTGCGACAATCACACTAAGGTTTTTGAGGTTTTGTTTACTTCGCTATTAGAAGTGACTTAATTCGGATAAATGATGTTATTCAACAATTCCATAGCCGATAGGTAAGCACCTTCCACGCGACCACCACAACACCAAGCACCTATTGCTGCTATTTTCATGTCATGGTTAATGCAAATACCTGCGTTGGCCTCGGGTTTGACACTGGCATAGCGCCAATAATGACGGTGTTCATATTTTAATGTAAGAGATGTTTGTAATAAATTTTGTAGCCAATGCAAACCAGTAGCGACAATATCGGTATCAGTTTCTTTATGGTTTTCCAGTGACCACGAAGGAGAAAAGTGTAACATCCATAGATCATTATAATCATGATGCAAGTTATCTAAATCTTTCATCGGTGGACGAGAAGATAGACGAGATGCCCAAGAAACAACCTTGTCACCAAAAATTCCTTGTATTTGAGCGTCAACGCTACCATTTGTGGCTAAGGCTAGC
Source organism: Agarilytica rhodophyticola (assembly GCF_002157225.2). Classification (NCBI taxonomy): domain Bacteria; kingdom Pseudomonadati; phylum Pseudomonadota; class Gammaproteobacteria; order Cellvibrionales; family Cellvibrionaceae; genus Agarilytica; species Agarilytica rhodophyticola. The sequence goes on from NZ_CP020038.1 coordinate 3,442,827, forward strand.
GCCCAGCACGGCAAATGAGGTGAAGCAGGTATATTTAATAATGATTCATGCTCTGTTGTAAAAAGTGAGGCTGTTTGCTCCGCTGGCAGGCTGGTAATTATCCAGTCATAATCCAAGTAACGTTCACCTTTCTGACTTTGCAGCTGCCATTTTTCCTCTCTCTTATCTACACTCACAATAAGGGTGTTAAGGTGTACGTTAATTCCCCTCGCTAGTGCTCCTACAATACTACTCATTCCCGGACAGCCCACATAACGAACAATGTTGTCACTCGATGGACGCAGTTCCTCGTCAATAACTTTATAGGGAGAAAAGTGCCAGGGCGCCACGACGCGGTCTTCTATCCATTGATCAACCTGCTTTTGAAAAGCTTCGTTCCTGGCAGTAAAATACTGTGCGCCAGTGTCGATATGTGCCCATTCTAGACGTTTAGTGGCGAGGCGGCCGCCTAAGCCTCGAGACTTTTCAAAAACATCAACTTCGATATTTTCTTGGACTAATTGCTGAGCCGTTGTCATGCCCGCCAGGCCTGCTCCAATAATTGCGATTTTCATTATGCTACTCTATGGATTAGTCTTTTTCTTAAAAGATACCAGATTGGTACTTAAGGTTTCAAAGTTATATTTAATATTATTGCGGCAGTTCAAATGGACATAGAGCCTTGGCGCTGATAAAAATACTTTAAATTTCACAAAAGCTTCTGTGGCTTCCAGTAGAAGAAATTAGTAGCTGATAGCCTTGCCATCCCATGCGAATGTTTTGCCACTATCATCGGTTGCTAATGTGTTAATAACATCTAATAATTTTTCAGCGCAATATTCGGCGGTGAATAATTGTTTGGCGGGGACATTTTTTTGAAATGGACGTGACAAGTCACTATCTACTGTACCTGGATGAAGGCCAACAACAATGGCCTGTTTTTTATTGCGAGTTATTTCAATGCTTGCATTTTTTAACATCATATTTAGTGCTGCTTTGGAGGCACGGTAACCGTACCAACCGCCTAGCCTGTTGTCTGATATACTGCCAACTCTCGCTGATAACACAGCAAAGATGCTGCGTTTGTTGGCATGTAGTAAAGGCAAAAAGTATTTTGCGACGAGCATAGGGCCAATAGTATTTATGCGAAAGTACTTTTCAAGTTTTGTAAGGTCTAGATCGCGTAAAGATTTTTCTGGCGATAGATCTTGATCATGCAAAACGCCGCTGGTAACCACAACAAGGTCAAGCTTGTTTGCTGAAGATGAGACAATATGAGAGGCATCTTGAACAGAGCTTTCCTGGCATATGTCAATAGGTGACCAGTTTACATTGTCGTAATCAAATTTAGCTTTTGATCTTGAAAAAGCGTAGATAACATTGGATTTTTCTTGAGCTAAAGCATGGACAAAGGCAGAGCCAATACCTCCAGAGGCTCCTATAATTGCAATATTTAAACTTTTCATATTTCTCGCTATCAATGGCAAACACAATAACAATTCAGTTTAAAATATTTTATACGGCCTCATTACAAATATGGTTTAGATGTGTCTAGATCATACAAGTGCTTTTATTAAGTTCATCTATATTAGCTGTAAGTAAGCTTGCTAATTTAATTAGGGTTTTTCCCCAACATACGTTTGAGGGTAAAGTCTTTATCAATAATATGATGTTTTAGTGCGCCGATAATATGAAGGGCTATAGCACTTATAAAAATATAGCCGTTGTATCTGTGTGCCACATGTCCAAGGTTGCTCCAAAATTCGCTTAAGGGTATGATGACCGAAGGGTCTTCGTGACTGTGGTTGCTGGGAAATATTTCCAAGCCAAATATACCAAATCCATGGCCACTGCCACCGGAATACAGCATACCCCATATTGGCATTAATAGAGTGGAAAGCAACAGTACCCAATGTACTATTTTAGAGAGTAGTACTTCGCTAGCGCTATAGTTTACCACATGTTCTGGCCAGCCTTTTCTAATGCGCCAGCCAACTCTTGCTAGTACTAATACTATGACCAGTAAACCGATAGACTTGTGCAAATGATAGTATTGATACTGCTTAAATTCTGCCATGTACCAACCCAAACCAACGAGCCCCAACATGGCCATGGCTACCAGCCAATGCAAGGCAAGTGTGGTTTTACTTAATGGTTTCATTGTATTCATTGCCAGTGACCACCGATGCTAAATATTGTGACAGCTTATTCTTGTGATAGGGCATTTCTTACATCGATAATTTGGCCACTTAAGGAACCTGTCACCACTTTTTCATAAACTGTGGCAGTGTCAGCAGCGCTGACTCCCTGGCTACTATCCACGCCCATTGCCTGCAATGATTCAGTTATGAAAGCAGGACTTACAGCATTAATCCGTAGTTTGTCTTTTAGTTCCAGCGCCGCTGCTTTGACAAACGCGTTAACAGCACCGTTGGCGGCACTGGTAGCGGCCGAACCTGGAATGGGGTGGTCAGCAAGTACACCTGTAGTTAAGACAATGACGCCACCTGTTCGCAGATGGTGTTGGCCTATTCGTAGGATGTTGATTTGGCCCATCACCTTGTTGTTAAAGCTTAACTCGAATTGCTCATCTGTTAGCTCTTGTAATGGCGCAAAGGCGGAAAGTCCAGTGGTACATATAATAGCGTCCACGTTTCCCAGTTGCTCAAAGAGATGGGTGATAGAGGCTTTATCGGCGATATCCACGTGATAATCGCCGCTCTTGTATCCCACCTGAATGACGTCATGATCTGTTTTAAGTCGCTCGCAAACCTTACGTCCAATGGTTCCTGTGGCACCAATAACTGCGATTTTCATAGTATTTGTCCGTTTTTTCGATTGAGGTGATAGTTAATATGGTATGTAAGACGCCATCATAGACAATTCAGAAAAAAGGATAAATAATAGCTATATGAAATTAATAATCAAAAAAACTGAATAATGGATTTACTTAAGTCTATAGAAATATTTCGTGAAGTATGCAAACAGATGAGCTTTAGCCAGGCGGCTAATACGCTCAACCTTGTGCCTTCTGCAGTTAGTCGCCAAGTAAATGAGCTAGAAAAACACCTGGGTGTTAGGCTTCTCCAGAGGACAACTCGCTCAATCAGCTTGACCGAGGAGGGTAAACGTTACTTGCGTAAAATGGAGATGATCAGCCAAAACGTGAGTGAATTGATGGATCTTGCAAGGGATGATGAACACGTGGAAGATCATATATATTTTACTGCTCCCCCTATATTGGTTGATGATGCCATGATGGCGGTAATTAATGAATACTTAACCCGTTTTCCCAATGTATCCTTATCTTTGAGCCTAGTGAACCGAGAAATTAATTTGGTTGAAGAAGGGTATGATCTTGCTTTACGGGTTGGCGCCCTTGAAAACTCCAATCTCATTTCTCGCAAAGTGGGACAATTTTCGATTTCTGTTGTGGCTTCACCTCAATATCTTGCTCACCATGGAAGGCCTTTACACCCGAAAGATTTGGCCAGTCATGATTGCATTATTAACACCTTAGTAAGTTCACCCCACCGCTGGAACTTCGCAGAAAACAAGCGTAAGTTTTCTGTTAAAATTCGCGGTAGAGTAGAGGTCAATAGTGACGCGATACTGCGTACTTATGCTTGCGCAGGTTTAGGTATTGCTTATGTGCCTTCGCTAATTGTGCAAGATAAAATTACTAAGGGAGAGCTGCAACCGATATTGGAAGAATATTTGCCTGGCACTGCACCGGTATCCCTTATTTATCCAAGCCAACAATACCTCAGTGTTGCTAAACGCAAACTTATTGACTGTCTAGTGCAACACTTTGAGTATACGTCGTCTTAAATACTGTCAACATAATGCGGATCAGAAAACTATGCGGATCGCTTTTATTACTGCCATTATAGGACTTATCTGGACACTCATAAGTTTCTTTATATTATCGGGCCACGTCATTCCTTACCAAGATCCCACGCCAGAAATGCTACAACAACAAAGCGCAGATATAGTGTTTTGGCAATCGTCTATAGTAATTGGTTTAACGTTTACTGGTGCTAGTATTCTTGGATTTTTATTTTTCAAATATCGGAAAAAAAAATGAAAAAATTTAAATACACTATTCTTTAATATATTAATTATTAATAAGAAAGTCGCTAAAAACCCGTACTTTTGCCGGGATAAAATTGCGCGAAGGGTACAGTAAATAAATAGCGGTATTGTAAGATGCACCACTGACATGCCAGTTTGGAAGTAACTGCACGAGCTTTCCTGTTTTTATATCTTCAGCCACCGTCCAATCAGCGAGCAGTGCGATACCTACACTATTGAGCGCACATTGTCGGATAGTAGCGGCATTAGTGACGGTAAGTACTGGTTTTATTGCAATAGTGTGAGAGTGTTCATGATTAACAAAAGTCCAACTATGGCGGAAATCTTGATACCCAAAAGTCATCAATTCATGTTGCTCAAGGTCTTGTGGCGATCGTGGTGTGCCGTGTGCTTCAAGATAATTGGCACTGCATACGAGGTAGTAGCGCACATCGATTAATTTTTTCACAATTAAGCTACTATCGTTTAACTGCCCATGCCGAATCGCTACATCTATTTGATCATTAATCATATCCAAGCGTTGATCCGATAGCACCAGTTCTAAATAAATATTGGGGTAAAGAGTGCGGAACGCCTTTAACTTGGGGGCTATAACGATCTGGCCAAAAGATGCTGAGGCGGTTACTCGTAAACGCCCTGAAGGCGAAGCTGTTGTCTCCAGTAGCGATTGATGAGCTAAATCCATCTCCTCCATCAGAGGTGCCATCCTCTTAAAATAATCTTCACCTGCCTGGGTAGGTGTTAAATTACGTGTGGTTCGCTGAAAAAGACGTATTTTGAGCATATTTTCCAGGGCGTTGATGGAACGGGACACAGATGAAGGGGCGAGATTCTTCTCCTTGGCCACATCGATAAAGCTGCCGGCGCGATAAACAGCGAGAAAGGTCTTGATATAGTCCGTATTCATAATTGCATTTTTTGCATTAGTAAATTGCTTATGGTTTAGTTTATTGCGATTTCGTGTTTTATTAAAGTATTTCATGTTTTTACCTAACCCCTTACTCGTTAATTCCAGGAGCATAAGCATGACTAACACGCGATTACAGAATTTAGATTTTACCGGGCATACGGCCCTAATTATGGGGGCCAGTCGCGGCATAGGGCTGGCGACAGCAAAAACACTTGCCTCTTATGGTGCCAAGGTCGTGTTGGCTGCACGATCACTTACGACTCTTAAGATAGAAGTGAAAAATATGGTGGCAAATGGACAGTCGGCTTTTGTTCAATACTGCGATGTAAGTGATTATGATTCGGTAGCCGGTGCCGTGGAATTTACCATGGAAACTACAGGCCGTCTGGATATTTTAGTGAACAATGCCGGCATTATTGAACCTCTTAATTATCTTGTAGATAGCGATCCAAAACTCTGGGGGCGGGCAGCCGATATTAATTACAAAGGTGTTTATTATGGTATGCGCGCAGCGCTTCCTGTTATGTTAAAACAGCCTGTCATTTTAAAACAAGGGCGCGGCGTGATTGTCAATATAAGCTCAGGTGCGGCCAACAGTGCGCTTGTCGGTTGGAGCCACTACTGCTCAACTAAAGCTGCCGCTAAAAAACTTACCGAAGTCGCCCATAAAGAGATGATCGAGAACAATATACGTGTGGTAGGTTTATCCCCCGGCACCGTAGCCACTGAACTTATGGAAAAAATTCGCGATGCCAAGATTAATCCAGTGAGTTACCTTGATTGGCAAGCCCACATCCCCCCTGAATGGGCAGCAGAAGGTGTCGCTTTTTTATGTGGCCCAGAAGGCGGAGAATTTGCCGGAACAGATTTTTCATTAAAAACACCGGAAGGCCGCAAGCGGGTAGGTTTGCCTTGTGGGAATGCTCCGGATGTTTAAAGTATATCGGTATTTTGCATTAAAGGTTTACAGGTTTATGTATTAGTTTGACTGCATTGTATATTCTAGTCGTATCTTTTTAGCAGTAACGGCCTCGCTACTAAAATTCTATGCACTGGCATTTTGTATTATAAGTTAGAGTCGGTAATATGCTCTTATTGTTGCCTAAATTACTAGGGCCTGTTAACACTAATTAAATTGCACCTGCTGGCAAGCATTTTTTCGACTAGCTAGGCAACACAAACGCGGTTTAGTTATTCTCGCCAATTGCTCCTGCATTGCTCTAATTACCTGTATCCATACAGGCATAAATAAGTGCGTGTTAACGACGCTAGGCGGGAAAATGCTGCCAGCCCTTGGCAGTTGCTCCTGCACTGCCCTAATACACCACATCCATGTGGCTATTCGGGTTTGCACTTAAAAGCGCTACTCGGCGTTGCTTATCGCTCATTTAGAATGACTAAACTGCGCTCTTCGCGCCTCGCTTAAAGCGCCTACTGTTGGTGATTAGCGCTTTTGAGAGCAAACAGGAGTGATCAAATTAGTGTTAACAGGCCCTAGCTTTACATCTATCAAAAACTTAAATAGAAACGGATATAGTATTGATGAGCAAATTATGTAAAATTTTTGATTCAGTCGCACATATTGTTTTTGCTAATATCTTATTGGGGTTTATAGTCTTTGGGTTAATTACAGATGAAGTTCCTGCTCCTTCTAAATACTCTTATTACTTGGCTACTAAAGCTGAAGAGCCAGATAACTATTGGCTATTTATAGGTATTTACTTTGTATGTTCGTTAGCTTTATTTTATTTGGGTTTTTCTTCGCTTAGAAAATCTCTAAAATATAAACCTGAGTGGAAGGAATAAAAGTGCAAGCAGTAAAATAGTTAGGAGCTGGTAGTGGTTACAATAGATATAACCACTCAACGTTATTTTTAAAAGACTTTATTCACTCACCACAAGTTCAACCACTTCTTTTTTTGCGGAAACTCGAATGCTCATTAATAACTGTGTTTTGTTAATATCGGTTAGATCATCCACATCTTCACCCACATCACCAAGAATGTTAAAAGTGTCGGTATTTAGATCATAAGACCATAACTGATTATCCGTATTGATGGCGTAAATCACGTTGTCGTTTATTACGAAGGTTTTGGCTTTTGTTGCCTCTTGATTTAATGCTTCTATGCGTTGGTCTTCGGCGGGGCCGGGTTGCCATAGTTGGTTTAGGTGGTCTTTGTAAATTAACCGGCCATCTTCACTTCTAAGTGCCCAGATGACTCTTTTGTTATCGGCCAGCTCTTTCATTTCTGCCTTAGCTAAATCGTATTCAACAAACTTTAATACTCCTTTTACACTCACAATTAATAAAGCGGTATTGTGAATGCTATCCCATTGGAAAAGTCGAATAACGGGATACTTCACTGGAATAGTTTGTTGAGAGGAATCCAAAAATACTTGGGTAAGAACGTTATTGGCGTTCACTAAAAGACTATTTCCGTCTGCAGCCCAATCCATGCCGCGAATATAGGTATCTACCGGGAAATCAGTAATTTTTTGGGTGCCTTGTCCATCGCTACCGCTTATCCAAAGTTGTTCGTCTCCAGTGCGTTCAGATAAGAATGCAATTAAGTCGCCATCAGGTTGAAAAATGGCGTAATCCTCACCTTGCGTTGAGCGTTGGAAGCTGGGATAAACGTATTCACTTGGCGATTGACTGGATTGTTTTTGTGCTGAAGCATTTTTATCGGCCAGTTGGTTCAGCGATAGTAATACCACATCACTGTCATATGGCCCCTTAATAAAAAGTATACTTTTACCTTCGGGATGAAACTTAGGTACGGCCATTCTATCAGCAAACGGTTGGCTGATTTTTGCAATTTTACCTTGGTAGGAGAGGGTAAATAGTTGCCTGCCCGTGCTGAATAGCAGTTGTTTATTTAAAGGATCAAAGCTGGGATAAATCGGCCTGAATGGAGGTATTTCTTGCGGACGATCTAGCACATGACTAGATACTAGATGACCGTCGGGTTTAAGCATATCAAGATAGTGCTGCCCATCCCCATGCACACCTGTAACAGCAATGAGGTCTTCTTTACTTGAATAACTAAACCCCAGCAAATTGCCTGGTTTCAAATCGTATAATACGGTACTGCTATTATCACTAATAGAATAGCTGATTAATTTCCAACGCTGGGATTTTTTCTGTAATAGTGCTATGTGATTGTTATTGAGCCAGGTGGGATCTCTTACTGTTGAATTTTGACATTGCAGCATTAAGTTTGTTTTTTGGGGGCTTTTAAGGGATTTCTCAAAATCTAAACTCACTAAATCATAGCAACTTTTTTGTGTGACTGGCTCGCGACAGGCTTCTGTGGCCAAAAACACCAATTGCTTTCCATCTTTAGAAAAGCTATGACTACTGTAAGCTCCCCATTCTTTTGTTAGCAAAATCTCTTCTTGGGTAGTCACGTCTTTTGCCCAGACTCGATTAATACATTGCTTACCTAAATAGCGATGGAAAACAATGTATTGACCATCGGGACTGTAGCTTGCATCAAACTCTTTATCGTCGGTGGCTGTCAACGAGCGTAAGCGGTCAAAAGTTAATACTGAAGGAGTATGTGCAGAAGGGGAATCAAAGGCGAGATAGCCATATCCTATTACGCCTAAAATTACTATTACAACAGCAATGGATACAAGGCCTACAGAAGATTTTGGTAACTTCGAAGTGAGTACAGCAGGTTTTGTCGCGAGATCATTGGCTTGTTCTTTATGTTCATCATGTGTTGAAATAGCATTAAGATTAGCCGCGTTACTAGTAGCCTCAGAATTATCATCCTGCGGACCATCCATCGCGGCAACATTAATCGCAGAAACATTGTTTGTAGAAACTTCGTTCGCATCAACATCACCATCGGATTCCATATTAACGGATTCTGTCTCGTTGAGCTTATCATGCCATCGAACATCACATTCCAAGCTATAACCTTGCTTCGCGTGTGTTTTAATGTAGGTTTGCACTTTGCCATCGTCGCCCAATGCTTTCCTTAACTGGGCGATGCTTCTTTGTAGGGTATTGGGGGAGACGACGGTGTTTGGCCAAACTTTAGCCAGTAATGCTTCCTGGCTCACCACCTTTCCTTGGTGTTCCGCTAAGCAAGTGAGCACCGCCAAGGCTTTGGGAGCAAGTGTTTGAGATTGCTTGTTTTGTGTGATTTGATTTCTGGATACGTCGATAAAAAAACCACCAATCCAATATTGCTCTGTCATATAACCTCTATTTGGATGAAAACTAATGCTCAAACCTGCGTCTACACCTGATGATAGCGCTATTATATCGTCAATATACCTTTAATCCTTAATTAAACCTCTTCCTGGTTTTAACTAAGTTCTATCTTTTATGCGGTTGATAGTATTGGACTTTTGTGTTGTCAGCAAGATATCAGCAAAAAATCAGTATATCCTAAAGTATTTTAGTTTTTATTGGTTAAATTTAGCACTTTCATCTTAGTTAAAAAAACAATATTAGATAAATAGAGTTTTATATAGGATTGCCTTGGTCGTATTTAAAAAGCGAAGAGAAGAAATATCCTGATATCTATTTTACTGATGCGGTATGGCATATCGAAATTCTCTTTGCTGCTAATAAGTACCTTATCGAAGAAGTGACTTTGGCAGTTATTTACTAACAGAAAGATATAAAAAGGTAAGCAAAGCCCATATGAGTCGATGCCGAGGTTACTCAATAAAAAAGTCAAGTAAACTTGAACATCAAAAGAAATATTCATTTGATCAAGCACGCAAGCAGCTAGTTTTTATTGGTAATGATGTTATGGCATATATCGAGAAGAACTACCGAGCAGATACTCTCAATCATACGTATCTTGTTTACTTTCTAGGTAGAGCATTTGGTGCTTACGTAGTAATGGCGCAACGGGGTACCTTTAAAGATTATATACTCGGTAGTCCATCACTTAAAGGCGATATCCCATCTCTGACAGCATTGGCGACTCAAGTAAAACCCAACATATTTATTCGCGTGTTAAAGGATAGCAAAGATCCCAGCCTATCTTTATGTTACATAGTGGTTGAGGATAATCATAGAAAAGCTTTTTCTCTAAGGTAAATACTATTATTCAATAAGTGCGTTTTATGATTTTTCTATTATTTAATTCTGCTATTTAATTCTAGTTTGCACCTTGCCATTGCTATTGTTGATCAGTCTTTAAAAAAACTAGTAGAGTAGCTAAATTTTCCTAAATATACTGATCACTAGTGTTTCTGAATTTCTTGTGGGAGCATATTATCTTGCCACTTACCGCAGTGTAAATAGCTATACATACCGTGTTCATGTATAAAGTTAAGACCTTGCTCTAACTCTAATGCAACAACTTTATCCGGCCATATTGCGGCAAATAAATTTGCTTGGATTCCTTTTAGGATGGAGACAGTGTCACCTTTTTTAGGATTAAGACCGTCGACGTAAACCCTTTTACACAGTAAGAAAACCTCACGGTTGTCTTGTTTAATATCACGCATTAAATTGGATAGCTTTTCTTGATCCCGATCACTTATTGAGATGTCGTTCTCATCTATTAGATCATTTATGCTATTATTTCTCATGTGACCAAGATCAAGCCACTGTGTTACAAGCTTTTCGCCCCACTGGTGTAGCGCGATATCCATTAAATTGTAATGTTCTTCTTTAAGTAGGTGGTTCATATTAAGCCTTTGGCGATACCATTTTACTGTCACGTTGGAGCGATCTAATTAAAGCTACAAAACACACTTGCTCCTCATCTGTTGGTGGACTCTTTATATCGAGAGTTCATCTTCTCATCATTATTTTTTTATTATTTTCGTAGTTGTTAGTGTTAAAGGCGCTTAAGTATGGCGCCACTATGCAGCAATGGCTGCCTGCATGTTTACAGTGAGTATGTTGTCTATAAAGCGTTATGTGCACAGCGGATAGAAAATAGTATTTATTACTCCCGTTATTGTTTCTATTTAATAAAAACTAAATGTGAGTTGGATTGACTGACTATTAATTTTTATGCCGAGGAGTAAATAAGGTAAAATTTTGTAATTTATAAACGCTAGGAAAGTTAGAGTAATCAACATCGTATTTCGCTATAAAGTGAAATGTCGCACATTTTGGTGTTGGTGTTACCCCCAGACCGCAACATGCTTCCTTCAACCATCTGTCCACTAGATACAAAGAATGTGAGGTGAAAACAAGCGTCCACGTTAATGAGTAAATTGGTATTTTCTGTTTATGGTCAGAATTGATCCCAAACCGGAACATCACCATAGTAGTTGCTGATAAAATCAATAAATGCTCTCAGCTTGGTTGCCATCAAGTTTCGATGAGGGTACACCGCATATAAACCCAATGCTTTCGGCTCAAACTCACTAAGAATAATTTTCAGTTTACCTTGTCTTATCGCTTCTCCCGAGAGGAAAGTGGGTAATAATACATATCCTTCTCCCATAATGGCAGCTTCTAAGAGAATATCGCCATTATTGCAAGATACGCTCGCTTTACCATCCTGTAATGAACGCCTAAACATCGTCATAAGGGGAGATGAGTCCTGGTTATGAGACATGTAACTGTAATGCAAAAAGTGCTCAAGAATGAGCTGATCAGGATGTTCGGGGATGCCGTTTTTTTCTAGATAGCTGGGCGCGGCACATAGTACGAGCCGTATTGGCGCGAGGCGTTTTGCGATTAGAGATGAACTCTTTAAATAACCAATTCTCAAGGCTAAATCAAACCCTTCTTCAACCAAATCTACTTTGCGGTCATTGAGCTGTAAGTTGATTCTGACACCTGGGTTAAGTTGCCTAAAGTCCTTGATCAATGGCGCTAAGTGCTTAATTGAAAAAGAGACGGGAGCATTTACGCGCAGTAGACCCTGGGCTTCATTCTTGAGCTGTCCAAGATTTCCCTCCATATCCTGAATACTCTCCAATATGTGTCTAACGTGTTGTACACATTGCTCACCAGCTTCGGTGAGGCGAACAGTACGTGTGGTTCGATTAAACAACCTCACTCCCAGGTGCTCTTCTAAATCAGATACATATTTGCTGATAAGCTGATTAGAGGTTTCCAATTTATCTGCCGCTCGTGTGAAACTACCTTCTTCTGATACGGTGATAAAGGCTTTCATTGTATCGATTCTATCCATTTTTTTAACTCGCCTTCATTTTTTACCAACATAGTGTTGATAATAATACAACAAATTCATTATTTATTATTAAATATATTGTTAGTAACCTTGTTTTAACGCTGATCGAAAGTGAATACCCCCCAGATAAATAACTCATTACCGTTTAAGAGGAATGAATAATGAACAAGCTAATCGTCGACAAAATTCTCCAATCAGATACCAATCTAGGTTCTCTCGTGCTGCGGGTGCCAGTAGGTATTGTATTAGCAGCCCATGGCGCACAAAAACTATTTGGCTGGTTTGGTGGCTATGGACTTGAAGGTACCGGGCAGTGGATGGCAAGCATAGGCTTAGAGCCCGGTTACCTGATGGCATTTATGGCAGGTAGCGCCGAGTTCTTCGGTGGCTTAGCTTTGATTTTTGGTTTTCTAACAAGGCCTGCGGCGGCAATAAGTGCGTTTACCATGTTGGTTGCCATATTTAGTGTTCATTTTAGTAACGGTCTATTTATGAGCAACAACGGCTACGAGTTTGCACTTAGCTTATTCGCTGCGACACTAGCGCTTACCATTCAAGGCAGCGGAAGTTTTGCGATCGACAATACGTTGAGTCGCCGGCTTGGCAAACACGAAAAAAATCAAACAAACGGCGTTGCATTAAAAACAGCTTAATCAATCAGACAAGTCCTCTGACGTGATAGCCAAGCGGTATTTAATACAATAATGTGAAACGACAGTAGTTAAAGGCCAATGGTAAAATAAATTCTTACGAAAATACTTTATTCTCTTTATTTTTTTATTTTTTTTTACCTCTCATGAATAAACAACGACTACAAAAACAATATCGGCACAGATAATCTACAGTATTATTTAATAATACTGTAGATGTCTGATCTTTACATAGATATCGATAAATAAGACAGAAATATATTACGGTTATTAGAGTTTGAAAATAGAAACACAATTTCTATTATGTGAAAAAATACGACGATTTAAATAATATATTTAATAGCTACTTTTATCTCCAAAATATTATGTAAAAATGCAAAACTAATCAAACCATTATTGATCTTCTATGGTTCTTTAGATTTTTGTGTGTTGATTGTTTTTTTGGATTAAGTCGTCCAGTTCGCTGACTTTACTATTGCCTAAGTAAAGTTTTTTAAGCTTGTCCAGTACGCCGCTTGCGAGCTTTTTTTCAGCATCATTACGCATGATTAATGTCGCTTCATCACGGCCACCTAATAATCCTTTGGGTTCATCTAAGGCGCGAATGCGATATCGATTATGAAGCCACTGTGGGTGCCACAACGGAATAACTATCCAGCGTCTATCGGCATAAGCATCAATGAATCTCTGAAAGCACTCCTGTTCGGTACCGGGGTTGAAATGATACCCTAAGGTATTCAAGCCATATTCTTTTACCATAGCCTTTGAAAATCGACTTATTCCCGCACCAGGATTAATACCTTGAATGAGCCTTTCCATTTTTTGTTCAGCAACAGGCTCAAGCAGATCCGATACTGTGCTGACATCATCTTCGGGAACATAGTGAGGTACTCCCCAAATACAATAAGGTTCGTAAAGGACCGTCACCTTAGTAACTTGGTTGAGTAAAGGATTGAGATACATAGTGTGACTAGAGGGTAACCAGGCCGCACAAAGAAAATCTATTTCGCCTGCGCCTAACATCCTAAACGCTTCTTCATGGTGCGCTGTTTTACGCATCACTGCATGACCGTTTTCCTCTAATATGATTTCTACCTCGCGAGCTGCTGCGTCATGGAAAGAAAGGTCAATATGACCAACGACTATTGTTTCTGCCACATCATTTCTCCTGTTTGGCATATATCGCTTTGTGGTGTTAATGGGCGGATACTATCCGCCAAAAAATGCTGGGCTTAACGACCCCGTTTTCCTGGAGCGACAGGCTTGAATCTAATTATCAGATATTCTCCTGTTCCGGTTTCTTTACCTGACAGCGCTGCTGTGCGGTCAAGTTGGTCAACCGTGCCATAAACATAGCCATCTACACCAAAGCTCAGCCCATCAGGCCATGATTGTCCCTTAGGGAGTTTGGCTATTTGGCGATAACCGTCTGTTGTTGTTACGCCATAGCCCTTATGCTCAACATCTGTTATATACACATTGCCTGAACCATCAATGCTAATCCCGTCACTGGATGTTTTCGGACCGTAGGGCTCGATGGTTTGACTGACTGCGGAGCCGTCGCCATTAAATGCACTTGCAGGAACACGATAAATTGTTTTGCCATTTAGAGCGCCGAAATAAATAAAATCGTATTGCGGGTCAATAGTGATAGGATTTAACGCAAATCCTCCTTTATCAGCGGGCATCATCGAAGCGTGTCCTTCAGCAATTCTTTTCGCTGCACCTGTCTTAAGGTCTACTGAAATAAATGCGGGAGTAGGGGGGCTCTTAAGATCTCCCTGCGTCATATCTGCGATGATGGCGCGATTTCTCTTTTGGTCTAACGCAAAGTCTTGTAAGAAACTTGTCGGTTTTACGACAGCTTCAGGTAACTCTATTATTTTGGTGACTTTATCCGTATTGTTATCGATAGCATAGAAAGTATGCGTCGGCATATCGAGCAGCCAAGTAATTCCTTCGTTCGTTGTTCTAATGCCAATAGCCCCTTTAATCTTAGAGTTTTTACCGGCGGCGAAGGCCGCATTGGGATAAGGTTTAGATGTACCATCCTTCATTAACTCTGCAACTTTGACCTCTGGCGATGCTAAAGGTGAATTGGTAAAAAGAATCCGGCCAGATGGGGTTATACTAAGGTTACCTGGACGAACAGGTAAAGAAGCGACAACCTCTACGGTTGGCAAATGTTTTCCTTTATTATCGACAGCGCTATTTTTATTTTCGCCCTGGACATTATCTCCATATATTGTTATCCCCAGCGCGAGCCCAATCACTACATTTGAATATTTTCTTAAAATCATTATTTTCCCCATTTAAAGCAAGTCATGTTGCATAACATTTAATCACCGGCATGAAAAATGCTGGTCGCGATGGATATCATAGGTTCATAGGGTTAATGTGATAACTGGGCATAAGCCGGTATGTGTTATCGGTTTTCCCGAACAATGACTAAAGCTTACTTTTGGGAAAACGTTTGCAAATATAGATATGACTATTAAGGTATTCTAAAAAATTATTATATGCCGCTGGTATTTTAACTGATGCGACTGGTGTTGGGTGGGCGTCAACCTATATGGGTGAATTCATGATGGGTGAATTCATGTAGCCAACAGTTTTCAATCATACCTTTTGTTGCATCCACATAGGTTTTAATATGGTCGTTGGCCATATGGGCCTGCCAAACATCACGCGATTCCCAATTTTCGTAGAACATGAAATAGGTGGAGTCTTTATTATCCTGATGCAGGTCGTATTGAATACAACCTTTCTCTATACGAGTAATTGGAATAAGCTTTAATAGTTCTCGTTTTACAAAATCCACATGCTCGGATTTAACCTTGATGTTTCCAGTAATAGTGAGCTTTGACATAATACCTCCTAAATTACATTATGTTATGAAGGCTAATTGTTTGGTCTGCTTAAACAAGATGTTTTTTTTGTAAAACAGAATGAAGTTAATCATATATAATGAACACGCATCACCTTACCGTATTTTTACAAATTGTTGATAAAGGCAGTATGAGAGCGGCAGCTAAAGAGTTAGGTCTCTCTCCTGCAACCGTTTCTGAGAATTTAGCTACTCTTGAGAGCCACTACGGTGTGGTGCTGTTAAACCGAACTACCCGATCTGTGAGTTTAACTGAAGAAGGGCGGGTGCTTGCTGAAGGGGCACGTCGACTCCTGGACGAGATCCAATATTTAGATAGTCAGATTAGACTTGGAGCAGAGAGTTTATCGGGTTTAATTCGGATCAGCTCTCCTATTGATATTGGCCGAAACCTAGTTGTCAATGTGATTGACCAATTTATTAAAGACTATCCCAACGTTGTAGTAGAAGCAGATTTTTATGATGGGTTTGTCGATATGATTGGCAGTGGGATAGACCTAGCTTTGAGGTTTGGTTTTGTCCGTGATAGTAGCTTACGAATACGCAGTGTTGCGAATATAACAAGAATTGTATGTGCTTCACCAGCTTATATCAAAGCCCATGGTGAGCCTCAAACGCCAGAAGATTTACAAGCACATAATTGCTTAATTATGCGTTTTGGTCGCCAATTAGATAACGTTTGGTATTTAGGTCAAGGAAATGCAAAACAAGAAATTAAGGTATCTGGCAATAGGATTGCAAACGATAGTGAATTGATGAGAAATTGGTGTATTAATGGTTATGGCATTATGATGAAGTCCGAACTGGATATTAAAAAAGACATAGATGAAAAAAGGCTTGTGCCGTTACTTACACAGTATAGCGCCGAGCCCACACCTTTGCAGTTACTGTATCCACCTAGCAGAGCGCAGCCAAAACGTGTATGTGTATTCTCGGAATATCTTATTGCAGAAATAACTAAACGCGTTGAGTTTAAATCTCATTGTGTGGATATATGTTGATGTGATTCACAAACATCTTGATAAAGGCCATAAATAATCTAATGCCGAGCGCTAAGTATTAACATTTATTGTCGCAATGTTGAAAACACTTAGCGCTTTTTATTCGAAATGAAGAATGTGAATATTGATTTTATATATAATTACAATTCCCACACGGGTGGATCGCCAATTTTTTCTACCAAGTAATCAATAAATACACGGACCTTAGCTGTTATCACATTGGACTTTGGGTAAACTAGCCAAATATCGGTTTTATCTTCAATACTGTATTCTGGAAGTACTCGCACTAACTTGCCGGCGTTTAATTCCGAGTGCACATTCCACATAGAACTCATGCAAATACCTACGCCTGACTCGGCGGCAATTCTCATACTCGTACCGTCATCGCAAATCATACGAGGTTTTGTTTGAGCTGGAGGAAAAATGCTAGTTTCCATAGTTATCTTATTATGAAGTACTCGAGGATTAGAGTGAGCAAACAAAATCAGTTGGTGTAGCTTCAAATCAGCAGGTGTTTTTGGTATTCCATTTTGCTCAAGGTAGTTTGGCGATGCACATAGAATACGCTTATCCCTGGCAAGGCGCCTACTAATCAGGCTGCTGTCTGTAATAGCAGCATTTCGTAGTGCCAAATCATAACCACCATTGATAAGATCAAAGCGTAAGTCAGAGAGTTTAAGCTCAAAATTGATATGTGGGTAGCGTTTATAGAAGTCAGGCATAATTGGTAAAATAAAACGCTGAGAAAATGAGCTTGAAGCTGCAAACCTAAGTGTCCCGCATACATCTGTATGATCTCTGCCTAATGTACCTAAGGCAGCATCTTCCTGGGCAAGGATCTCTCTTGCGTAGGGTAAAAAACTTTCTCCTTCAACAGACAAAGAAATCTTTCGTGTTGTTCGATGAAAGAGATCCGCACCTAACTGAACTTCCAACTTTGACAATCTAGCACTTGCCATAGAAGGGGTAAGCTTTAATTTTCTGCCTGCTGCACTAATATTTTGCATATCGGCTGACATCACAAAAAGCCTAATTGCTTTAGTATCCACTTATTATATCTCAAATCAGAATTCTGATTATCTTTATACACTATTTCAGCAGGTTATGAAAAATAATAGGATGTTATAACTTAGTTTATTAACTAAAACTTTAGGCATCTTGGGAAATAACCATGAGCATACGCGCATTAGTTAACTACCATATCAAGTGTAAAGAGCCACAAGCGTTTAAGTTTGATGTGGATGGCATTATTGGCAACTTGGTTTCTCCTGTACTAGAAAGTAGGAATGTGCAAGTTAATGATGTTAGAGACAGGCACTGTACCGTCAATTTTGAGCAAGATGGAATAGCATTCGTCAGTGCTCCATCTTCTGTATCTAAGTTTGGTTCGCAAGAAAGCTGGACGAAAACCTATAATAATGAAATCACTGCATTACTTGAAAATCAAATTGGCGCAAAAGAAGTTCTGGTTTTCGACCACACTATCCGTATTGATGAGTTGGATGCAGCACGAAAACCCGCGCGCAACGTTCACAATGATTACAGTGCAAAAGGTGCCGACCAACGTTTAATTGACTTGATTGGTAAAGACCAAGCACAAGTATATCAGCAGGGCCACTTCGGGTTTGTCAATATTTGGCGCCCCGTAGATTTTCAAATAACAACCTCACCACTGGGTTTTATTCGCCCAAGCTCTATGAAATCTGATGATTGGATGGATATCGAGCTTATTTATCCAGATAGATTAGGAAAAATTCTTGGCGTCGCAGCCAATGATAATCATGAATGGTTTTATCAATCCAAAATGACACCTGAAGAGGTCATTATTTTTAATATCTACGATAACCGAGGGCGACCCTACTTAGCACATAGTGCTCTGGATGTTGTGGGACAGGCACCAACAAATGTACCTAGAAAGAGCATCGAGACTCGCACTTTAGTGAGATATTAATATAAAACCTAGCGTTTAGCTGTAAAAACTTGCTAACCGGTTAGTGGTAATAACTTATTTGCAATTGAATAGAAACTTATACCAAGGATTTGCGAATGGCAAAAACTATTTTACTTACAGGTGCCACTGATGGCATCGGTTTTGAAACGTCAAAAAAACTTGTACGCGAAGGCCATAACGTTCTTTTACACGGGCGCAATGAGAATAAGCTTGAGCAGACCAAAAATGAGCTAGCTAAATTAGGGAGCAATAGCCAGTTAGATACATTTTGCGCCGACTTGAGTGAGCCTAAGGATGTTGCAAAGCTTGCCTTAGATATCATCGGGAAGTACAGCAGTTTAGATGTTCTTATTAATAATGCTGGTGTATTTAAAATCCCGAATCCGGTTTCTCATAACGGCTACGATAAACGCTTTTTAGTAAATACTATCGCGCCTTATATTCTTACTAACAAGTTGTTGCCATTATTTAACAGTAATAGCCGGGTGGTCAACTTGTCTTCTGCCGCTCAATCACGAGTGAATTTCGAAGCGTTGGCTGGTGATCACCACTTAACAGACAACGAAGCCTATGCCCAAAGCAAACTCGCTATTACCATGTGGTCATTTCATATGGCTAAGAGGGTAGGGGACGCGGGGCCAATTATTGTCGCTATTAATCCTGCTTCTTTTTTAGGGAGCAAAATGGTTAAAGAAGCCTACGGTACTGCTGGTAAAGATTTAAGCATCGGTGCTGAAGTGTTGACCCGAGCAGCATTACACAGTGACTTTGCCGATAGCTCAGGTAAATATTTTGACAACGATATCGGCAGCTGGGCATCTCCACATCCCGATGCCTTAGATGACGCCAGAAACAAGGCGTTAATCGATGCGATTGACACAATCGTTAGTAAATTTGAGATTAGCTTAGTTTAAGTAATTTCTCAGATGATAGCTCTAGACCGTGATACATGAGTGTCGCTATGAACAACTAAACCCTAAGAGGAAAAAATATGAAATACGAAGGATTTACTACCTTTACCACTCAGCAAGCGGACGGCATTCTGACGGTTACTTTTGACTTTGGTACGGTGAACGTACAAGGGCAAGAAATGTTAGCTGATCTCAATAGTCTGGCAATGCGATTAGAGCGTGACCGCGATACTAAAGTAGTTGTTTTCCAATCGGCAAATCCTGAAATATGGGTGTGCCATTACGATACAGAACTTTTAAAGGATATGTCCGATGAAGCTGTATCAAGAGAAGAAGCTAAGTTACTCGATCTCCAAGCAGTGTGCGAGAGAATTAGTAAGGTTCCGCAAGCGACAATTGCGAAGTTGGAAGGTTTTGCTCGTGGTGGTGGTCATGAACTTGCTCTAGCATTGGATATGCGCTTTGCTGCTCGTGGTAAATTCAAGTTCATGCAGATGGAAGTGGGTATGGGTATTTTGCCATGTGGCGGAGGTGCTTCGCGTATGGCAAGACAAACCGGTTTAGGAAGGGCACTTGAAATAATTTTAAGTGCGCGTGACTTCGATGCAGATGAAGCTGAGCAAATGGGAACAATCAATAAAGCGTTAGAGCCGGACGAAATTGGTGAATACGTGGATACTTTGGCAAAACGTATTGCTCAGTTCCCCGCCGAATCAATCAATTCATGTAAGCAAATGGTGTATGAGTCAATCGATAAACCTATCGAAGACGCTTTGAAAGCTGAAGCATACTGGTTATATCAAGCAACCAGTAAAACACCAGCGCTTAAGCGTTTCCAAACTGCCGATGAGCAAGGTCTTGAGCATGACATTGAGAATCAGCGTAACTGGGAAGAAATGGTTATGCAGGTGCAAGGAATAAAATAACGGCTTCATAAAAACTAGAGGTCTCGTGAGATCAATAAAGTAGCTTGCGGGATCTTCTAACTCGCCTCAAAGATAATTGCATAAAAGTCGAGTTGTTACCTACATCTAATGAAGTTAATTACTTTAAATAATCCTAGATTGTTTAGTTTGGCTTCGCAGAGATAGTGATGTTAAACAATTAAGAGTTGGATAAAATGGTATCTCTTACTGAGTTAAATAAAGCACGAAATTTAGAATTACCGACGCGAGAGGACATGTTGCATAGAGCCCCCTCTGTTCAACAATTCTGGGAAAAAAATAATACTCTTTTTGTTGAGGCATGGAAACAGTGGGAGCAGAGTGCTGAACAGAATCTTGTTACGCTTGATGACTCACTATTAGACGCAAGGTTAAGAGAGGCTATCTTGGCGGCTTGGGAGAACCCAACAAAAGAGTTAGCTGTCAGGGATTTATGGCATGAAGTATCGCCGGATGTTTATCAGTGTCAGTTCTTTGATCCTGAACGCTTAACAGACCTACGTAGCTATCTGGATAGTGCTTCAGACGCAAGTATACCTTTACGTCCACCTTACGGTATTGTTTTGAATCGAGCTGGAATGATGTTGGATAGACGCTCACCGGGCTACCTTGCAGCACCGGGTTTCCAGTCATTTTATAATAGCTTGATGGATAAATTTGTAAGGCCTACTGCGCGTTTACTGTTTCCAGAAATTACTGGCTACGATACACAAACCTTTGGCTTTTCTATTCGTTATCAGCCAAGTACAGATACCTCTATACAGCCTCACACCGATGCATCTTCTATTACACTTAATATTAATTTGAACTTACCAAATGAGATATTCGATGGCTCTGCCGTTGATTTTCTTAATTCGACAAATGGCGAGGTCAATCAGTTTACATTTGCCCCTGGTGTGGCTGTCATGCATCGAGGACATATTCCACATGCCGCACGCTCGATTACTAATGGTGAGCGCACAAATATGGTACTTTGGCTCTATGGCGATCGTGGTCAAATTGCACATAATGTTAAGCAGACTCCGAGCTTGTCTGCGGATAAACGCTGGTCAGTTCCCAGTTCTCCAAAGGATCAATTTGCACCGTTTTAAAGTACTCTATGTTTTAAAGTACTCTATTGTGCAAGAGTTTTACGAAAATCAAAATATATTAAGAAATAGCGAGAACTTTATTCTCGCTACGTGCATTTATTGATACATCGTATTAGCACTCTTACGTTAATCTAAACAAACAAAAAGATATTTATATGTTAGGTGAAAATCATTCTCTTACTCATGAATTTCCAGAATATATTGATAAAATAAAAGAACTCTTACAGAGCGATGTAAAGTTTTCAGAAAAAATGAAGGTATATGACGCAATCGATGAAGAAATTCGCTCGCTAGAGCTACGAGATTCTCCTATTGGTGATGATATTATGCGTGAGAAAAAACATATCCGCTCTGTATTGAAAGATGAACTTTACAGGTTGTTAATAAAAGCCTAAGTGTTTTTAGGTTTTTGAAATAGTTTGTTGCTTCTTTTGGGGGTATCATGAATGCTGTTATTGGATTATCAATATTCGTTTTAAGTGAGTAGTGATCAAAAGCTAGATATGAAGAAGTTTCTTTTATTTATCAATAGCTATTCCAGCAGTCCTGTTATATCGTAGTAATGTGTCGTTACCATTCTCTCAGTGGTGATAAATGCCCAGTCCCATTTTTCTGTATAACCATTCAATGGATCTAGCGCTTTTATAGCAGCTAGGGATAAACCTTTCTCGGTTAATTTTCTAATAATTTCGTGTGTTTCATTCAACATAGTAATAGTTGCTTCTAAGTCATCAATAGTCACTATTGGTCCATGTCCCGCAATAATTTTAGTATTTGAGTTGGCGACTGTAATTATTTGCCTAATACCAGCAATGAAACCCGCTACCGATCCACCATTATCAATATCAATGAATGGGAAACGCTTAGCAAAAACAAGGTCTCCGCCATGTATGACATTAGCTTCTTTGAACACCACAAAGAGGTCACTATTAGTATGAGCGTTTGGTGTGTGATAAAGTTCGATACTTTGGCCGTTCATTTTTATTGACGCGTCTTCGGTTATGTCAATAGTAGGGTAATATTCCGGTGTAAATGAGGGAGCCTTGCGACCCAATGCTTTGATCGCTCCAGGATTTTCTAGGTATTTACGGACATTGGGGTGCGCCATAATTATGGCTCCACGTTTCTTGAAGTACGCATTACCTCTGACATGATCTCGGTGAAAATGCGTATTGAGGATAAGGTCGACATCGCGATTGTCCGATAGCTTTTTCTGAGCACCATCAATAAGTTCGACTAAATGCTCCATTTGTGTATCAACCATAAAAACTCCATCTTCACCGATTAACACGGCAACGTTGCCTGAACGGTCTGTTCTTAATTCAAAAATACCACTCCCAAGATCAGTTACTTTAATATCAAACCCTTTATGCCCATCATGCTTATACGCCATGGCAAAATTACACCAACAAAAAATAGCGATAAGTTGAATTATTTTTTTCATCATCAATAACCAGGATTATTCGAAACTTAATAGGTTTACGCTATATAAGCTTATCTATATCTCTAATACAACACGTTATGCGATGAAAGGAGTGTTCTCTGGTAACGAGTGAAATATAAAGCTGGAACTTAGTGGAAAATGACTTGTATCTATTGGGATAAAAGGTGAATTTATCGCAATAACTAACGGAGGTATGTCTTTGGCAAAAATAAGACGGTTAGCTCGGACTAACGCAAGAAATTATTGCTCAGAAAAGCATTTACTCAGAAAGGCATTATGCTTCAGTTTAGGTTATATACATTGATCTCCATTAACACGCAAATAAATGCTTAACTATGCTTTTTGAAAAACGCCATCACCACGCTATTAAACAAAGTAGGTTGCTCCCACTGGATAGCGTGCCCAGCTTCTGCAACCACTAGTGTTTCACTACCCGGTATTTCACGTGCCGCTGCTCGCATCATTGAGGGAGGTTGATACAGATCTGCTCCACCGGCGATAAAGAAAGTAGGCACCTTAGCGGCTCGAATTTTCTCCCAAGTGATACTATTTTTCGCTTTTTGACCATGCCTAACGCCATCGCCTCTAGATTTTTTTTCCATTTCAAGCCATTCCTTTACTCCTTCAGGATGTGCCCATCGATAGGAAGGCCCCAGTTCTTTAAATTCAGGGGGTAAATCACTAAAACTTTTAGGAAGGATAAAATCTAGTCGTTCATCGATATTTTTATCCCATAGACCAAAGAGGCTACAGACGATAGTCATACTTAGTAGCTTTTCGGGATAGGAAACCAGATAGTCTGAGACGGCAAACCCTCCCGCTGCCAGACCTAGAATGTGGAACTTGTCCACCTTTAAATGCTCAACCAAGGCATTAAGGTCGTCAGCATAATTACCGGTATCATTTTTTGAACCGGCTGGCGAGCCAAAATATCCTCGCCTTGAATATGCGATGGTTCTAAATCCTGCTTTTGCAAACACTGGTTGTTGATATGGCCAAGTTAACGCGCTACCCCTACCAGGATGAGATAGCACAACTGCGGGACCTTCACCACCTGTATCCCAGTAATACAAGCCAGCACCACCTGAAAGTGATAAAACACCTTCTTTGGCAGGAGCTTGCTTTGGTATTGGTATATGTTTGGATTCCTCCTTACTAGCATTGGAGGCAATGTTTTGCGGTTGTGCATTTATGTTATTTGAGATGCCGCCGGTTGCAACAACAGTGGCTACTGCAGCCGCTTTTGTTAGTATATCTCTGCGGTCGTTATTTATTTTTTCTTTCATTTTGTTTCTCTCAACACCAACCAAACAGTACTTATATATTAAAAAATGCTCATGACTATTTATTATTGAACTTATCACTGAACATAAATAGGCAGAGAAATCCTATATCAATTCGATTGGTTATTTTACCCCTTTTATTGATTGCAAACACTCTTCTGAACTTAAAAATACAGCGGCTGAACGCATCTTAAATCACCTTGAGCATGGTGGCGTGAGAATAACGAAAATATACACCCAGGTGTATTGGTAGTCGATTCAATAATGTAATTGATTCGGTTGATAAGTGATTTTCCTAAAATTACGTGTCGTTTTACTGTTAAGTTAGATTAGGAGTATTTGCTTGATCGTTCGCCTTATGTTAAGAAAAGTAGGAAGTTTAGTTTCAGTTATATTAGTTTGTAGGGCAGTAGATTTAACCTGTGTAGAACGAGGTGTCGGCAACTGCTTTAGCTAGGCACTTCAAAATACATAAAAAAAACGCTTATTGAATCTACCATCTACCGCCTGGGAAAGTTTTCTTAGGCATTTTCGTAAAGTCATTACTCATCATGTTCTCCATTATTTGTTTTCCTGCCTCGTCAGCAGGTATCAACACTTTCAACGGAATACCGAACACAGTTTTGTAAGTAATTCGATTAGATTGAATGATTATTGTAATTTGTTTTTCGGGATACATCGCTATATAAGAATTGCCCCCAAGTCCCCCTCCATCATGCCAGAATTTTTTGCCGTAATCTGTAGAGTTTGCCACCCATCCATAGCCATAACCATCTTTGGCACTGGTAAATATTCTTTCTTTAATCGTTGGGCTGAAAAAACTGTCAGTAATAGCATTTATCCATGTTAGCAGGTCATTTGTTGTAGATAATATGCCTCCATTACCCAAGGTGCCTCCATATAAGTAAGAAGCATTAATAGAGGTGTAATCAGTTTTAGTAGTATTCATATACCCAGTGTAATATAAATTCTTTGATAAATGATTATCGCCATAAAAACCCGATGAATCCATATTTAGCTTTGAAAAGATATTGTCTCTCACATAAGAGTGATAACTTTTATCGGTAACTTTCTCGATTATGAGTGCTAAGACAGCATAACCTGTATTCGAATATTCATATTTTTCTCCTGGTTGAGCCACAAGTTCACTACTTAATATCTTTTTTAGTGCTTGTTCTTTGGTTAGGGTGTCTAGGTCATCTGCAAAGTCAGAGGGAAATCCTGATGTATGTGTCAGTAATTGATGAACAGTAATAGCTTGTTTGTCCACGGGAACATTTGGGAAAAAATCGACAATTTTTTGTTCTGTATCTAACGCATTTTCCTCGACTAATTTCATTATCGCCGTTGAAGTAAATGGCTTGGTTATAGACCCAATATCCATAATGGTTTCGGGTTTCATTGATAATTGTTTTTCATCTGAGGCGCTTCCGTAGCCCTTATTAATTAATATCTTCTCGTCTTTAGAAATTAAAACAACTCCGTGAAAATTTTTCTCGTTGCTTAAATAATTAAAATATTCATCCACTTTATCTTCAAGTGGTAAGTTGTCATCAGGTATAAAATGACTTCCGCAAGCAGTTAGCAGTAAAAGAGAGAAAATAATTAAATACAATTTGATGTTTATTCTATCTGTTTTCATGTTTATTCTGTCTGTTAAAATTTCGTATTTTTAGCCGCTTGCAATGTCCGATAACATCAGCATAGTGTCACCTGGGCGTCATTATCTGCTACGATCTCACTTCGACTAACATGCCTTCCATCTCTTGAATAATCAAACGAAACATTTTCTTTGGATCTTCAGTTTTATCCGGGATTGAATTGAGACTTGAGTTCACTATGTCTGGAGAATACTGGAAGATTCCCACATAAGTTACTTCTTACTCATTAATTAATGTAGCATACGATAAAAAGCACTTAAGCAGTTTAAGCACGATAGTCGTTGCTTTCTTCAGAGTGAGCGCCAAAAATAGTGAAAACAATCAATAGCAACGGCGGTTTACCATTATAAAACCAGCGTATTATTTTTTTCATAATGTGTATTCTCCATTAGCCGACAGAGCAGTGCTTTCTTCAAAATATTCTTCAAGTATAAAGTCCTTGATATGTGTTTCATGTTGTCGATGAATCGCTTCTCCTTAATTGACATAGTTGCCTTGTTACTTAGTAACATGGCTTACTTTAATTATGTGTAGTGTAATAGTCAAGTATAACACTACGCTCATGCCAAAGTAGTTAAAAAGAGAGACTCAAGAGTTCTTAAAAAACTAAAACTGTGCAGAAAATTCTCTAAAAAAGCAGAAATGACTTGTGAGCAGACATAAAAACACACACAAAGCTTCTGTTTCTCTGAATATGCTTAAACAAGCCTATGTGCTATTCGTGTGTAATACGCGTGTAATTGCGAATGAACGTAAGCAATGGGACGGATTCTTATATGATCTTCAAGCTAGTCTATTGACTTTAGGGGAGGGCTTTCATTCCGCTAATCGACTACTTGATGTACAAGTTAGAAGTTTAACTCCATATAAACCTGGAGTTTTACCAAGGAAATAATACTAGGGGTTTGCCTTACTATAAATTAATACCTGTTTCAAAACGCCGAACTGCGGCTGTACCTGCACAAGAGTTTTTGTAAAGGTCATCGAGATATCACTGAAGCGCAGCTTGCGTATGTTACAAAAACATCATTGTTATTTGTACCGTGGTGGTACAATACATTGAGCGAGTTTTTGACGGAATATAAAATTTCCATGGAAGTTTAAAGGAAGATATTTTGGTATGGACTGCTGAATAACGATAGTCATTTAGTATTAATGAGTTATTATAAGGCGTAGATTGTAAGCAGAGGTCAAGGTAAGAATGCGTTATCGATTTAATGGATATGAATTTAGTGGCGTACATCTAACGTTATCCAAAAATGGCAAAGAGCTAGAGATTCGCCACACTGAAGCACGAGTTTTAACTATGTTGCTCGAAAATCGAGATGCTGTTTTAAGTAAAGAGCAAATTCTCTCTTGTGTTTGGCAAGATAAAATAGTATCTGATCAGGTAGTTTTTCAAAATATCAGTATTCTACGTAGGTTATTTGGTTCTAAAGCGATCAAGACCTTCCCCAAGCGCGGTTACCAATGGAAAATCCACACTGAAGTAATTGCGTCTAACGTACAAAATGAAACTCTTAAACTGCGCCACCAATATTCGCCGGATTCACCTTCAAATAGACTTTTTAGACACACCAATGTGAAAAGTTCTTATTGGCCATTGGTGTGTGTATTGACTAGTGTAATTTTTGTGGTATGTACTGTTTTTGTACAAATTAATTACACGCAGAAGGTATCTAATTCTGCTATTAAGTTGGCTTACATACCTTTTATCAATCTAGACGAAAAGAGTGAGAGCAGCCATAAAGCCATTGCTCTTGAAGATAGTGAGGGCTTTGACTTTACTGAGTTAAAACAATTAGATGCTGAGACTTTTATCAATGCAATTGAGGTCGTTTACCCAAATCTGGAACCTATTCATCCTTTCGTATTAACAGGTAAAATCCGTACTCATGAAAATCTGACCTACTTAGACTTCATATTAAAGGGGCCGTTTTCTTATTGGGAAGGTCAAATTTCTGGACAATCAAAAGCATCAGTTATTGCAAAATTAAGGTCGCATTTAAGAAATAATGTTATTTATGATCTAATAAGCAACCCACACTCTAAGGAGCTTAAATTAGCAAAATTAACTCTTGCTCACCAAAACTCACCTAACGATCTCATTATCTTATTAAAGCTGAGCGCAGTTTATTATAAGACTGGCGAATTAGATAAATCGATGGCGATGACTGATAAGTTGATTCGCGTTGCAAAGAATCAACTAAATCCTCTACATGTAGGACGGGCTCTGCTTTTTCAAAGCAAAATACTTAGAAACAAGAAGTTATTAGATTTAAGTGCACAAAAGTTGAAATTATCAATTGAATATTTCGAAAAAATAGACGACTTAGAACACCAGTCTCAAGCTTGGTTCAATCATGCACTTCTTCGGCATGAATTCAGTGACTACTCCACTACAAGAGATTCTTTACTCAAAGCAGCCAATCTTGCCTATGCAGTCAATAACAAGCTTGGTGAAATTGAAGCTCTAACAACACTTGTAGCACTGGCAAACTACTATAATAATGAGAAGGAAAAATACTATTATCTAGAGTTGGCGGAAAACAAAATGACAAATTATCATTTACCAAGTTATCACTTTGCCAAGATTTCTTATCGCTATTCCACTTTCGCTAAAGTATTTTCGGAAAAAGAGCCTCATCTAAACCATGTACTTAAGCTGTCTGAGATAACTCCAGAACATTGGATTGCACAAAAAAGTAGAAGACAATTAATGGAATATTACACTAGTCACAAACATCTCGATAAAGCTCAGACGTTAATTGATAGTATTAAAGTTGATAATGGCAATAACTCATACCTAAAAGCATTGATGGCAATAGCTAAAAAACACGAACATGAAATAGAAGAGTATGGGCAACGTTCTTTTGAGCAAGCACAACTGGCAGGAGACCGAACACTCAGCTTGGCTAGTGCAAAACTGCTATGCAATCAAGAAATAAACTGTGACTTTTATTCCCAGTATATAAATGAAAACACTAATGTGTATTAGCCAAGCTTCTTTTGAAAAATAGCCTGCACAAGGCTTTTTCTTGGATCTAGAGCAACGATATCCCTTGTGCTAGTATGCGTCATAGATATTGTTCATAACCTCAACCGAAATATCATTATTACGACTGTAGCTTACAATTCTATTGATTTTTAGCCCATTGCGTCGAACAAAATCAATAAAAGATATCGTGAAATTTGGTATTACTTGAGGAATAGAATTATCGAAACCAACTCGTAAAAAGTCAGCTTGAAAAATAATTCCAATATCACGAAAATAGACGAAACTTTGTCGCTTAGAGTGAGAGTTCTCTAGCACAAAGTATTCAATGTTATCGATCAATGCATTGTGTTCAATTTTTTGAAATTTAAACTTGTCAATTTCCTCTGAGAATGGCGGATAATCTCCTATGGCTGCCATTGTGTATTCATCGGTTCTGATTGGAATCCCTCGCTTCGCATAGGGTAGTAGGCCAGCAATATTGTCACTATGTGGGTGTGTCACATACACGGACGAAATTTTCCGATTCGGAAATTGACTAAGGATTAGATTAATTGTTTCTTCAGCTCTTTCGGGACTAGATGCTCCCCCAAAAACTGTGATCTCATTTCCTTGTACTTTAAATAAATTATTTCGCAATGCTGATGCGCTAGTTACAAGGTAGAGATCCGGTGCAATTTCGCTTGAAATCAGAGTTTTATCACTTTCATTGAAAATTGGCCCAAAATCCTTTGGTACTACAAACCTTACTGGCTCAATTTCATCCAGTAAGTGTAATTGATCTATCCTATGGACAAAACTAGGTCTACTTGAGCCGTCATAATACTTCAGAATGGAGCGAGCAAAAGTGATGTCGTTAGTGGTTTGGTAATTGTCATAAATAAAAACTTTTTGCGATGATAGATTGTTGATTGAGAGCAATCGAAATGGATTTTCGCCAAATACATATTCAACTGACTCGTTATCAGGAGTAGCGTGCGTAATTGTCGTTGTTTTTGAAGTGTTATCCCACTGCATAGTGGTATTGTTATTTAAATTACTGTCTTCCAGCAGTGGCGTTACTGCGAGAAAATCGAGATTCATAGAAACCTGAGATTTAAACTCGTCAAATGTGTTCATTCCTTGATCAATGATACCCCTTCCCAATGAAATGCCATTTTTATCATAAAACAGACTCTGATTGTCATTCTGGAATTGCACTCTATTGGCAGTCAAACCATCTGGGAAATGATGAATATCTCTTTCAAAAAACTGTCTTTTCTTTAAGTCGATTTCAACCATTCGCAAAGCCATATACCTTGCAGGTGATTGATAATCCCAACTTTGATAAGGGTTTCCTAAACCTAAATAGTGATAATTAAGACCAAAAACCTCAAGTTTAGGCGCTTGCTCGTAATGAGCTTTAAGTCTAACAAAAAAGTTTTCAGTGGTATCAGCTTGTACTGTTGGTATAGCGAATCCGAGTATCGTAGTACAAGTCGATAGTAGTTTTAATTTATGGTTCTTTATTTTAACAGTCATATGCTTCTCTTCTATCTACATTCAGTTAGATGGTAAGCAATTCAAGGGCTTGGGTCTTATTAGAAATCTATTACTATTAAAAAATAGATTTTTAATAGATAACTCCCAATTGGGATCTGATACTGGGGGGTTGCCTTACTATAAATTAATACTTATTTTGGGAAATAGTGGTGCCCATAAGCGGAATAATCGTAACAGCCTAGGGGCTGTTACACCCCTTAGGGCGGCGCTGTCGCTGGTTTAAAATGCTGGCGCATTTTATCGAACTTGGGCGGCGGTTCTCATCTCGCATCTACCGCCGTGCATAAAAAAAGCCCCGCATGTACGGAGCTTTTATCTATGGTGCTCTGCAAGGGCTTTAGCTCGAACACGCTTGATGATGATCTTTTATCCGAACAGTTTAGTAATAGCAAGCTTTTTTTGTCAGACACAAATGACCAATCTGAAGATATAAAGATTGATGAATTTTTTACAGAGTTAGAGCAATGGAATGAGTATTTAGAGGAGCATGTGCCTTATTACCGTGATGGCTGTGTGGATGCTGGTGCGGATGATAAGACTGCTGATGATGCCGAGATTGGGGGGATTGAGCCATGAAGCGATCCTCTTTAGTGAATATGTTTACTGGTAATAGCGCTAAGGCTGGCTCTAGCCCTAAACCCAAGAAAGCAAAAGCCAAATCTAAATACCCGCCGCCATTTTCCTTGCGGTTGAGCGCCGAGGAACGAGCATATTTAGAAGAGCTTGCAGGTCATCAGCCCTTAAGTACCTATATTCGCAGTGTTTTGCTCGGTGATCGCGCACACAAACGCAAAACCTTACGCAAGCCGCAAATTGATGAACAAAAAATAGCCGAGGTACTAGCAGCGCTTGGTGAGACGCATTTATCCTCAAACCTCAACCAGCTTGCCAAGCACGCGAATATGGGAACGCTTGATGTGTCTAAAAACACCGAACAGCAGCTTGATTACGCCTATCAAGCTATTATCACTATGCGTGATACATTATTGCTGGCGCTTGGTATGAAAGCGGGATCGGGTGGTCAATCATGATCCTGCAAGGTAATCAACGCGGCGGCGCTACGGATTTAGCCAATCATTTACTGAAAGACGAAAATGACCATGTCACCGTGCATGAACTGCGCGGCTTTGTTGCTAATGATTTACATGGCGCGTTGCGCGAAGCTTACGCCGTCAGCAAAGCCACCAAAGCCAAGCAGTTTATGTTCTCGCTTAGCCTTAACCCGCCGCCAGAGGCTAAAGTCTCTACAGCCAGTTTTGAAGAGGCGATTAAGCGGGTTGAGGATAAACTTGGCCTGACAGGACAGCCCCGCGCTATTATCTTTCATGAAAAGCAAGGCCGCCGCCATTGTCACACTGTTTGGTCGCGCACCGATATCAAACATAAACGCGCAATACAGCTTTCCCATACCAAAACAAAGCTCATGGAGATATCAAGGGATTTATATATCCAGCATGGCTGGCAAATGCCAAAAGGCATGATCAATAAGCAAGAGCGCGATCCGCATAATTTTACGCTGGCGCAATGGCAGCAAGCTAAGAGGATTGGTAAAAACCCCAAAGAGATTAAGCAAGCGCTGCAAGATAGCTGGGCAAGCAGTGACAGCCGCGACAGTTTCGCCCATGCGCTAAAAGAACGCGGCTACACATTAGCCAAAGGGGACAGACGCGGCTATGTCGCCATCAATCAGCACTGTGAAATCTTTGCCATTGCTAAGAAATGGATCGGCGTAACCACAAAGGATATTAAAGCCAAGCTGAAAGATACTGACAATTTACCAAGCGTTGATGAAGCCAAAACTGATATTAGCGAATACATGCAAATGCAGCTTACTAAGCTAAAGAGCGAACATGAACACGCCATAGAAAAGCGCAAGACAGCTATAGAAGCCAAACGCCAGGAGATGGTCATGCAACATAAAGGGCAGCGCGACCATCTGGAGAAAATACAGCAAGAGCGACTGGAAAAAGAACGTGCGATCAGACAAAGCCGCTACCGCACAGGTTTACGCGGCCTGATGGATCGCGTAACAGGTAAATACAAAACCATCACCCGCAACAATGAGCAAGATATCTTACAAGCGCTAGAGCGTGACCGCAAAGAAAAAGATGATCTTATCTTCAACCACCTTGAACAACGCAGACAGCTAGATCAGCGCCATGAACGCTTGCACAAGTTCACCCAGCAAAAACAACAGGAACTCACAAACGATATCACCACCTTTAATGACATCGCCAAAAACAAACAAGATGATCTGAGTTTTAGAAAACAACAACGGCTACACCGCACCCCTAAAATGGAGTGGTAGGTCGATTTTTCTTTTCAATAGTACCAATAATTGGTACTATTAAAGAAAGCTATTCTTTAAAGAAAGGTTAGGTTATGGCTAGAAATACTAGCGTTTCACTTGGTGATCACTTTGAAAGTTTTGTTGATGAACGTGTCAAAGCTGGTCGCTATGCGTCTGCAAGCGATGCGGTTCGCGCTGGCTTGAGGCTGCTTGAGCAAGAAGAAGCCAAGCTTGATTTACTGCGCCAAACACTGGCAACGGGCGAAAAGCAGCTTGATCAAGGGCAAGGCATAGACGGTGAAGCATTTATGACTGATTTGATTGGTTAATAATGCCGACCTATATTCTCTCTCCCCAAGCGCAAAACAGCCTAAAACAAATCAGTCATTACACACGTGAAAATTTTGGTGAACAGCAAAGGAAATCATATCTTAAAAAGCTGCATACCAAGATGCGCGCTGCTGCAAAAGAGCCCCACAAAGGCAAAGACCGAAGCGATATAAAGGCCGGCTATTTCAGTATCAAAGCTGAAAAGCACATGATTTATTACCGCATACGCGGCATGCATATTGATATTATTGATGTGCTGC
Source organism: Agarilytica rhodophyticola (assembly GCF_002157225.2). Lineage (NCBI taxonomy): Bacteria > Pseudomonadati > Pseudomonadota > Gammaproteobacteria > Cellvibrionales > Cellvibrionaceae > Agarilytica > Agarilytica rhodophyticola. The sequence continues at coordinate 3,476,181 of NZ_CP020038.1, forward strand.
ACCAGTCTATGGAACCCACGCTGCATATCTAAGCCCAAAACACTATTTACTGCGCCTTAAGGCAAGCGGTTAGTAGTTTATTCAGGGATTTGCTGATGGTTGGGTTGTTGATGGTTCTTAGGGTTTGTATGAGTTTTTGTTCGTGTGGTTTGAGGGATGCGTCATTTTGTTGGTTAGTATCTGCCTTATATGGTGCATAAAAATCAACCACGGGCATATTCAGTGCGTTTGCGAGCGCTTCAAGGCGGGAAGCGGAAATGCGATTTTGGGCGTGCTCATATTTATATAGCTGCTGATAGGTAATCCCTAGTTGTTTTGCTAATGCTTTTTGAGACAGACCGCGCTGGATGCGTGCCTCACGCACTTTTCTAGCGATGTGTTTATCACGGTCATTGACGCTGCCTTTCTTGCTCTTCATCCCTAAAGCTCCATGTTGAGATACAAAGCGCCAACTTCATCAGGCAGCAGTCCAAGATAGCGCAGCGTGTCGGCTTCGGTGGCATGACCAAGTGCACGCGAGATTAATGTCAGCGATTGGCCTTGCGTTACTCTTTGGTGATAGCCCCAAGTTTTGCGCAAAGAATGCGAGCCGTAATTTCCGATCAATCCAATCTCATAACACCAGCTTTTCATTAATAAATTAACAGCGGCTACTGTCAGTGATTTGTTTTTACGCTGTGATAGAAACAGCGGTGCGTTTAAATCATTTTGTTTGGGATGCTGCTGTAACCAGTTTTGTATGGCGTGATAAACCGTCTTATTCATCACGGTTTGGCGGTATTCTTTATTTTTCGATTGTTTAAGATCAAGAACAGCGCCAGGACGTAAATCTATAACATCGGCAATGCGTAGGGATAAAAGCTCACCCGCACGATAAGCCGTATTAATCCCCAGTGTGAATAAACATAAATTCCTTGGCTGTCCCTGTAACATGGTTTTGATCCTTTCAATATCCTCTAACGTGCGTATCGGCTCGACCTTGATCGATGCACCCTTGGCAGGATGATTAGAATTCTTGCTCTTACGCATAATGGCATGCCTTATTGCATTGAAAATATTAGGAGTTTTTCAGCTCATTAACTTTTATATAAAAGTTGGCATGTCTGGTTTATCCTAAATATATCAATGAATTAGCAAGGCGCTTTGCTGCGCGGGATGGTGAGGAAGCGCACTCTAACGCCTTGCTGTTACTCAGTTATTATACGCTTATCATCTTTTATATATTTCTTAAAGAGTTTTTTGTTATATGCAGCCCTGTTTTTTACATTAGCAGCCTGTAAGCCAATGGGGATGGCGCATGCGGGTGAGGTTTCAGGCAATCAATATTTTGTAAGATGATGTGAAAAAACATTGTTTTTGGAGCCGCGCAAGACCGATAAAACATAGTGACGGTTCTGCCGGAATACCCCCTTGCGGGGTTGAAGGCATGGTTCTCACTGTGTTTTATAATCAGGGCTGTAGCGGATCAGAACACATTGTTTTTGGTGAGCGCCCCAATGGAGGTAGAGGTAAGCAGGTCAAATTTAGGTGTGTAAAGACATATTTAACCAACGTTATAACAATCAACGATTAATTATTTTTTCAACGTTGTCGAAGGCTTTTTTTTCAAACTCATCAAAAGAGCTTTTGGTAATTGCGTTTTGTTGACTTTCATAGTACTGAAGTACTTTAGTGGGTACGCCATAGTCGCTCACTTTTCGCCCCAACTCTGTTAGAGCATTGTATTCAAGTTTTGTAAGCAGCCGATCGATACCTGGTATGCTTTCAAATTCAACATCTTTAGATTTAGATTGATGAAATTTATACATCACATTGAAGACACCTAAATATTTAACTAGTTAATATTTAGCTGTATTATAAACAAACTTAGCAGTATTCCTTGTCGCTAGATCAATCTTTTCACCTTGATTTTCTCTTTTATAGTTAACCAAGCCTTTAAAGCCCTTTTCTAGATAGTTATGAAGTATAGGGACTAAAACAGAATGTTTCCCTTTTCCTTTATTTGTTTTTTGTTTAATCAAGCCATCTAACGGAGGGCTTACGATTAAAAGTATGCAGTCTAATATAACTTGAAATCCATCCCAATCAATACCAACTTTTGAAGGAGTGTTTATCCTTTGAATTAAAACTTTGATGTGATTGTGCTGATTTTTCTTTAGCAGGGCAATATGATCATATACTCTAATTTTATCTGCTTTACTGACAATTTTAAACATATTAAGAACATTGTCTGGAATATCACGCTTCTCTTGTTCCGTCACTATCTTATCTCGTTTTAACTTATCCTCATCTGTTAAAAACTCGTTAGATGAATAAAATAGGTCAATTTCATTTTTTTGGGAATTTAAATCATAGTTTTTGTGGTGAATGGACTCTTTCTCTGCATTTATATCGTCTAAAAACTTGTTTTGTAAGACAATTATACGTCCGCTGTAGTGCTTGTCAAACCGTCCCGCTCTACCCGCAATATTTTTAGCATCAAACCTTTTGAGAGATTTAACACCTTTCTTGTTGTTTGTTATTATCAGATTTTTAGCTGATGTATTAACACCCTCTGTAATAGTTGTTGTTGATGTAAGTGCCTTCACTAATCCCTCATTAAAAAAAGAAATTATTTCCTTTTGAATATACTTAGGAATCAGTCCGTGATGGACACCAATACCTTTTTTTAAAGATTTTGTTACCACCCAATCCTCACCATATTCTCTTAAAACATGCTCAACAAAAAATTGGTAGTTCTTTGGAGTCGATTGATAGTCTATCAAGCTGGGTAGGTTTTTTGCGTATTCTTCTGCGTAGTATGGTCTAGAGCAATAAACAATACATCCTTCATCTTTGTTTCTTTCATACAAGGTTTTGACTACTATTTTTAAACGATCTTGTTTACCTGTTTCATCTTCATTAAATTTGAATACTGTGCCTCCACCAATATCTACCGTTTTAGCTGTTTTAATATGATGATATGATTTGCTTACGATTTCATATTGGTTGAAGTCACATTTTGTGATTTTGTTGTCGTTTAAAAAACGCTCAAATGAACTACTGTATCTTTCAATATACGGCCCAGCTAATAATATATCAGCACTACCTAGAACAGAGTAATATGCGGCGATACGGTAAGAAACATCTCTTTCATTTTCCTGCTTTTCCTCTTCATCAATAATATACTCATTATCAATCTTATAAACTTCATCAATAAATACAAAATCGAATTCAGGTTGAGCATTCAACTTTTCAAGAAATGACAAGAAACGCTCTGGTGTATAGATAAAAATATTACTTGAGCCTATTTCTTCTTGAGTGACATCACTAAGAGTATGGATATTGTACGATTTATATAACTCATCTGAATGCAGTCGCTCTAGATTTTCTGACAGTAAAGCTATAGTGGGAAATATAAGAACAATATTCTTGTATTTCATTTTCTTCATTATTTCATAGACTAAATGGGTTTTTCCAAACGATGTGCTAGCAGAAAGAAAATAACGATTTTGTTTTCCTGTCAGAAAGAGAGACAATATATCTTTTTGGTATTGATGTACTTTGCTATCTTCACCTGTATGGAGAGTGCTTTCATATATTTGTGCAGCAAACGTGCTTAAAGAAAATGTGTTTAAAAAAACATTTTCTTTTTGGAAATTGTTGAGATGATCAAAATAGTGAGGAATGCCGACAATATTTGCAATTTTTTTTAGGAATTGTAAGTCCCCCTCGAAAAGCTTATGCTCCTTAATGAAATCATAGTAATTGCAAACAACTTTGATCATCTCAGAAGTCTCAATTACTTTGTCCTGATAGTTGTGTAATGCCTTTACAACATCAATGGTTCTTTGTCTTTTATCCATTCAAGCACCTTTGATTTTATTTCTTTTGCACTTCCTACGGGAACTAGTATAAAGAAAAGCGATACTTTTATGGATATATCAAACCGCATTTCTTCAGCTTCACTCTGTATGTGTTCAATTGCTTTTTTGATTGTTTCATCATAAGACTCTTCGTTACTGTCAAATAAAATCAATATTGGATAGACTAACTTAATATTATGTTTATTGGAAAGTTCTGAAATATTAATATCGGGATTTTTTTTGATATAATCTAAAATAGGCTTTATAGTCGAACTGTTGGCTGCAAGGTCATTCTCCCTTTCTGAAATTGCTATTAAATTCATATTCAGATAATCATCTGATATAACTTTTTTGAGATTACTAATCGCACCGTTCTTACCTGTCGTGGCTGCAGCAAAGTTCGCATAGAACTTGACTTCACCAAACCACAGTTCTGATTGATCTTTATTATCTATTAAATGATACGCGTCATACCCCTTAGTCTCTCCGTTTTCAAGGATTTGATATAGGTGGCCACGGGCAATTACCGGTGGTGCTTTATAGAAAATGTAAAGCATGCAATATAGAACAACTTCCCCATAAAAACCATATTTTAGCTTTTGTGTGTCAGGGCTATTATCATTAAACTTTAATTTTCTAGTTAATGCTCTCCTATGTAGGGTATCGAAATCGGATTCAGTTATTTGGTATTCATTAAAAGCATACTCAATTACGGCGTTGTAAATGATATTGGCTAGGTCATTATTGCTTTTTACAGAGTAACAAGAATCGTCGCCTGTAGATATTTTAGATTTTGAAATGCTAGCTTTATTATTAGGTAGCTCATATTTAAATAGTATTGTTTCTTGTATTAACAGTTTTAAAGATGACCTCATCGAAAAGTTCCCTAATCCTATAACTTAGTAAAACTTATATTAAATTACTTAACAGCATCTAGCTTGAACCACTAGCAAAGTGTTATTGCCGAGTCGCAACTACTTTCAACTTTGACGATAATATAAAACATGTTTTCGTCTCATGGTAAAGAATTTCATAAGTCTCGAAGATATATGACATGTCCATCATTTGTGTGTCGTCAAAAGCAGTGCATATATGCCTTATCCAGTATTTTTGCACCTAGTGCCGCACTGAATGCTCCCCTGATTGGTGATTAATCTGCCATCAGATTATGGCGCGCAAAATATTTATTATTTTACGTGTCACGGGGGTATCCAACAGGGGGCGTAGCGCCCCTTTGGCAAGCGCGTTGTACTGCCGAACTTGTTCGGCGTGTAGTACAACGCACAGCTTGCATAGAATTGCAACGTGGTTTGGTTTCGTGCAAAAGCTAATCATAGATTATGTTTCACTGTGAAAGTCAAAACAAACAAATCAGATCATGACACTTAGTTTGCGATATGTGAATAAAGAGAGAGTGTAATACTTTTTTCTTGACTTTATTGACATAATTTATGTATTCATATTCGCGTCATGGATGAAGATAAATTACTATCATATATGCAACAAGCTGTTGCTTTGCTCTTGAAAGAAGGCCATTTTGAAAATGGCTTTAAATTTAATGACACACAACAAGAAGCATATGAAGCGTTAGATACTTATCTCAAGCGCTCGGATTTAACCACCGCACAAAAACTCCAAGGTTATTTCAACATTGCAACGGGACAAGGTAAGAGTGCGTTTCTTTCTGGTCTTTTTGCCAATCTTTTTCGTATAGCAAAAGAAAATAATGATCACTTAAAATTTGGATTAACTGTTCCGACTAACCAGCTTTTAGATCAAACGCCCAAAGACCTTATGGAATTCTCGCCAAGCCTAAAAGGTAAAATCGGTATTTGTGGCGACCAAGAAGAGAACTTAACCAAACCACTCACAATCATGAACACTGTTGCGCGTGACAGACTTGTTGATGCGGGACTTATTGGCGCTCATAACATGGATGGTATGTTTGATGATGAGGCGCACCGTTCGACCTCAGAACGTCGTGTTGAACGCAAAAAGGAAAATTTCGACAATCACGACAGAAACATTATACAAATGGCTGTGACTGCGACGGCACATTTTGATAAAGAAAAGTCAGTTAAACAAACGCATGAACGTGAAATTTACGGCCTGAGACTACGCGATGCTATTTTAAAGGGGCGTGGTGCCTCTTACGTTCAATCTCAGCTTCTCATTATCCGTGTTGACCCTGATAATCTGGAATTGTCTGAAGAGTTTCAAAATGCCACCGCTGCCCAAAAAGCGGATTATCGCCAAAAAATCATGGAAGAGGCGTGGGTTGATGCTGTTGTTGATGTTTATAAACACGGAATTGATCAAATTACCGGTGATCCGCTAAGCGATAATATTGCTGGCTTTTTCGCATCCAGAACACGCCAAGCTGATAAGGTTTCACAACGGTTAAATGAAGACCCATTTTTTATAGAAAAAGCAAAACAGCTTGGGAATAAAAAACCCTCTGTTCCTATTCATACCAATAAAATCTCTAAACGAGAGCAAAAAAAGCGGTTTAAAGATGTACAAGAACATCATGAATATCAAACATTATCGGGAGATAGTAAATTCAAAGAAGGTTTTAATTATAAACCTCTAAAAATTATTTTTCGTGTGCCTAGTAGCTCTCTTGTTGATACCGAGCAAATTATCGGACGTGCAGCGCGTCAATGGTATAACGAAGCCAAAGGACGCTACGAAGGTTCAACCATTGTTGATACGCTAATCTACATCGGCTCTAACGATCCAGAAGAAGATGCGATACTTCGTGAAAAATTACTCGAAGATGCGTATTCTGGCAAATATGTTCTTACCGAACATATTTTAGAAGACACCGCTGTTTTAAGTCCTGCAGCACCAAAAGATTATAGCGTGCGATTACTCGATCAATCTGGAATATTTCCAGAAACCGGTACAAAAAAAGTATTTGTTCAACAAAAAGCAAAAGACCAATTCTATATCCGCATCTTTAACGGCAAAGGTAAAGCGCTTGATTATGTTGAACTGAATGACGAAGCACAGGTGCTTGCAAAGAAGCTATTTGAAGATCGCACTACAAAACAGTTTGCAAGACAAACCTACAAACGTGAAATGGCAAAACAGCTTCGCATTGCATTGGGGCATATCGAACCCACATTTGGCAAACCAAGTGCACCTAACAACCCATTAGAACACAACCCAAATGTTGAATACCACGCCGAGATCAGTGACCTTTACCAACTTACCCAAGATATGGAAGAAGCTGCTGAAACGGGCATTGAACTCGTTACCGATGAACAAATCCAAGAATTACAAGCACAAGCCAAACGCATAAATAAGGGCGGGGTAGGTATTTTTAATCTCCTAAAAGAAGGTGTTAAAGGATTTGATAAACGTAAGGCTGATAACCTTGTAAGTGGTGGATTAAAGACCGCTCCTAAAGGCGCTTATGCAGCCATGCTTGCCACCTGTAAAGAATTACCTGATTATGAGCCTGAATTTGAAACAGAAACTATAACCGATGAACAAATCCAGGAATTGCGAGCGCAATCTCAGCGCACAGGTAAAGGCGGTTATGCTATTTTTAATCTGCTAGAAGAGGAAATTGAAGGACTTAATTCCTGTAACGCTCCTAAAGTACTAGCTGGCACGCTTAAAAACCTGCCTAAAGGCGCTTATGCAGCCATGCTTGCCGCCTATAAAAAGCTTCCTGATGCTCCGAAAAAGAAACTTATATTTGAAAAAGAGTCTGTAACTGAAAAGCAAATCCAGGAATTGCGAGCGCAATCTCAGCGTACAGGTAAAGGCGGGGTAGGTATTTTTAATCTCCTAAAAGAAGAAATTGAAGGGCTTGATAAACATAAGGTTAAAAATCTATTAACGGGCACGCTTAAAAAACCGCCTAAAGGCACATATGCCTGTATGATGGCAACTTATAAAAAGCTTCCTGATGCCCCGAAAAAGAAACTTGTATTTGAAATGGACTGTATAAGCGAAGAACAAAGCCAGAAATTGCAAGCAGAAGCTCAGAGAACGGGTAAGAGTGGCGCCATTGTGTTTGACCTATTAGAGAAAGAAATTGATGGGTTCAATAAAAGTAAAGCTACGGACTTAGTAAGAAATAAGTCAAAAAGCTCCGTTAAAGGTGCGTATGAAGCCATGCTTTCTGCCTATAAAAAACTTCCTGATGCCCCGAAAAAATCATCGGATCTTAAAGAATCCACAAAAAATGCGGCAAAAAATATCAACAAAGATGTCAAAATAAATACTAAAAACCAAAGAGGCCATTCAACTCTAGATAATGGCCCTGCTATCTAGTTATTCTTAATACACCCAAGAATGGATCAAGAATAAATCATATCTATTTCCCAACTTCTGTATAAAAGCGGGTTATTGTCTCCTTGCATTATTTTTGTTGTGCATGAATTTCTATTCGTAGGAATTTATTCTTTCAAAGATACATTTTAGCTGTATAAATATGTTCCTTATTTGTTCTTTTTTATTGAACGGAAAGGGAGACATATGATAAGACTATAAAGGAGCCATAATGACAGATACTTTATTTTTACGTGATAAAAATACATCGTCACAGGCTGAGGGCTTACCGAGGCTGAAACTTGACCCGGATAAATACCGCCACCATTTGGAAAATATGGATATCACCGAAGAACAAGCCAATGAACTCATGGCAACGCTTTGGCAGATCATGTCCACAATGGTAGATATCGGCTGGGGTGTGGATATATTGAATATCGTATTACCGGATATATTCAATCAGCAAATAAACGCAATCAACGAAAGGAATGAAAATGATTAGATATGCTTTAGCTTATTGCCGCGTTTCAGATACCAAGCAACGCACCGAAGGGCACGGCTTGGAAAGCCAGCAACATCGCTGTATTCAGTTTGCCGAAGAAAAAGGCTTAATCATTGAAAAAATTTTTCATGACGATGTAACCGCTGGCGGAAACTTTAATAAACGCCCAGCCATGAACCAAATTTTAAATTATCTTGCCGCTAATCAAGATAAAAAATATGTGGTGATATTTGATGATATAAAACGTTTTTCCCGCGATGTGTATTTTTATTGGGATTTGATCAAAAAATTAGATGTCTATGGTGCAGACCCGATGTCACCTAATTTTGTTTTTGAAAAAACGCCAGAAGGACGATTTCAGCAATCTATTACCGTTGCTGCGGGTGAATATGAGCGTGAGTCAATTGCGCGCCAAACCAAGCAAAAAACGAAAGCCCGACTTGAGGCCGGGTTTCATGCGTTTATTGCGCCCGCAGGCTTTAAGTACGAGAAAGTCAAAGGCCGTGGTAAGACACTCGTCAAAGATGAACCAACAGCGAGTGTCATCGCTGAGATGATGGAGGGTTTTGCATCAGGACGGTTTCAAACCAAGCGCGAGTGTAAATATTTTCTGGAAGCAGCGCCAGAATTTCCCAAAACTGCCAGTGGCAGGATTGGGAATAACCAAGTTGATAAGATGCTGACTAATCCACTCTATGCCGGAATGATTGAATATAAGCCGTGGGGAATAACACTCCGCCAAGGCAACCATGAAGGCATGGTCACCTATCAAACGTTCCTAAAAATACAAGAGCGCCTATTGGGGCGTAAGCATGCACCCGCGCGCAAAGACCTGAATAAAGACTTTCCTTTAAGAGGTGCCGTTTCTTGTGAGTGTGGTAATGCTCTCACCGCCGCTTGGTCAAAAAGCAAAAGCGGCAAGCTCCACCCTTATTATGTATGCCAAAATCGCAAATGCACCTACAAAGGAAAATCTATTCGCCGTGATGTTTTAGAAGGGGAATTTGAAAAACTGCTTAAAAGCCTAAAGCCTTCACGGAACGTATTAAGCTTAGCAAGCGCAATGTTCAAAGACTTGTGGGATCACATGGCAAAGACGCAACAGCAGCGCAAAGCAAACTTTATTAAAAACCAGCACAAGCTGGATCAAGAGATTAACAAAATGCTAGAGCGCCTTATCGAAACAGATAGTGCCACAGTTAGAAAGGCATTCGAGGACAAGATCGAAAAGCTCGAAAAACAAAAACTTGTTTTAACAGAGAAAATTGCAAATACAGGCAAGCCACAAAGACCGTTTGAGCAAATGTATCGAACACCCATTGAGTTTTTATCAAACCCTTATAAAGTATGGGCTAACGGCGGGTTCCAAGGGAAAAGAGCCGTCCTAAAACTCACCTTTCCTAATCGTCTTATATGGGATCGTTTAGGTATGTATCGAACACCGCAAATATCTGATGTATTTAGAGTTTTTGAGAATTTTAAACAAAACTTGAAAATGGTGCCCAGGAGAGGACTTGAACCTCCACGGCCGTAAGGCCACCAGCACCTGAAGCTGGCGTGTCTACCAATTTCACCACCTGGGCGTGTTGCAAGCAGTCTAGTTCATATCGCTTGCGAGAGGGCGCGCACGATATCAAGTCTTGATGCTTTTGTCACGTTTTTACTTTGCTGGAAGTGCTTTTGAGTAATAAGTCTGCTGGTTTTTGATCTATCTTTAATATGAGTTTTCATACTAGTTAGTGTTTTAGGGGTGATCTAGGTCGTTTTTTACTAAAAAATACACGATTTGTCATAAAAAGTCGTTGTATGGCGTGTAAAAAGTTAGCATGATGGCGCTATATTAGGAAAAACTCCAGGGAGCTGTGGCTGTATGGGGGATATTAATTTAACTGTAACGCCAGTTGTTTTGGGTTACTTATGAGGGATAAATAGCCATGAATACTGCAGATCTTGAAGCATTGCTGGATCAGAAATGTCTTGAGTCAAAGTTAGCATTAGAAAAAGAACGTAAACGCGATCTGGCTGCGTGTAATATTGAGATAATTGTGGTTGTATCATTTATAAGTCTTTTCGCTATTTTAGGGTATTACATATGTTGGGGGGCGGGTTATAGTTTTTTTGCGAAGCAACAACATGACACGTCAGTGGCGATGTTGCTGGCCAAACCTGGGCCGCATGTGCCGCTAATCCAGTCGGCATTGGCTGAAGATGGTTATGTTAGCTTGGTGGATTACAACAATTACGTGGAAATGGCGAACGCCTATAAGCTTCAGGTTGTGCCAGCTGATCCAGGCCTAGTTGGGCTAGAGGGTGGGCTAGAGAGCTCCGAGGAGGGCGCAACTGTACAAGATGTTAAGGTGCCGACTAACGTGTCGAACTCCGCCACAGAATCTGCCTCTAATACTAGTAGTACTGAGGCTGCGTTGAGCCCCGAGAATTCAGACTCCAACAATTAATACCTATTGCTGGGATATTTTGCTGTTATATTAAATGTGAAATATCTCACAATTGAAAACGACACTCGTCCTTTTAAATGCCAGTTCTTATTCTGGTAATATCAGTATTTTATTTAAAAAAATCCCTTCGTTTTTATTATTTCCCTCTTTGGTTTACTATGCCTAGCATTAGGTAGCACGAAATATAGTTATGAATGATTTTATATAGATAGCACTATATGGGATGTGTTATTTACTTAGTAACAAAGCGTAAACGATTATTAATAAAGGTATATAGAACTGAATGAACATGTCAGAAGTAAAATTGGGGCTTGTGGGAATTGTTTTGGGAAGCATTGCACTTTTAATTGCACTGATCGCTTTTTGGGGTGGCCCTTTTGCTGAGCAGCCAACCTTAGAAGAAGCTTTGGCTGAAAAAGTGTTATCACTGCAAGATGCCGCAATTAAAGCACTTAACGGCGAGCCGATTGAAGATAGTTATCCGACGACAAGCAAGTGGAATGTGGATAAAGTAATTGATATTAGCATTCCTATTGTCGCCGTTATTGCTATTTTGATGGGAGTATTTAGTTTTGTATTCAAGGAGCCTATTCGTGTTTCTGCTTGTGCAATGGCAATAGGGTTTAGTGCAATTGCTTTTCAATTTATCGCCATGTATGCGATGGCACTGTTATTTGTTTTTTTATTAGTCGCTATTATAGGGGCCATCTTTAGTAGCTAACTCGTTAAATTTAATCAGGTGAATATATTAGACGCGTTGATTAAATTATTAAGGACAATAACTCTGTTAATTACAAAAGTACAATTTTGACTCGATATTCAATATCTTCGAGCATGGTATTTCGTTTAATACCAGAGCGTGCACGAAAAATATGACCTTGTCGAAGGTCATACATCAGGCGGGCTCTTTCCAAAGAGGGAAAGTTTTCTGCCAATACGCCATTTTCTTTCTCTAGATTAAAACGTTGTTCTAGGCGCTCGTCTGTTTGTGCAATGGATGCTTGTAGACGTTCTTGTATTCCTTCTAGTCCCCCTGAATTTGTTGATACACAAGAACCGAGAAAATCACCTAACTTACCTTCACTTCGCCCTGTGGCGCATTCAATAGAGGTTTTAAGAAAAGCTCTTACCGCCTCAGTAATATTTTTTTCTGCGTCAAATGCCACTAAGGGGGCGCAAGCGTTGTCTGAAATATAACAATCAATGGACTTAAGGTAGAGTGCATATTTGTCGCCAAATGCAGCGTATAAGCTTGGACGGTTAATGCCCATTGCCCGGGTAAGATCTCCCATTGAGGCGCCGTCATATCCCTTTTCCCAGAATACATGCATGGCATCGCGCAGCGCTTTGTCTGGATCAAATTGACGTGGCCTGCCCATTTTCGGAGTTGTCATAAGCCCTAAACCTTAGATTTTTACACGGTGTTATTTTGCTGAAGCTGTCAGAGTAAACAAGCTTCTTAAGATCTTTATTCTAAAGATAAAATCAGTGCGATTAAAGTTTGAGAAAGAGTTTAAATATTATAAATCGATTTTAAATTTTAAGATTATGATTGTTTTCTAATCCAATGTTAGTTGGCATATATCGCGCTATACTTTATAAATACCTATCTAGGCAACTCCCCAAATTTAGGTATTTTTCTTTTAATGATAAATACGGTGCGACATGAGGTACGGCATATATGACAGCAACATTACTTTATCAGCGCTTAGGCGGTTATGATGGTATTACAACTTTTGTCGATAACTTATTACCGCGTTTAAAAGCAGACCAGAAACTTGGTCGGTTTTGGCAGAATCGTGGAGATGACGGTGTAAAAAGGGAAAAGCAATTACTTATCGATTACCTTTGTTATAAATGCGGAGGCCCCGTTTACTACACTGGTAGGGATATGCTATTAACGCACAGAGGTATGAATATCGACGAAGAAGATTGGGATATTTTTTGCCAACATGCTGGAGCTACGATGCAAAGGTTAAATATCCCGGAACAAGAGGTACAAGAAATAGTTGCTTTTGTCGGTGCATTAAAAAGCGATATTGTAGAAGTTTAACCCTCTAAATCTTTACTCCCCCTTGTCTATTTTAAGTTGCGGCATTATACGAGAGTTAAACAAGCTCAGGCTGAATTCAAACAGAAGGATTATGGCTAAGCTAAGGGCGAACAAAGGCAAGAATAAAGCAAAGCCTAAAATAGTAATCACAACCCAGGCTGGAATATGTTTTCCAGAGGGAATGCCGGGTGCGGCGAGTTTGCCTTCAGGGCGTCGCTTCCACCACATATAGAAACCGGTAATACTTAGTAGTATCACTCCCAAGGTGGCGATAAGCCCCAGCAGCTGATTTAGCCAACCGAATAACACGCCTTCATGAAAAGCAATACCATAGGAGGCGAGCCTTTTCACTGGGTGATAGTCTGTAAACACAATACTCATAATCTTTTCGCCACTCCAACGATCAAAGTGATGGGTTTGTCGAAGAGGGCGGTTGGGAGTCATGGAGCGCACTGTCCATACACCATTTTCTCCTCTTGGTGGATGGATCTCGATGGGGGGATGCAAATCAAAGTCACGAATTTTAAGTACAATATCTGAAAGTAATACCGATGCTGTGTCGGTGTTATTTTCAGCGTTGGATTTAAGGGTGACTTTAATATCCTCATCGTTAGATAATTGCCAAAGGTCAATGCCGTCGTCTTTGTTTGACGTTTGCTTATGATGCTCATGCGGGTCTTGAGAGGTTAAGGTAATATTCCATTCCTGGCCTGGACCTCCCCAAGACATGTAGCTTTGTATTTGTTGGAAAAGACCTCCCCAGACTTTTGTCCAAGGTAATCCTGACAACAACAACAGCAGAACAAAGCCTGAAATCCATAGACCTGTGACGCCATGCAAGTGGTACCAGAAGTTACGTTTTTTAATCGGTGCACTAGGTGGGCCTAATGCACGTTTTATCGCTGCACCGGGGCTATGGGAAATCTCTTGCGCACGTGGCCACCATAAAAACACACCGCTAATAATGAGAATTATCATCCAGCTTGCCATAAATTCCACCAAGTAGGAGCCACGTCTGCCTACCAGTAACTCGCCGTGTATACGAGACATTAAATTCATAAAACGCTGCCCACGAGGTGACTCGTGTAATACTTCACCATTAAATTGATTGACCCAAGTAACAAGGCGATCATTTTGATAGTCGATTTCAATTTTAACTGCAGCACTGCCGTTTTCTGGTAGCGTATAGCGTTTAAACTTTGCGCCGGTATAGGTGCTTAATACACTGGCGACAAGGGCGTCTTCTGATAATTTTTCGCCGCTACTGGTATCCGCCTGTCTATCGATATAACGTTCGAAATAGGCATTAAATTGTGGTTTAAAAAGATAAATGCCACCTGTTATCGCTAGCACCATTGCAAAAGGTAATACCATTAGGCCGGCAAAGAAATGCCAGCGCCATATACGTTGTTGCAATAGTGAATAGCTTTGTCTTTTCACAGAGGGTTACCTTAATATGTTAAGTTTATTCGCCGAATGTGTGTGTTGCTTCTAAGTAAAATGTACGAGAGGGCCAGGGATGAAATACATAGGCTTGTTCATTGGCGATATTATCAACTCCAGCACTTAGCAAGGTGGTTTTAGCCAGCTGCCAATTGGCTTTAACACCGAAGAAAATAAATTCATCATGAGCACCAAATACATTTTCTTCAGTGTCGTTATTATCGAGTCTTCCAGAGCTGTCACTGGCATAGCGCACGCTGCCACTCATTTTAAACTTATCGCTAAGGGGATAGCTTAGGATTAAGTTACTGCGCCAATTTGGCATACGGGGAAAGTCGTTGCCTACAATTTCTGGGTTTAATATATTTTTGGTAATTTCAGTATCTATGTAACTGAGGTTATAACGAATATCGAGCAGGCTTCCCCAGATATTTTGTTGTTGCAATGTGAACTCGGCACCCTTTGTTGTCACTTCGTCTACGGGCAAGCTAGTGGTGATGCTGCCAATATCGGTACGGGTGGATTGATTGAAAATTACATCGTCTACAACATCATAAAACACGTTAACTTTTACACTGCCGCTTGCTAGGGTGTGTTCGAAAGACAAGTTGTGAAAAATACCATCTTCTGGTTGCAAGCTCGGGTCTGAGATAAATACCGAACCGTCGCTGGTTGCACCGTCGTTACGATAAAGCTCTTCAATAATAGGAAATCTCAGTGCGCGTGCTAAGGAGTAGCGCACAGCGATGCTGTCGTTAGGGGTAAAGCCCAAGGAAAATTTTGGTGACCAGCCACTTTCAGTGCGGTCTTCTACAGTGTTGCCGCCAGAGTAGCCGTCTTTCGTCTCCCAGTCTTCGTAACGCAGCCCTAGTGCAAGATCCCATTGCTCTGAAAGGGTGTAGCCATATTGGGCGAAAAGAGCGAGAGTGCTTGCTTTACCGCCGCTGTCTGAACGGCCGCTACTAAGATCGCCATCTGTTTCATCGGCAGGGCGGATATTGTCAATAGAGTTGTAGTCGTCGGCGATGATGTTTAATTCATAGCTATCGACATGAAAGCCAAGGGATATGCGCTGGCTCGGGTTGCCAAATAATTCTTGTGTGCCAAATTTGATATCGAAAATATCCCAGCCAGTATCTTCAAATTCAGTAATACGGCCTCGAAATGCATTATTTTGCGCGATAAAGTCTGGGTCGAGAGGGTTGCGTCCTGTGCGTACTTCACTGTCATCTAATATTCTAAAATTACTGTAAAATGCATCGAATAGCCATGTGCTGCTGATATCGCCGCTTAGGCCCAGACCGCTAAGTAGACTGTTGCGATCCTGATCACGGTTTTGAAAATTGCTGCCTCTGATATTAAATGCTTGTCCATCTAATTGTACTAGTCCATTCCATACTGTATTGCCATTTTCATCCTGAATAAAATTATTGGCGCTGTCCTGCTTACGATCGCGCTCTTCATAGGCAATGGAGCCACGTAACTTTAGATTGTTAATATCATAGGTAAATTTTGCTTTAAATAAATCAGTTACGGCGTTAGTGGGGCCGGAGTCAGCATAATAGATAACAGCTTGGCCGAATTCGTTCGATCCGTTAAAACCGCCACTGACTGTTCTGGCGTTAGCGGTGGGACTTGTGATAATACCTGCATTGTATTGCGTTTGGGGTTGGCTATCATTTTCCAGATGGTTGTAGGACAGGTGTAGGCTAAAGTCCTCAAAACGGTCTTCATAAGCGATAAAGGCTCTGCCGCCATTAAAGTTCTCGTCGGTCCTCCAAATACTGTAATCCTGACTGAACAAGCTACCTTGCAAGATAACTTTACGTTTTGTGGGTGTTTTGGTGGTCATATTCACCACGCCGCCCATAGCATTGCCGCTATACTCCGCTGAAAATGGGCCATAGATCAACTCCACTTCTGCTACTTCAGCGGGGGACACCAGTGACCAGCGTGGTGAGCCTGAAAAGCGCGTTTGCAAGTGATAATGCAAGGGCATGCCATCGGCAAACACCATAGAGCGGGTGCCTTGAAACATATTGGAGCTACGAATGCCAATAACTCCGTTTGGGTCACCTATAAAACGGCGGCGGACAATGACACTGGGTTCATGGCTGATAGCATCTTCAACAGTATTAAAGCTAATGCTTTGTAATTCTTGTGCGCTAATACGGCTACTTGGACTCACTACTGAAGTATCTTTAATACGCCCGTCACTAATAATCAGAAGCTGCTCTTCGTTGTTTTCTGCCTGGGCTTTTATACAAGCACTGACTAAAAACACACTGCCTAATATTGAAATTACGCGCATTGCCACGTCCTAAAACTTTTTTGTATTTATTGACTAATGTTGTTTCGTGAAACGAAATAAATTTTTATGGGAGATATTTTTGAAGGGGAGTATAAAGGCATGTGACTTTCGCACAATGCGGCATTTTGTCGCAATAAGTGTGTGTTAATTAAAAAATTTTAAGTTGTGTGTCCAAAACCGTGATGTTGACACGTCACAGTGTAACAACCGAATCGATTTTACAAATTTGATCAAATAGGAAGTACGATGTCTAGAAAAAACTATTTATGTATTATGCGTAGTCAGCCACAAAAAAACACGCAAAAACAAGCCCCTTCACCCGCGCAAATGGAAGAGATGATGGCGAAATTTAACCAATGGAAAGAAACCTTTAAAGACAATATTATCGATATGGGAGGCAAGTTAGGGGAAGGTAAAGTGGTGACCACTGAGCAGATAAGTGATGGTCCCTTTGTGGAAGCGAAAGAAATCGCTGGCGGGTTTATGATTGTGGCGGCTGAAAATATTGAAGAAGCTACTGAAGTTGCTCGTCAAAGCCCTGGCGTCTTTCCCGGTTCAAGTGTGGAAGTAAGGGAGATTATTAGCTCTTGAAGAATACCACTTTAGCTGAGCATTTTTTTCGACATGAATATGCCAAATTGGTGGCGACCTTATGTCGCCGCGTGGGAGCGGAGTATTTTGATAGTGTCGAAGATGCCGTGCAGCGAGCTCTGCTCGCTGCTATGGAGTCATGGCCAGTAGCAAGCATACCGGATAAGCCCTCTGCTTGGCTTTATACGACAGCGCTCAATACCCTGATAGATGAAATTCGCAAGCAAAGCGGCAGGGAGCATATTCTCGCAAGGCAGCAAGAGACCTTGCTAGATCAGGTGGCATTGATGCCTGAAGTTTCGTTTAGTGAAGAATTTCAAGATGATATGGTGAAGATGTTATTTGTCTGTTGCCACGAACAGGTGCCGAGAGAATCGCAACTGGTTTTTGCCCTTAAGGCCATGTGCGGTTTTAGCATCCAAGAAATTGCCCAGCGCTTATTTATTTCTGAAGCTAACGCCTATAAACGTTATGGTAGAGCGCGCAATTATTTAAAACAACATGCTCTGGAATTTGCTGAACTCGCTGCGGAAAAATATCCTTTAAGGTTGCCTGCTGTACATCGTATTATTTATCTTATTTTCACAGAGGGATATTTGTCTGTGAATCAAGCACATAGTCTACGCAAAGAAATGTGCGATGAAGCTATTCGTTTAGCATTGCTATTGGCTAACAGCCCACATGGGCAAGCGACAGAAACTTACAGTCTTATTGCACTAATGTACTTTCATGTAGCGAGACTGGATGCTAGACAAGATGTTTCTGGTGGTTTGATTTTACTAGAAGACCAAGATCGTTCTCTTTGGGATAAAGCAAAAATATATACCGGGTTTGAATGGCTACAAAAATCTGCACAAGGACATTCTTTTTCACGCTATCACGCTGAAGCTGCAATTGCTGCTGAGCATTGCTTGGCAACATCGTTCGCCGATACCCGCTGGGATAGAATATGTGATAACTATTATCTACTTGAGCAAACAGTCTGTTCTCCAATACACCGTCTAAATCGTGCTGTAGCCTTAGCCCAATGGCAAGGGGCAGAAGCTGGGTTAAAAATTCTTGCAGACTTTGATGCACCCACGTGGTTGCTGAATTCCTTTGTGTGGGCGGCGGTGTTAGCGTATTTATATCAGGTTGCCGGCGATATTGAACAGGCAGAAAAATACCGCATCTCTGCTTTTGAGAGGGCACCAACACCTGCTACCCAACAGCTTTTAGCGCAACGTCTTTGTGGTATTTGATATATGAGTTATGTACAAAACTTTACTCAAGAAAAAGAGGTCTCGAATATCTGTAAGTACAAGCTATAAGTGCAAGTTCGTGTTTAAAGCTTAGATTTGCAGCGCACCAATAATTTACATTGGTGGCTGGATAGGATGTGTTAACACAAATCGCTACATTAAAATTGAACAGGCAGTGCTTGAGATAGAAAACTACCCACAACAAGGTAGACTTGCCAATTTCCATTTAGTATTTGTTGTAACTCTTCTGAGCTGAGATCCAGACCTTGCTCTTGAGCGTGTTGTAAGGATAATCCCTGTTGAATATCTACCTGCCATTGAAGATTTAATTGTTGTATGTTGCCAGTAGAGACATCTACGTAGAAGTCTATTTGT